>NZ_JAAIYB010000125.1 GCF_010894475.1 Myxococcus vastator
ACCCTGCCCCGCACCCGGCGGCGGGTAGGCGACCGGGTAGCTCGGCTGCGGCGGGTACGGCGCGGGCATGGGCTGCGCATACTGCGGCCCGGGCTGATGCCCATACGGCATGGGCGCCGGCTGCTGATACTGCTGCACGGGCTGCTGCCCATACGCCATGGGCGCGGCCATGGGCTGAGCCATCGGCACTTCGGCGCCCCGCAGGGACGGCGAGGACACCGGCTCCGGCGGCGGCATGGGCACATCCAACAGTCGCGACTGCGACACCGGTTCCCGGCCCAGCGCGGGCGCGGGCGTCGGCGGCGGCTTCGACAGCGCGTCGTTCTCTTCCTTCACCAGCGAGGCCAGCACACTGGCCGCGGACGGCTTCCAGCCCACGGCTTCCTCGGAAGCGCTCGCGGGCCCGGAATCCCCCCGCGCCCCCTTGCCCGCGCTGAAGGCGGACTGCACGGGGCCGGAGGAGACCGTGGGCGTCGAGCCGGACACGGGCTCGGGCGCGACGATGACGGGCTTGGAGGGCCGCGGCGCCAGCACCGACGCCAGCTCCGCCGTCTCCGACAACGGAATCCAATCACTGAAGCCCGAGCGCCAGCAGAGGCTGTCCGGGCCCACCTCGCCGCGGTCCCACAGGTCCTTGACCTTCTCGACGTTGAAGGGGCCGACCTGCTTCTCGTCGATGGCCACGTACCACTCGTGCGCCGCCGCCTGGGCCTTGGCCTCTTCCGTGTCCGGCTCGGCCTCCGCTTCGGCCAGCTTGCGCACGTTCTCCGCGGACGCTTCGCGCGCGGCGGCTTCGTTCGCGGCCTCGGTGGGAATCTTCTGCGTGCCGGAGCTCAGCACCTGGTCGAAGACGGCGCCAATCTCGTCCTCTTCCACGTCGGTGAAGAGGCCGCCTTCGGGCGGCGTGCCCAACGTCGCCGGCATCGTGGCGGCGGGCGCGTCACTCCCCTTGCCCGCGTCAGTCGAGGCGGAAGCCTCGGAGGTCGAGGACTCAGACGCGGAGTCCTTCGCGGCCGTCGCGCCAGCGGGACGCACGGTGATGGTGTGGCCGCACTTCTTGCAACGAACCTTGACCCCCTTGGGGCCAATCTTGTCGTCGCTGATCATGTACTGCGCGCGGCAACTGTCGCAGACGAAACGCATCGTTCCCGTAAGCCTCGGAAATGACGGGAGAAATCCCGCCTGAATCGTAGAAGTGGCAGCCAGAGGGGTCAAGGTTCGGAGCCAAGTCCGCTCGCCTGCCGTTTAACGCACGAACCCCACGTCAGGGTCTGTCCCTACCTGCGCACCTGCACCTCCACGTGCGTACCCACGGCGACGCGCAGCTCGTGCAGGTCCTCGGAGGTGGCGAACACCAACAGTTCCCGCAGCTTGTTGCGCACCGGGACGCGGAAGGCGGAGCCCGTCTCGCCCTGCACCATGCGGCGCACCGGCTCCATCTCGCCCGCCGCCAGCAGCCCCGCTCGCGCCGCGGTGAGCTCCGCGCCCTCCAGGTACTGCCGCACGGCCTGCGGCGTCGCGGTGGGCAGCCAGGCGCGCGCCGCCTTCGCCAGCGCCGCGCGGTCCGGCTCGTTGAGGCTCCGCTCCAGCAGCCGACGCTCCGGCTCCACCAGGTGCTGCGCTTCCGCGATGCGCACGTTGCCCACGACGAGGCTCAGCGCCGCCTGGAGGATGGCCTCCAACCGCTCGGGGGCCACGCGCTGGCTGAAGGCCAGCTCGGAGCGCGCGAGCGCCAGGGTGCGGCCCAGGCGGTAATAGACCTCCTTCTGGCCCTGCTCCGCGAAGTACTTCCCACCCACCCGCAGCGAGGCCGGGTGCGTCTGGAGCAGCTCCACGTTGATGAGCGGCTCGGGCGCCGGCTCGTTGGAGCGCTTCGCCATCCGCTCACGCGTGGCCACGAGGAAGGGCGAGTACAGCTCCACCGCCTCCATGCCCAGCACGCGCGCCACGTACCGGTAGTGGTGGACGTGGTACTCGGGCGCGCTGGCCACGTCGATGCGGTGGCGCTTGGGCACCAGCTGGTACTGCTGCGACGGCACCGCGTACAGGTGCCCCACCTTCGCGAAGAGCAGGCCCAGCAGCTCCGCCAGCGGACCGCGCGCCTTCGGGTGGAACAGGTGGTTGTGCCACAGCTGGTCGTTCAGCGGCCGCGGCTCCACCTTCTCCTTGTTCTTCGCGTAGGGCCCCAGCTTGGTGAGGATCTCCTGCTCATCCTCCCCAGCCTCGCCCAGCAGGCCGGACACCGCCTGCGCCGCGAGCCAGGCGCCGTCGTAGTTCTTGCGCAGCGCGGACAGCCGCACCAGCGCGCCCACCACCTTGCGCGGGTCCGTCGTGTTCGGCAGCGCGCGGCGCAGCGCGGCGATGGCTTCGTCTTCCCGGCCCGGCATCTGCCCGGCGAGGTCCGCGAAGGCCTCCTGCACCGCCGCGTCGTCGGGCAGACCCTTGGCGGCCACGCCATAGGCGGCCACCGCGCCCTCCGGGTGCTTGAGCACCTGGAGGTACAGGTCGCCGAGCGCGCGCCACAGCGCCATGCGCGCCACGTGCGTCTCCGGCGTCTTGGGCAGCCGGCCCAGCATCTTCGTGTAGTTCTCCTCCAGCTGCTTCCACTGGCGCGCCGCGCCGAGCATCGCCTCCAGCGCGCTGAAGGCCTCCACGAAGCGAGGGTCCAGGTCCAGGGCGGCGTTGAAGGCCTCGGTGGCGCCCTCCACGTCCTTCAAGTCATCGCGACGCAGCTCGCCCAGCGCGAACCAGACGCGCTTGGCCTTGTGCGGCTCCAGGCCCAGCGCGGGGAGCGCGAGCATGCGCGCCAGCACGTCCGCCGCCTTCTGGCCCTGCCGCGTCTCACGCAGCAGCACGTAGAGCTGGTCCATCACCTCCGGCGCGTCCGGCTGGGACTTGAGCGCGTTGGTGAAGGCGTCAATGGCCATGTACGGGTCGTGCAGTTCGTCACGCGCGATGCGGCCCAGCTCCAGGCCCACCTTCGCGCGAGCCTCGCCCTCCAGCACGCCCACCAGTTGCTGCCGCAGCTCCGCGGACTTCTCGTACTGGCCCTGCTTCTCCAGGAGCGACACCAACGCGCGCAGCGTCGGCTCGTGGCCCGGGTCGATGGCCAGCGCCTTCTCGAAGTGGTTCTGCGCGCGGTCCGTCTGGCTCAGCGCGGCGTGGATGTCGCCGAGCTGCCAGTACACCTCCACCACCTCCAGGTCCGTCAGCTCCTCGCGGTGGTGGATGAGGATGGTCTGGAAGACCTTGAGCGCGCCTTCGTAGCGGCGCGTCTGCACCAGCAGGTTGCCGTAGCCCTCCAGCGCGGGCAGGTACGTCGCGTCCAGCTCGTAGGCCTTTTCGTAGCAGCTCAGCGCCTTGTCGCGCTTGCTCAGCTTCTCCGCCACGTAGCCCAGGCGGTAGAGCTGACGGCAGAGGTCCGCGGCGGAGACGGAGTCCTTCTCCGCCATCGCCATCTCCGCCATCTTCCGCGTGACGATGTCCAGCATCCGCTCGCCGGACGCCCAGTCCTCGTGCGCGATGTACACATCCGACAGCGGACGCGCCGCCTCCAGGCTGTCCGGGATGTGCTTCAGCGCTTCCTGCCAGTAGCCGGTGGCGGTGTCGCGGTCCTCGCGCGTCTCCGCGTGGTAGCGCGCGACGTCCAGCAGCGCGCGGCCCTTGGCGGCAGGGTCCTCGGTCTGCTCCGCCTCCTGGCGCAGGGTCTGCTCGTAGCCGCTCCAGTCCTTCTCCTGCTCCTGGATGCCCTTGAGGGCGCGGATGCTGAGCAGGTGGCCGGGGTCCACCGCGAGGGCCTGCTGATAGGCGGTCCGGGCGCTGCCCGTGTCCATCAACATGTCCTCGTTGATCTTCCCCAGGCGGTAGTACAGCTCCACCGCGTCCTTCGACTGCCCGGCGAGCTCCGCCTCCTTCGACAGCATCTCCAGCGCGAAGGGCCAGTTGCCGCTGCGCTCGTACATCGTGCCCAGCGCGTGCAGCGCCGGACGGCACTCGGCGTCCACCGCGAGCGCCGCGTGGTAGTTGTTCACCGCGCGGTCCAGCGCCTTGAGCTGCTGGTACTGGACGTTGCCGATGTCCACGTAGAGCTCGGCCTGCTCCTGCGGGCTGACGGCCAGCGCGAGCTGCCGCTCGTACGCCGCGATGAGGTCCTCCCACCGCGCCTGCGCCCGGCGCAGCCGGATGAGCGTCTTGATGGCCTGGACGTTCTGCGGGTCGATGGCGAGCACGCTCTCCACGCAGACGTCCGCGTTCGCCGGGTTCTGGTACTTGTCCTCCCAGATGGTCGCGCTGCGGAAGAGGACGCGAATCTTCTCGCGCCAGTCCTCGCTCAGCTCCAGCATCCGCTCGTAGATGGCGAGCAGGTCCGCCGGGTGGTCCAACCGCGTGTGGAGCCGCTCCAGCGACTCCAGCGCCTCGCGGTTGACGGGGTCCAGCTCCAGCGCCTGCCGGTACGCGGCCACCGCCGACTCGTCGTCGCCGAGGTCACGCTCGTAGACGCCCGCCACCTCCACCTGGATGCGCGCGCGCTCCTCGATGCTGTCCGCCAGGTCCCGGGCCCGAAGCAGCGTGGACGCCACGTCCGGCCACGAGCGCTGACGGCGGTACAGCGCGGTGAGCACGCCGAGCGTCTCCGCGTCGGGCTCGAGCTCCAACGCACGCAGCAGCGCGCTGGCCGACTCGACGGGGTCCTCCAACTGCTCGTCCCAGACGCGGGCAATCTCGCGGAGGATGCCCTTGCGCTGCTCGATGGAGCCAGCGGCCTCCAGCTTCTGCTCCAGCGCCACCACGTACTCACGCTGGCGGCCGCGCCGCTGGAACACCGCGGCGAGCCCATCCAGCGCGGTGGCGTTGGTCGGGTCGAACTCGAGAATCTTCCGGAACGCCGCTTCCGCCGCCTGCGGGTCATCCAGGTGCGTGTCGTGGACGCGCGCCAGCGTCGCGTAGAGCCGCTCGGCCAGGGCGCCACGCGGCAGGTCGTCAGCGACCTCCTCGTAGACGGCGGCCAGCTCCTCGTGGCTGCCCGTCTCGTCGGCCAGCCGCTCCACTTCCTCGCGCAGCGTGTCGTCCGACGCGTCCAGCTGGAGCGCGCGGCACAGCGCCAGGAAGGCCACGTCCTTCTGTCCCAGCCGCGCTTCCTGCACCCGGGCCAGCTCGCGCAGCGCGGCCAGCTTCTCCTCGTCCGTGACGAGGTGGGGCATGTAGCGGTCCGTCACCTGGGCGTACGCGCGCCAGTCGTTGTGCGTCCGGTACAGGTCGCACGCGCGCTCGTAGGCGGTGCGGTTGGCGGGGTCCAGCTCGAGCACCTTCTCCAGCGCGCCCGAGGACAGCTCGGGCTTGCCGCCCTGCCCCACCCACAGGTCCGCCACCGCGAAGTACGCGGCGACCGCCTGCTCACGCTCCTCCGTCAGCAGGTGCACCTGCACCTTCAGCTCCAGCGCGCGCACCGCGTCGTTCCACGCACGGAGCGAGACGAAGAGCTCGTGTACGCGCTCCAGCTCGGGAACCTGGTGCGGCTCCACCTCCAGCGCGCGGCGGGCCGCGTCCAGGGACTCCTCGCGGCGGCCCATGCCGGCCAGGACTTCCGCCAGACGCAGGCGCAGCGCCTTCACGCCGTCGCTGCTCTCCTGGAGCGGAATCAGCCGGCGCAGCACGCCCACCAGCTCTTCACGCTGGCCCGTCTCGTCGTACAGCTCGCGCAGCGTGTCGAGCACGCCCCGGTGCCGCGCATCCCGGTCCAGCGCGGCCTTGAAGAACGGCACCGCCTGGTCCGGCTGCTTCAGCAGGCGGTACACGACGCGGCCCAGGCGCTCGTTGAGGCGCACGACCTCGCGGGGGTCCAGCGTCACCGCCAGCCGGCCCTCGAGCAGCTCCCGCAGGTCCTGCGGCCGGTCGGCGCGCTCGTAGAGCGACTCCAGCGCGGAGAAGGCCTGCTCGTTGCGCGCGTTCTTCGCCAGCAGCTCGCGGTACAGGTCAATGGAGCGGCCCAGGTCCGACAAGCCCTCGGCGGAGACCTGCGCCATCTTCGCCAGCACGCGGTCGCGCTCGGCGCCCGACACCTTCTCCGCCTGGAGCTTCAGGATGCCGTAGAGCTTCTCCGAAGCGCCCGCCGACTCGTAGAGCCCCTCCAGCTGCCGCGCCGACGCGAGGTGCTCCGGGTCCAACGCCAGGATGCCTTCGTAGGCGCCCGCCGCGCGGTCCGGGCTGTCCAGCCGCTCCTGGTAGAGCTGGCCCAGGCGGAACAGGTAACCCACCCGGTCCGCGGGCTCCGTCACGCCAGCGACCAGGGCCTCCAGGATGCCCGCCAGCTCCGGCCATGCCTCCAACTGGAGGTACAGCCTGTCCAACGCCACCAGCGACGGCTCCTGCACCGTGGGGTGCAGGGTGCGCGCGCGCTCGTAGTAGGAGACCGCGCGGTCCGAGTCGCGCAGCTTCGTCTCCAGCATCTGTCCCAACCGGAGGCAGACCTGCGCCGCGTCCGCGGCCTCGGCCACGCGCGGCAGGGCTTCTTCGTACGCGGACAGCAGCTCGTCGTAGCTGGCGGACGCCTCCGCCGAGTTCTCCAGCCGGGCGCGAATCGCCGCGTCGTTCGGGTCTTCCTTGAAGGCGCGGAAGAGGGCCAGGAAGGCCAGCTCCGACTCCTCCTGGGACTCACGCAGCGTGGCCAGCTCGTTCAGGAGCGCCTTGCGCTCGAACGCGTCGCCCGACACGCCCACGCGCGTCTCGATGACCTGCGCCAGGCGCGCGATGTCGCCGCTGGCGCGAAGGGCGCGCAGCAGCGTCTCCACCGCGAGCAGGTTCTGCGGCTCGCGGGCCACCAACGCCTCCATGCGGCCCACCGCGCCCGCATGGTTGGCCTGCACGGACAGCACCTCGCCGTACAGCGCCAGCGCGCCCGTGCGGTCCATCAGCCGCGACTCATGCACGGTGGCCAGACGGAACTTCAGCTCCAGGCCCTCCTCCGCGGGAATCAGCGCGATGCGGCGGGCCAGCGCGTCCGCCAGCTCCGGCCAACGCTCCTGCTTCTGGCAGAGCGCCTCCATGCGCTCCAGCGTGGGCAGGTCGTCCGGCTTGAGCTCCAGCAGGCGCCGGAAGGTGGCCAGCGCGCCCAGCGCGTCCTTGAGCTGCTCTTCCTGCAGCGTGCCCATCTGGAAGAGCACCGTGGCGCGACGCGCCGGGTCCTCCGCCGCCGAGAGCTGCCGGCGCAGCACCTCCAGCAGCTCCGTGGGCTTGCCCTGCGACGCCACCAGCCGCACCGTGCCATCCAGCGCCTCGATGTCCGTGGGCCGCAGCTCCAGCACGCGCTTCCACGACGCCAGCGCCTCCGCGGGCTCGCCCAGGTCCGTCTGGATGCGGGCCAGCGCGCGGTACAGCTCGGCGCGGGCGGTGTCGCCCGCCTTGCCCACGACCTCCGACAGGATGGCGGCCAGCTCCTCGGGCGCTTCCGCCTTGTCCACCAGCGCGACGCACAGCTCCAGCGAGCGCAGGTCATCCGGCAGCTCGCGCAGCGCGCGCGTGGCGGCCAGGAAGCCCATCTCCGCGTTCTCCAGCGAGCCCGCGTAGATTTCCGCGATGCGGCGCAACAGCATGGCGCGCTCCTGCGGCACCGCCTCCGCCGAGGCGCGCGACTCCAGCATCTCCACCTGCTTCAGGTGGTTGCCCACCGAGGCGAAGATGGGCTCCAGCGCGCTCGCCGCGGCGCCACGCAGCGGGCTCTCCGAGCGCGCCATCTCCTCCAGCGCGCCCACCGCGCCAGCGTGGCCCGCCCGGCGCGTCAGCACCGACTGGTACAGCTCCAGCGCGCCGCGCGGGTCATCCAGACGCGACACCTTGAGCCGGCCCAGGCGCACGCGCAGGTCGGACGCCTCTTCCTGGGCGCCGCGCTCGTCGGCGAGCTGGATTTCCCGCTCGATGTGCTGCGCCAGCTCCGGCCAGCGCTCCATCTCCGCCAGCACCCGCCCCAGCAGCTTCAGCGCGTTGGCGTTCTCCGGCCGCAGGCCGAGGATTTCCCGGTACGACTGCGCCGCCAGCGACTTGTCCGCCAGCGTCTCCTCGGCCAGGTGCGCCAGCTCGAAGAGCAGGTTCACCTGTGAGGACGCGTTCGTCTCGGCCGCCACCTGACGGCGCATGACGAGCGCCAGCTCGCGGTGCGCGCCCGTGCGGCGATGGACCCGGGCGATGGCGTCCAGCACCGACTTGTTCTTCGGGTCGCCGCGCGACAGCTCCTCCATCGCACGGACGGCCAGGTCATAGCGCTTGAGGCGGTTGTCGTAGATGCCCGCCAACCGCCGCCACAAGTCACCCGAGAGGGGCTCCTGCGCGCCGCGCTCCAGCTGGTCCTCGTAGGCCGCGGCCACTTCCTCGAAGGCACCGGAGTCAGCGGCCAGCCGCTCCAGCTCGTCGCGCACCGAGGCTTCCCGCGGCGCCTCGTTGAAGGCGCGCAGGCGTGCGACGAAGGCGAGCGACGTCTGCCCCAGCGCCTCGCGCAGGGTGGCAATCTCCTGGAGGTGCTCCAACCGCCGCTCGGGCGCCACGCCCGGCAGCAGCACCTCCAGCACGTCCACCAGCTTCCGGGTGTCGTTGACGCCACGGTAGACGGGCTCCAGCAGGCGCGCCGCTTCGGCGCGAGGCGCATCATGCGCCATCAGCCGCTCCAGGCCCGCCACCACCTGACCGTCTCCGGGCGCCAGCTCCAGCAGGCGCCGGTACACCGGCAGCGACTCCACCGGCCCCACTTCCTTCTCCAGAAGCTGGGCGCGCTTCAGCAGCCAGTTGCGCCGTGCGCCTTCATCCGAGGCGCCCTCCGCGAGCTGGTCCAGCACATCCGCCTGCTCCACGAAACGCCGCGACTTCGCGTAGAGCTTCTCCAGCGCGAGCAACCCCTCGGTCACCTTCCGGAGCGCCAGCGCGGAGCGATACGTCTCGATGGCCTTCGCGTCTTCCCCCGCGTTCGCGTGAGCCTCGCCCGCCTTGAGCAGCAGCCCCACGCGCTCTTCCGGGTCGGTGGCGAGCTGCGCCTGACGCGTGTAGACCTCGGACAGGCTCTTGGCGTTCTGTCCCTTCTCGTACAGGCGGGAGAGGGCCTCCAGCGCCTGCCGGTCCTGGGGCGCATCCGCCAGCAGGTTCTTCCACAGCCGCGCGGCCTCTTCCGGCTGGTCCAGCGACTCGCGCACCTCCGCCGAGCGCCGCAGCAAGTCCAGCGCCGCGGGGTCTCCCGCGTTCAGCTCCGTGGCCGCCGTCTCGTAGATTTCAGCCAGCACCTCGTGCGAGCCCGTCTCGCGCGCCAGCCGCTCCAGGTCCGGCTGCACGCCTTCCCGGTCCAGCCCCTGCGCGAAGGACTTCACCGCGGACATGAACGCCAGCGAGGGCTGGAGCATGTCGCGCTCGTAGATGCGGCGAATCTCTCCCGAGAGGAGGATCTTCTCCACGGTGAGCGCGGACGTCATCCGCGCTTCACGCAGCGCCACCCGGCGGGCGTGGTCACCCACCTGCACCAGCACCGGGTCCAGCACCTCCAGCGCCGCGCCGCTCGCGGGCACCGCCGCCATCACCCAGGCCTCGAGCGCCGCGCGCGCACCAGGATGTCCCGAGTCCTCGGCGAGTATCTTCCGATAGAGGCCCAGCGCCGCGTTCGGGTCGTCCAGGACCGTGCGCTGGAGCTCCGCCAGACGGAAGGAGACTTCACGCCCCTGCGGGCTCTGCCCTTCCTGGTTGCGGCGCAGCGCCAGCGCCCAGGCCAGGTCGGCGTGACGGCCACTCTCGGTGTAGAGCCGGTCCAGGGTCGCCGCGGCTTCACGGCTCGCCGGGTCGCGCTCCGCGATGACGCGCCAGGCGTCCGCGGCGCTCTCCTTGTCCATCAACTTCGTCTCGTGCAGCAGCGCCGCCTCGCGCAGGAAGGCCAGTTGCTCGGCGGGCTCCGGCGATGCCGCGGCCAGCTTCTCCAGCACCTCGGCGAGCGCCGCCCACTCCTCGCCCGCCCGGTGCAGCCGCTGAAGGGCGCGCAGGCAGTCCAGGCTGCCCGGCTCGATGGCCAGCAGGTCGCGCAGCGCCTTCACCGCGCCGGCCTTGTCGTCCAGCTTCTTCTCCTGCACCTCGGCCAGCTCGCGCAGCAGCGCCAGCCGCGCGGAGCCGACGTTCCCCTCCTCCGCCAGCTCCGCGATGATTTCCGCGTAGCTGTCCAGCGAGTCCGCGTCCTCCGCCGCCTGCCGCGCCGACGAGCGCAGGCCCGCGTCACCGGGCGCCAGGCGCAACGCGCGCGCCAGCGCCGCGAAGGCCAGCTCCGGCTGTCGCAAATGCGCCAGGTGCACCTGCGCCGCCTGCCGCAGCGACTGCACCCGCGCCGCGTCGTCCTTCGCCACTTCCGCCAACACGTCCAGCGTGGCCACCAGCTTGCGGTGTTCCTTGCTGCGCTCGAAGGCGGGCACCAGCACCCGCGCCGCCGCCTCGCGCGACGGGCCCGAGGCGAGCATGGCCTCCAGCGCCGCCAGCGCATCCGGGTCGGTGGGACGCTGGAGCAGGATGTCCGCGTAGCTCTGCACCGCCTCCGCGCTGCCGTCCTGCGACTCCTGCAGCAGGTGCGCGCGACGCAGCTTCAGCCGCGCCACCTTGTCCGCGTCACCCGCGGACTCGGCCAGCGCAATCATCCGCGCCAGCGTGTCTCCCAGCTCACGCGTACGGCCGGCCTTCTCATACAGCTCCGCCAGGCGCGGCAGATGCCGGCCTTCCTCGGCGCCGTGCGAGAGCGCGGACTGCAGCGCCTCGGCCGCCTGGGCATCACGGCCCAGCTCCGTGTTGAGGTCCACCAGCTGAAGCAACAGCTCCAGCCGCTCCTGCCCACGCGCGCCCTGGATGCGCTTGCGCAGCAGTCCTTCCGCGTCCGCGGACCGGCCCGCGCGCCCGTACAGCCGCACCAGCCGCTGCAGCACCGCGTTCGACTCGGGCGCACGGCCCACCGCCGCTTCCAGCGCCGCGATGGCCTCCGCGGCGAGCGCGCCCTCTTCCGCCAGGCTCGCGGCCTCCAGCAGCAGCGGCACGGCCACCGCGGGGTCCTCGGACTCGGAGGCCTGCGTGCGCAGCACCCGCCCCAGCTCCGCGTGCGCGGACAAATCCCTGGCCAGTCGCAGCGCCTCCGCGCGCGCGCCCTCGTCCTTCGCGTCCTCGCGCAGCGCGCGCACCCGGACGTCGAAGGCCGCGCGGCTGTCCGCGAGCTGCTTCTCATGAATGCTGGCCAGCAACGAGAAGAGGCGCTTGCGGGCCGCGGGCTCCGTCGTCACCTCCAGTTGCTGCTGGAGCGCCGCCACCTGCCGCTGGTGGTCGCCGCCGCGGCCGTAGTGCGCCGCCAGCGCCTCCGTCACCTCCGCCGTGCGGATGCCCGCCGCCGCCAGCCGCTCCAGTCCGCCCACCACCACGCCGGTGGAGACGTTCTCGGCGAGCAGCCCGAGGAACAGGTCCGTCGCATCCTCCTGACGCCCCAGCCGCTCGGCGTACAGCTTCGCCTGACGCGCCGTCCACTCGTTGCGCTCCAGCTGCGTCTCCGCCAGGCCCGCCAGCCGCCCCGCGAGCGCCGCCGCCTCGTCGAACTTCGACAGGGCCACGCACAGCGCCTGCAGCCGCTGCACGCCCGCCGCATCCTCCGGCGCGAGCTGCACCCACTGGCGAGCCAACGGCTCCAGCTCCTCGGGCGCCGCGCCGGCCGCCTCGCGCCGGGCCACGTCCGCCTCCAGCCGTGCCTTCGGGTCGTCCGCGCGCGCCGCGGCCGCCTGCAGCGACTTCACCTCCTCCGCCGCGGCCGCGTCACCCGGGACACGCGACAGCACCTCCCGCCAGGCGGCCTCCGCGCGCGACGGGTCCGCCAGGGGGCCCTGGAGCAGCTGGGCCAGCTGCCGCCAGAGGGTGGCCGCGACCTCCGCCACCGGCGCCGCCTCCGCCGCGCGTTGCAGCGCCAGCGCCAGCGCGGGCTGCGCCTGGGCCTTCTCCGCGTGCTCCACCACCGTGCCCAGCAGCAGCGGACGGCCCGGCTCCAGCTCCAGGGCGCGCGACAGCACCTCGAAGGCCCCGCGCGCGTCGTCCTTCTCCTCGAACATCAGCGCGAGCGCTTCGCAGAAGGCCACCCGCTCCGGGCGCGGACGCGGCGCCAGCAGCGCCAGGTCCAGCAGCGGCACCACGGCTTCCAGCTCGTCGTCCTCGGCCAACAGCCGCGCCAACTGGAACGCCGCCAACGCCTGCGTGGGGTCCAGCTTCAGCGCCGCTTCCAGGTGCTCGCGCGCGGCGTCCGCGTCCTTGAGCTGCGTCAGGAACAGGTCCGCCAACCGCAGCCGCATGCCCGCCTGGATGGAGCGGTCCTTCACCGTGCCCAGGTAGCGCTCCAGCACCGCGACGGCTTCCGGCGCCCGGCCCTTCTCCAGGAGCTGCTCGGCCGTCAGGCTGGCCGCGTCCGCGCGGGACGGGTCCGCCGCCACGGCCTTCTCGAAGGCCGCCAGCGCGCCGTCCGCGTCGTTCATCCGGCCAAGGCGCAGCGTGCCCACGCGCAGCCACAGGTCCACCTGCGCGTTGCGGTCCTTCACCTCGCCCGCCATCGCTTCAATCTGCGCGATCGCCGGAGCGAAATCGCCGCCCGAGCGCAGCGTCAGCTTTTCGATGAGCGACAGGCCTTCGGGCATGCCCGGCCACAGCAGGAAGCAGCGGTCCAGCGCCTCCTTCACCTTCGCCGCCGCGCCCGGGTCGTACCAGGCGAAGAGCTTCGCCACGAGCAGCGACAGGCGCGCCGCGCTCTTCCGGTCGCGCTCCTCCAGCGACATGCTGCGCAGCATCCGCACGCGGTCACGCCACGTCTGCTCGAAGCGCTGCAACGAGCGCGCGGCCTTCTCCAGCCGCGCGTTCTGCGGCTCCAACGCGCGGGCAACGTCCACCACCCGCTGCGCCAGCTCATGCTCGGTGGGGTCGTCCACCAGCCGCTCGGCGAGCGCGGCGTACTCCTCCGCCATGCCCGCGTCACCCAGTGCCGCGCGCTCGCGCTCCAAGGCCTCGAAGGCCGGCTGGAAGCGCTCCTCCGACAACAGCACCTGACGCACGCGCCGGAAGGTGGCGCGGTCCGGCTTCGCGCGCGCCGCACGCTGCAGGCACAGCACCGCACGGTCGCGCCGGAACAGCTTCTGCTCGTAGACGTCCGCGGCCTTCAGATAGTGGCCCGCGCACTCCTCGCCCTGGGTGACGGCGCCCAGCCGCTCCAGGACGTCCGCCAGCGCGGCGCCATCCTGCCGCGACTCGTGCAGTCGCTTGAGGCCTCGCAGCGCGGGGAGCGGATCCTTCGCCACCAGCAACGCGCGCTTGAGCAGCTCCTCCGCGCGCTGCGTGTTGCGCTGCCGATCATGCGCGAGCTCCGCGGCGCGGCACAGCAGGCGCACCGCTTCGTCGGAGACGACATCGCGCGAGCGCCCCTCGTAGAGGCGAATCAATTCCTCGACACGGCCGGCCTTGTCGAGGGCCGCTTCGGTTTCGACGAAGGTGCGGTCATCGGACACGCGCAGCGTGGGACGCGACGAGGGCGTGGGCTGTTGCATGGAGGGGCGGGCCTTGGAATGGAAAGAAAAAGCAGCGAGGGCGCCAGTGACCGGAACTCTACCGGTCGCCAGCGCCCCCGAGCAATCGTGCAAAACCCGCCAAACGGCGGGAATCATTGGCCTTCTCGCTACCCGGCCGAGGGAGCGTCCGGCGGCGTCTCGCCACCCTCGCTGTCGTCCGCCGCATCCGCCGCGGGGGACTGGGCAGGTGCGGCCGTCTCCGGAAGCGCCTTCGCGCGCTCCACACCCGCGCTGTCGTTGAGCTGGGTGTAGAGGGCAACGGCCTTGTCACGCTGCTGCAGCTCCTCCGCGAGCTGAGCGGCGCGAGGCAGGTTGCCAAGCTTCTCGTGCAGCGGGAGCGCCTTGTCCTTGCGGCCAGCGCCCTCCCACGCCTCGGCGGCGGCGGTGATGTCACCCAGCAGCTCCAGCCACCGGGCGCGGCCGGCCGGCTTCTGCTCCTGCTCGGCCCGGGCCAGCTCCTTCTGCGCCAGCTCCTTCGCCTCGTCGTCCAGCTTCAGACGCTGCATGAAGTGGAAGGCCTTGGGCGGAGGCAGCGGGCTGAGGACCTCCACCGCCTCGCGGCGCTGGCCCACGGCCGCCAGCAGGGTGGCGGCACCCAGCCGGTCACCCCGCTCCACCAGGCTCTTCACCTCGAGCCCACGGATGCGGTTGGCGCTGGCGACGTCCCGCGCGCGCTCGTACGACTTGCGCGCCAGGGTGAGCTTCCCGGAGCGCTCGTAGGCGAGCGCCGCCTGGTCGAACTGGCGGGCGCGCTCGTAGAGGCGGGCCACGTTCTCGAAGTCACCCTTGCCGACGAAGTGCTCCATGAGGAGCTCGTAGGCGCCGGCCTTCTCCAGCGTGGGCGCGAGCTGATCCGGCGGCAGCGTGCCCACCAGACGGCGGGCCATGTCGTTGTCGCTCCCGGCCAGGGCGTTGCGCAGGGCGCTCTTGAGGTCGCCACCCGTCTCGAAGAGGCGAGCCGCCTCCGCGAAGGAGTTGTTGCGCTCATGCAACCGGCCCGCGTCGCGGGTACGGCCCATGGTCTCGAGCTGCTTCGCCTGCTCGTCCCAGGTGCCCGTCAGCTCCGGCAGCGGACGCTCGCCACGCTCCGGGCGCTCACCCCGCTCCGGACGCTCACCCCGGGCGGGCCGCTCGCGGCGCTCCGGACGCTCACCCGAAGCGGCACGCTCACCGCGCTCGGAACGAGCGCCACGCTCACGGCGCTCACCACGCTCGGGACGATCGCCCCGCTCACGGCGCTCCTCGGAGCGAGGCGCCGCGACGGGCTCCTCGACCTCGGGGCCGGGCTGACGGCCGCTGGCCGCGAAGGCCGCCTCTGCGCGCTCGGCATCACCCGCGGCACGCCAGGCCTGACCGACCAGGAAGATGACGTCCGTCCACGCCTCGAACTTCTCGCGCGCCGGGTCCACGGCGGGAGCAGCGGCCTCGGCGGTGGCGGGTGCCTCGGCGGGCGCCTCACCCTCGGCGGTGGCGGGTGCCTCGGCGGGCGCCTCACCCTCAGCAGTGGCGGGTGCCTCACCCTCAGCGGGAGCGGCGGCCTCCACCGGGGCCGGAGCCTCGGCGGGAGCAGCAGCCTCCGCGGCGGCGGGCGCCTCGGGCGCGGCCGGCTTCGGCTGGCGCTGCACGCGCAGCAGCGTGGTGATGAGGCGGCCACGCGTGTTCAGGTCCAGGTCATCCAGCGACTTCAGCCGCATGGGCCGCAGCGAGCGGACAATGGCCTGCAGTGGAGCCTTCTCCGCACCGAAATCCGTCTTCGAGAGCGCCTTCTCCAGGATGCTCAGCTCGGAGATGACGCGCTGACCGGGGCCCACAGGGCCCTCATCGCGCCCGCGTCCGCGGCCGTCTCCACGCCCACGGCCGTCGCCACGGCCTGGGCCACCACGACCGCCAAAACCACCACCCGGTCCGTCACGGCGAGGACCCTGGCCCGGTGCACCCCCGTCACGACCACGCCCACCCGGGCGCGGCCCACCGCTTCCATTCTCCTGAGGCACGTCTTTCTCCCGCTAGAACGCGTAGCGAATGTTCGGCGCCACCGCGAACCCGAACGAGCCCCCGGAGACGAGGTACTGCCCCGTCACCTCGAGCCCTACGGAAAAGTGGCGCAGCCGTGTGTAGTACTCCACTCCGGGCCCGGCAAACACAAGAATGTCGGAATCGGGGAGCAGCCGCTCCGGCGAAAACATCGCATAGCCAGCACCCGCGCGGACATAGAACCAGGTGCGCTTCACTTCCTGACTGTCAGCGAACCCCACCAGGCGGGCTCGCAGCACCGCGCCGGGAATCAGGGAGGAGAAGTCCCCCGACACCGCGCCGCCGGAGTTGCCCACGTACTGGGCGCTCGTGCGCACGCTCGAGCCCATGAGGAACAGGCCCACGGAGACGCGCTCGCCCAGGTCCACGCCCACTTCCACCTGCGCCATGGGCCCGGAGGAGAACGGACGCGGCGTGCCTTCGGCCGCCGGCGGGTTGGTGATGAACAGGGGCCCACCGAGCACCGCGAAGTAGATGCCCCGCTCGATTTCATCGAACGTGACAGCCGGGCGGTCGCCCTGGGCAGTGGTGGGCTGCTGGGCGCTCGCGACCGTGGGGAGGACGAACGAGGCGCACAGGGCAAGTGAGGCGAGGGCTTTCATGCGGTCCTGACGTTGGCCCGGCCCCCGCGGGGGAGAGGGAGCCGGGGAGAGGCGCGGTGGGCAGACCTTCTTCAGGCCTGCCCACCCGGAGAAAGGCCACCCGGCGCTATTCGCCGGACTGCTTGAAGATGAACGGATACGTGACGACCACCACGCCGCCGCCCTTCGGCTCGGGGAACTTCCAAGTGCGGACGCGGCCGGCCACGCACGTCTCCAGCGCCGCGTTGCCCGCCGTGGACTGCGCCACCGACGACGAGGCGACCGTGCCGTTCCCCGCGATGACGAACTTCACCGCCACCTTGCCGCCCAGCTTCGGGAAGCGGTTGAGGAGGCTCTCGAAGCAGTAGCGGATCTGTCCGCGGTTTCTGTGGATGACCTGGCGGATGAGCTCCTTGTCCAGCGAGCCCATGACCTCCGGGTCGGACGAGGTGATGCCCACGTCGACGCTCTGCTTGCCGCCCAGCACGCCCACGCCGCTGCCGTAGGTGCCGGTGCCGCCGCCACGGCCCTTGGTGCCGATGCCGCCAATGCCGATGGTGTCACCCGTGCCGCCGCCGCCGCCGCCCGAGCCACGCAGCCCCATGCCGCCGAAGCCGCCCGAGTTGCCCGCCTTGGCGCCGAACATGTTGCCCATGGCGCTCTTCAGGTCACCCCCCAGGCCGCTCTTGCCGAAGACGGTGGAGATTCCGCCCTTGCCGCCGCCGAAGATTTTCGCGGTCAGCGCGCGCGCCTCGTCCTTCTTGCTCGGGTCGCCCTTGGGGGCGGTGCGGCTGTTGGTCTTGGGCGCGTCCTTCTTGCCCATCTGACCTTCGTCGCCGCGGTTCTTCGCCGCCATCTCCCCGCTCTTCTTCTTCTCCTTCTGCTGGTTGAGGCGCTCGAGGAACTTGTTCTTCTGCGTCTCCGGCGGCTTGATGATGAGCTTCGCGATGCGGGCGTTGTCGGCCGACAGCTCGTCCGCGTACTCGTCCCCTTCGCCCGTGCGGTTCATCGCGGAGATGACGAACGCCGTCGCGAGGAAGAACAGCACCAGGAAGATGTTGAGCGCGGTGTAGTCCATGGACTCGCCCAGCGGCACCACGACGCGCTTGGGCACGGCCTGGAAGGCCACCTCGAGCGTCACGCCGCCCAGGTCCACCCAGAGGAAGTCGTCCGCGTCCAGCGTGAGCGTGTACGCGTCACCCTCATGCGAGGCCTTGCCGGACTCGATGACCGCCTTCAGGTCCAGCGTCTCGCCCTTGCGGGTGAGCTCCCCCTTCATCTTCGCGGTGAAGCGCACGGTGAAGGACTGGCCGTCCGAGCGCACCGCCTCGAACTTCGGGCCTCCCAGGCGGGAGTCCCCCATGACGAAGTCCACGCCGGCGGCGCTGCCGACGACGAAGGCCCGCTTCACGCCCGGGGCCATGAAGAACTCGCCCACGCGCTGGTCACCCCAGGCGAAGCGCAGGCCCACGCCCAGGGGACCGCTGGACTTCGTGCGGCGCACCTTCCGCACGCGCGGCGCGGCGTCCTCGGGCGCGGCCACGACGGGGGCCGGCGCGGGCTCGGCGGGGGCGGCCACCGCGTTCTGCTGGGTGGCGGCGAAGGACGGGTCGATGGCACCCGCGACTGGAGCGGCCACCGCGGCCTGAGCCAGGCCCTCGGCCGGCGCCGGCGCGGCGATGACGGGATTCTTCTCCGTCACCACCTCCGTGCTGGCCGCCGCGGCCGCCAGGTTCACCGCGGCCACCGCGGCCGGGTTCTCCAGGCGGATGGTGGTGCCACCCACGCGGATTTCATCACCGAAGGACAGCAGCCCCTTGGTGACGCGCTTGCCGTTGACGTACGTGCCCTCGACGCTGCCCATGTCGATGATGGACATGGCGCCGTCGCCAGCGACCTCGATGACGGAGTGGATGCGGCTGACCTTCTCGTCCTCCAGGCACAGGTGCGCCGAGGAGAGACGGCCAATCTTGATGATGTCGCGCTCGTAGTCCTTGGAGGCGACCAGCGAGTCGCCCTTGAAGACCTTGAGTGTCAGAGGAACGGCCATGGGGGCTCCAACGTAAAGTGGGTACGGCGTCAGACAACGCGCGCGGCGGTGGGTTCCCGCCGCGGTGTGGCGCTGGCTACAGCTCGCCCACGGACTGCATCACCTTGTCCTCGAAGTCCTCGCGGATGCGGATGAGGTTCGAGTGCTGCACCCGGTCACGCGCTTCGATGTACTCGCCATCCGGCTTCGTGAGGTCGCCTTCGATGGTGTCGTCCTCGAAGTCGATGGTGGTCGTCTTGGAGTAGCGCACATTGCCCTCCCCTGCACCACCCGGGTTGGAGCCCTCGTCCTGGGCCAGGGCGGGCGTCACCGCGAGCACCGCACACAGCATCAACGCCTTCCGCATCACTGCCTCCCGGAAGGGAGCCGAAGGCCCCTTCGCACACCGAATCCCCGGATGAGGGGGAAACACAAGGTTCGCATCATCCCCCGCGCCCCCGCCACAGCGAAGGCACTCGGGGGCGTCCCAACTTTCACAGCAGGTCGTCTTCCGGCTCCCCGGGTTCCGCCGAGCCTGCATTCTTCTGGTCGGAGGTTCCATTCGCGGGGGCGGGCGCCGTGTTGCCGCTGGCGGGGGTGACC
>NZ_JAAIYB010000126.1 GCF_010894475.1 Myxococcus vastator
CGTCGGGGCTCATCGGGGCAAGGCGTGGGGATAGCACCCCGAACCCGCCAGCGTCACCCGGCGCCGCGCGTCAGTCGCGCCCGATGCCGATGTAGGTGAAGCCCTCGCTCCGGGCGAGCCGCGGGTCGAGCACGTTGCGGCCGTCGAAGATGATGGGGCGGCGCATCAAGGCCCGAAGCCGCTTGAGGTCCGGGCGTCGGAACTCGTTCCACTCCGTGACGAGGAAGATGCCATCCGCGCCCTCGGCGGCCTCGTAGCAGGTGGGCGCGTACGCCACCCGGTCACCGAAGTACTGCCGGGCCACGGGGCTGGCCACCGGGTCATGGCACTGCACGCGCGCGCCCTTGCCGAGCAGCCCTTCGATGAGCTCCACGGAGGGCGCCTCCCGCATGTCATCCGTCTTCGGCTTGAAGGCCAGCCCCCACACGCCGAAGGTGTGGTCGGCGAGGCTGCCGTAGAGCTTCAACGCCTTGCCGAGCAGACAGCGCTTCTGCCGCGTGTTGGTGGACTCCACGGCCCGCAGCAGGTCCAGCTCCAGGCCCGCTTCGCGCGCGGTGGACATCAGCGCCCGCACGTCCTTGGGGAAGCAGCTGCCGCCATAGCCGATGCCTGGGTACAGGAACGCATAGCCGATGCGGCGGTCCGCCCCCATGCCCTTGCGCACCTGGTCCACGTTGGCGCCCACGCGTTCGCACAAGAGGGCCATGTCGTTCATGAACGAGATGCGCGTGGCCAGCATGGCGTTGGCCGCGTACTTGGTGAGCTCCGCGGAGTGCGCGTCCATGAAGAGGATGGGGTTCTCCGTCCGCACGAAGGGCGCGTACAAGTCCCCCATCAGCTTCCGGGCGCGCTCGGACGAGGTGCCGATGACGACCCGGTCCGGCTTGAGGAAGTCATCCAGCGCGGCGCCTTCCTTGAGGAATTCCGGGTTGGACACGACGTCGAAGGCCACGTCGGTGGTGCGCGCCACCACGGACCGCACCCGGTCCGACGTCCCGACGGGCACGGTGCTCTTGTTCACGATGACGGTGTAGTGGCGCAGGGCCCGGCCAATCTGTTCCGCGGCGGCGAGCACGTACTGGAGGTCGGCGTCTCCCCGCTCCGACTGGGGCGTGCCCACCGCGATGAACACCACCTGGGCCGGCGACACCGCCTCCGGCAGGTGTTCGGTGAAGCGGAGGCGCTGGGCGGCGCCGTTGCGCCGGACCAGCTCCTCCAGGCCCGGCTCGTAGAGCGGGAGCGCCCCGCGCCGCAGCGCCTCCACCTTCCGCGCGTCCAGGTCCACGCAGGTGACGTCATGCCCTGACTCCGCGAAGCAGGTCCCCGCTACGAGCCCCACGTACCCCGTCCCGATGATGGCAATCCGCATGGCGCTGTCTCTCCCGGACGTCGCGAGCCCCCTCGCTCCGCCCCCAGGACGTAGTCCTCCAACGTCCGTGCCCGGTGCTCCGCGGTGTGCTCCGCCAGCACGCGTTGCCGCGCCCGCTGCCCCATGGCCTGCCGCTCCCGCTCGGGGACTTCCCGGAGGTAGCGCAACGTCTCCTCGCCGGAGCGCGAGACGAAGAGTTCCCTCCCCGGCTCGAAGAAGGTCTCCAGGCCCGCCCAGTCGTCACTGATGATGGGGACGCCGCAGGCGGCGGCCTCGAAGAGGCGCACGCTGGGCGAATGGCCCGCCCGCACCATGTCCGCGCGGGTGACGTTCAGGGTGTAGCGCTGGGCGCTGTAGAAGGCGGGGTGCTCCGGCGGCGCCAGGTGCTCCATGCGCGTGACGTTCTCCGGCCAGCGGAGCCCTTCGGGGTACTGGGGGCCCGCCACGGCGAAGCGCCCTTCGGGCCACGCCCGCGCGGCGTCCAGCATCAGCCGCTCCAGCACCGGCTGGCGGTCCTCGCTGTAGGTCCCCAGGTAGCCCAGCTCCCAGCGCGGCTCGCACGGCGCCGGGACGTGCAGCTCCGGATCACAGCTACAGTAGAGCGGCCGCGCGGCGGGGGAGCCCAGCTCCCGCTCGATGCGCTCCAGCGTGGGGCCGCCCGTGAAGGACAGGTAGAGCCGGTAGCCCGGCACCAGCTCCGGCCGCAGGTACTCACAGGCGCCTCGCGCCAGCCGCGCGAGCGTCACCGGCGTGTCGATGTCATAGAAGGCGGTGATGCCCCGCGCGGTCCGCTGCACCCACGCGCCGACCTCCACGCCCCGCGGGACGTAGGAGCCCACCAGGACCAGGTCCGCCTGACGCACGTGCGTCGTGAAGCGCTCGGCCAGGTCGTCCAGGCTGGCATACAGCTCGGTGCGCCCGTGCGGCGGGTTCGGCAGGTCCCGGTTGGCGGCGTACCAGGGGACGTCCCGCTCGAGGAACCACACGTCATGCCCGCGCCGCGCCAGCCCACGCACCAGCCCGCGATAGGTGGTCGCATGGCCGTTGCCCCAACTGGAGGTGATGGACAGGCCGAGGATGACGACCTTCATGCGACGCACTCCCGCGTCGGAGAGGCGGCCCCGGTCCCAAGGCCCAGGGCCGCCTCCACCTGGGAGACGCGATGCGTGTACGTGTGTCCGGCCAGCACGCGCCGGAGCGCGGCCTGGCCGATGCGCCGGGCCTCTGCTTCCGTCAAGCGGCGGACGTGCTCGGCCACTTCCTCTCCGGAGCGGGCCACGAGCACCTCCCCTCCCGGGTCCAGGAAGCGCTCCACGCCCTCGAAGGCATCGGTGATGAGGCAGGCCCCCGCGCCGGCCGCCTCGAATACACGCGTGGCGGGAGAGAAGCCGAAGCGCGCCATGCTGTCGCGGTGGATGTTGAGCACCGCCCGCGCCGAGCAGTTCAGCGCGTTGTGTTCGTGCGTGTAGACGTGGCCCAGGTGCGTCACGTTGGCGGGCAAGGCGCGCGCCTCCCAGCCACTGCCGCCCAGGAGGAAGCGCGCGCCGGGCAGGTGCTCCGCGGCCTTCAGGAAGAAGTCCTCCACGCGGGCTTCGCGGTCCGGCAGCCGGTTGCCCAGGAAGGCCAGGTCCCCGGTGAAGCGGGCGTCCACCGGCGCCGGGTGGTGTGTGGAGGGGTCCAGCGCGTTGTAGATGGGGACGCACTGGCGCGCGCCCAGCGCCCGGTAGGCGGACACCACCGGCTCGCCACCGCCGTAGGTGAAGACGAGGTCATACCGGGGCACGAGCGCGCGGAGCGGGTCTTCCGGATGCTGCTCCAGCCGCTCCAGCGTGGCGGGCGCGTCCACGTCCCAGAACACGACCTGGGCGCCAGGACGCTTCAGGTCGAGCACACGGGCCTCCAGCAGGGCATCGAACACCCCCACGCCGCTGGCCTTCACCACCACGTCCGCCTGACGCGCTTCCTCCAGGCACCGCTCCACGTCGGCCGTCCCCTGCTCGGTGTAGACGACCACGCGCGCCCAGTCCGGGTCCGCCATGTCGCGGTGCTGCTGCCGCCCGAAGGCATCCGGTTCGTAGAAGGTCACCCGGTGCCCCCGCGCATGCAGCGCGCGGATGAGGCCGCGGTAGTAGGTGGCCGCGCCGTTCCAGTAGGCGGAGACGAGGCTGGAGCCGAAGAATGCGATGCGAAGTCCCCTGCTCATGCGGTGACCCTCCCCCGTGACAACGGCCCCGCCTGCGTGGCCTGGGGCACCAGTGATGCGTGGATGCGCAGCAACTCGTCCACCCGGTGCGCGCACGTGTGGCGCGCCAGCACCGTGCGGCGCCCCTGCTCGGCGAGCGTGCGGCGCAGGTCCGCGTCCGCCAACAGCGCGCGCAGGTGGCCGCGCATCCGCGCGCCGGAGTCCGCGACCAGGTAGTCGCTTCCCGGCGTGAAGAGGCCTTCCACGTCGCGCCACGGCGCGCTCACCAGCGGGATGCCACAGGCGAGCGCTTCAAAGGGGCGGATGGTGGGAATGCCCGGCAGGGACGTGGCATAGGGCCGCCGGGGGACATGGAGCGTCACGCGCGCCCGCGCGAAGGCCGCGGGCACCCGGTGGTTGGGCAGCCACCCCGCGTAGGTGAGGCCCGCCTGCGCCAGCGCCGCTCGCGCCGCGTCAGGGTAGCGCACCCCGTGCACCCGCGCCGTCAAGCCCAGCGCCTGTGCCGGGCCGAGCAGGAACTCATGCAGCTCCGCGGTGCGCTCCTCGTCGCCCCAGTTGCCAATCCAGACGACGTCGTCTTCCGGCGACACCTCCGGCCGAGGGTGGAACACCCGCGTGTCCGCGGCCTCGTGCCACGTCCACGCGCGCCGGGCCCAGCCTTGCTCCAGGTAGAGCCGCCGGAGGACGTCGCCAAAGGCGAGCACGCCGTCGTAGTGGACCAGCTCGTAGCGGGCCAGCTCCTCCCGGGCGCTCACGCCGCGGTGGTGCGTGTCATGGAAGAGCAGGCGGTAGGCGTCGCTCACCTGGCGACGCTCGCCCAGGCGACGCACCAGCGCTGGCGGGTTCCATTCGTGGACGATGACGAGCTGTGCCCCTTCCAGGGCCCGGTCCAGGTCCAGCGTCGCCAGGTCGTAGCGCTCCGGCCGCACCCGCGGGTAGACGCGTCGCACTTCCTCCAGCATCGCCGGGCCCTCCGGCTCCTCCAGGAGGTTGCGCAGGCTCCAGGCCTCCGCGGGCTCGAAGACGCGGACGTCGTGGCCGCGCAGGGACAACTCCGTCACCACGCCGCGCAGGAAGTGCGCGTTGCCGTGGTTCCAGTCCGACAGGAGCGAATGACAGAAGAAGACGATGCGCATGCGCGGTGGCCCTTCCATCCTCAAGGCGCGCCCAACGTGAGGCCGGCGGGGTGACGGACCGGCCACGCCCGCGGTGTCGCGTAGAGCCGCAGGTAGTCCTCCGCCATGCGGCGCGGGCTCCAGGTCCGCGCGCGGGCACGCGCTTTCGCGGCCATGCGCTCCCGCTGGGCCCCATCCTCGAGCAGTCCTCGCAGCGCCCAGGTCAGCCCATCCAGGTCCTCCGGGTGAACGAACACCGCCGCGTCCGCCCACACCTCACGGAGGCTGGGAATGTCACCCAGCACCAGGGCACAGCCGCAGAGCGCGGCCTCCAGCGCGGACAGGCCAAAGGGCTCGTAGCGCACCGGCATGGCGTAGATGGCGGCGCGAGCCATCCAGGCCGCGAGCGCTTCCGGCGAGAGGGGGCCCAGCGGCTCGGTGCTGCGTGCCCGTGCCACCTTCCCGCTCCCCGGGTGTCGCAGCTCGCCCGCCACGCGCACGGGGCAGGCCAGCCGGGGCGCCACCGCCTCCAGCGCCGACAGGTTCTTCGCCTCGTCCCACATGCGGCCCGCGGCGAGGACGAACAGCTCCTTGGGCGCCGCGGTGAAGGGCTCGGCCCGGCGCGCGTTCGGGATGACGCAGGTGGGCGGCGACAACGGCCCATAGTGCCGCTCGAGCGCACCGAGCATCGCCGCGCTGGGCGCCACCACGCGGTCCGCGGCGCGCAGGCCGCGCTGGACCTCCCGCCGGTAGCGCGCGTATCGCGCCGGCGCGGGCTCCCCGAGGACGGCCTCCCACCAGGACAGGACGCACGAGTGGGCCACCACCACCGAGGGCGCCCGCCAGGGCAGCGCGCCATGGGCGTAGCCGTTGAGGTGGATGACGTCGGGCGCCAACGCGGCCTCCAGCGCCAGCAGCCACTCCCCGGACGCGCGCACGTCCTCCCAGGGCGCGTCCATCCACTCCAGGCGGTAGGTGCTCTCGTGGAGGCGCAGCCCCGGGACGGCCGCGGCTTCATCGGCCTGTGGCGCCGTCACGGGCGCGCCCAGGGTCGCCAGCTCCACCTGGACGCCGGCGTCGGCGAAGGCTTGGCAGAGCTCCAGCGCGTAGGTCCACACGCCCCCCACCGTGTCGGTGGTCATCAGCACGCGGCGAACGGCGCGCCCGCTAGCCGGCGTGGACTTCACGCGCCCCTCCCTGCCCGGACGCCACCGGCCGCTCGCGCATCAGGGTCCGCAGCCAGGCGTGGAGCCGGTCCACGCCCTCGGCGATTCCCACCTGGGGCGCCCACCCCGTGGCTGACTGGAACTTGCGGGTGTCGGAGACGTAATAGCGCTGGTCCCCCGTCCGCCAATCCTCGAACTGGAGCGCGGGCCGCAGGCCGGTGCGCTGAGAGATGAGCCCCAGCAACTCCAGCAGGCTCACCGTCCGCGACGGGCCGCCGCCGATGTTGAAGGCCTGCCCCTTGAGCCGTCCGATGTGCTGCTGCGCCAGGCCAAGCGCGCGCACCAAATCTCCCACGTCGAGGAGGTCGCGCACCTGCTTGCCATCGCCGTAGAGCGTGAGGGGCCGGCCTTCGAGCATGCGCAGGAGGAAGTGCGCCACCCAGCCCTGGTCCTCGGTGCCGAACTGCCGAGGGCCGTAGATGCAGCTCATCCGGAACACCACCGTCCTCAGCCCGTAGGCCCGCGCATAGTCGAGCACGTACTGGTCCGCCGCGCCCTTGGAGCAGCCATAGGGGCTCTCGAAGTCCAGCGGGCAGGCCTCCCCCACGCCGTGACCGCGCAGGCCCGTGTCCCGGGGCTCGTAGCGGCTGGGCTTCTGGACGAGCTCCACGCCCGGCATGCCGCCGTAGACCTTGTTGGTGGAGGTGTAGACGAGCGAGGCGGGCCGCTCCATGGCACGCAGCGCCTCCAGCACGTTCAGGGTGCCCCCCGCGTTGACCTCGAAGTCGGTGAGGGGCGTCTCCAGGCTGGTGGTGACCGCCACCTGGGCCGCGAAGTGGAAGACCTGGCTGGCGCCGATGACGGCTTGCTTCACCGCATAGGCGTCCCGGACGTCCGCCGTCATCACCTCCAGCCGGGCGCCATGCCGGGCCTGGAGCCACCGCAGGTTGTGCACCACGCCGGGGCGCGTCAGGTTGTCGACGACGCGCACGGTCCGCCCTTCCGACAGGTAGTGGTCCGCCAGGTTGGAGCCGATGAAGCCGGCCCCGCCGAAGATGACCGTCCTGCCCCCCTCCACCTTCCAAGGTTCCGCCGCGCTCATACGGTCAGCCCTCGCGCCTCGAGTTCCGCGCGCGCCTCCGCCACGCGGTCCGTCGCCACCTGGCCTTCAAGCCACGACGACAGCTCCGCGAGCCCGTCATGGAAGGAGACCTGGGGGGCGTACCCCAGCAGCTCACGCGCCAGGGAGATGTCCGCGAAGCAGTGACGGATGTCGCCCATGCGATAGCGACCCGTCACCGCGGGGCGGAGGCCGGGGCGCCCCATCACCTCCGCGAGCGCCAGGGCCACTTCCTTCACGGTGATGGACTGTCCACTGCCCACGTTGACGACGTGTGAGTCCGCCCCCCGCGCGTCGAGCGCCAGCGCGCAGGCGTTCGCTACGTCACGCACGTGGACGAAGTCCCGCTGCTGCAGGCCATCCTCGAAGACGAGTGGCGGGCTCCCATTGAGCAGCCGCGCGCCGAAGATGGCGAGCACGCCGGTATAGGGATTGGAGAGCGCCTGCCGGGGGCCGTAGACGTTGAAGAACCGCAGCGCCACGGTGGGGATGCCGTAGGCGCGGCCCAGGATGAGGCACAGCCGCTCCTGGTCGAACTTCGACAGCGCGTACACGGAGGAGAGCGCGGGTGGCTTGGACTCCGGCGTCGGCACGGGCGTGAGGGGTTCGCCCCCAGGGCCTTCCAGCTCCCACTTCCCGTCCGCCAGCTGCTCCAGCGGCCTCTGCCCGCCGGGGATGCGCCGGCCATCGGGCGCGCGCGCCAGCCCCTCCCCGTAGACACTCATGCTGGAGGCCACGACCAGCCGCTCAATCGGACGCTCGATGAGCGCCTCCATCAACACGGCGGTGCCCAGGTTGTTCACCGCCGTGTAGTGGGCCACCTCGTACATGCTCTGGCCCACGCCCACCGCCGCGGCGAAGTGGTAGACGGCGTCAACGCCGGCCAGGGACTGGCGGACCACGTCCCGGTCACGCACGTCCCCCACCACCAGCTCCACGTCGGGGGACAGGTACTCCGGGCGGCGCCGCGCCTCACCGTGGACCTGGGGCACCAGCGCATCCAGGACCCTCACGCGGTGGCCGCGCGCCAGGAGCGCATCCGCCAGATGCGAGCCAATGAAGCCCGCGCCGCCCGTGATGAGAAGCTGTCTTTGCCTCATGTCGCCCCCCGGCGCACGCAGGCAGTAGAGGTTCATCACCACCGCCATGCATTGCTGAAGGTAGCCACCGCACCTGTTGGTGCTAGCCATCTGCTACCGACGTTCATCCCAGTCAGCCGCCCGCACGCGCCCCAGCCTCATCCGGGCTGGCGCCCAGGGGAGCGGCCCCGTCACGGCCGCACCTGGGCCGCCGAGGCGGCGAGCCCTACGCGGCCACGGGCGTCAGGGGTGATGGGGACAGCTCCGGGAGCAGGCCGCGCGTCTGCTTGCGCACCAGCGACGCGTAGTAGCCGTCACGGCGCATCAACTCCGCATGCGGGCCCTCCTCGATGATGCGGCCATCCTTGAGCACCAGGATGCGGTCCGCGTTCACCACCGTGGAGAGCCGATGCGCGATGGCGAAGGTGGTGCGGCCCTTCATCAGCTCGCCCAGCGCTTCCTGCACCAGCGCCTCGCTCTCCGCGTCGAGCGCGCTGGTGGGCTCGTCGAGGATGAGGATGGGCGGGTCCGTCAGGAGCGAGCGGGCAATGGCGATGCGCTGCCGCTCGCCCGCGGACAGCCGGTTGCCGCGCTCTCCCACCAGGGTGTCGTAGCCCTGCGGGAGCCCCAGGACGAACTCGTGTGCGTGGGCCGCGCGCGCGGCGGCCTCGACTTCCGCGTCCGTGGCCTGGGGCCGTCCATAGGCGATGTTCCCCCGCACGCTCTCGTTGAAGAGCAGCGCGTCCTGGAGCACCACGCCGATGTTGCGCCGCAGCGACAGCTGCTTGAGCGTCCGGATGTCGCTCCCGTCAACGCGCACGACGCCCTGGTCCGGGTCATAGAAGCGGCACAGCAGGCTCATCAGCGTCGTCTTGCCCGCGCCGCTGGGCCCCACCAGGGCCACCGTCTCTCCGCGCCGGACGTCCAGGGAGATGCCGTTGATGAGCGGCCTGCCCGCGCCGGAGGGATAGGCGAAGTGGACGTCCTCGAACGTCACGTCACCGCGCAGGTGCGTGACTTCGTGCGCGTCCGGCGCGTCGCCCAGCGAGTCCTGCGCGTCCAGGATGGCAAAGACCTGGCGGATGGCCACCGAGGCCGTCCGCAGCGTCTTGTACACGCCGCTGAGTCCCTGCACCGGGCCGAAGAGCCCGCCGATGTAGCCCAGGAAGGCCACCAGGGTACCGACGGTGAGCTGGCCCTTCATCACCAGGAGGCCGCCCATGCAGAGGGACGCGACGCGCGCGACGAGCACGGTGGTGTTCTGCCCCGCCGTCACCGCCGAGTCGAACGCCACGCCCCGGGTGACGACGGTGTTGGCGTCATGCACGCCATGCAGGAAGCGCTGCTTCTCCCGCTCCTCCATGGCGAAGCTCTTCACGGTGATGATGCCGGAGAGCACCTCGTTGAAGCGGGCGTAGATTTGCGTCCACCGCTCCAGCAGCGTCTCCTCCCGCCGGGCCTGCGCGGGCGCGGCGCGCCGGGCGATGAGCACCGGCAGCGGCGCGAAGGCCAGGGCCAGCAATGCCAGCCGCCAGTCGAGCTGGAGCATGACGCCCACCGCGATGCACAGGTACACCGCCGCGGGGATGACGTTGAAGGTGAGCTCGGTGATGGCACCCACGAAGCCCTGGAGCCCGCGGTCCATCCGCGTCATCAGCGCGCCCACGCCCTCCTTCCGGTGAAAGCTCAACGGCAGCCGGTGCAGCCGCGACACGGTGGCCTCGTTGAGGGCGAAGTGCACCTGGATGCGGGTGCGCCAGGTGAGCCAGTTGGACGCGGCGCCCAGCGCCTCGCGCGCCAGCCCCATGAGCACCAGCAGGCCCACGCCCATCAGCACCGGCTTCGTGGCGTCCTCGCTGCCCAGTTGGTCGAAGATGGCCTTGAGGACCAGGGGCTCCAGGGCGCTCAGGCTCGCGGAGGTCAGGACGAGGAGCAGGATGAAGACGATGGTGCGACGGTAGGGCCGCAAGTAGCCCAGCGCTCGCCACATCGCGCCGCGTGAGACGGAAGGGGTCTGCATGGTCAGGCGAGGAACGGTGCTCGGGTTCCGCGCCTTCCGGCGTCCAGACAGGGCCCGATGCCTCCGCGTCTCGGGAGACGGGCATGCGGACGCTCTCACGCGTAGAGCCTGTCGAGCGTCTCCGCGACCTGGATGAGCTGCTCGTTCTCCGGCGTGAAGCGCTTGCCCTGTGCCAGGCGGGTGGCCCAGTCCACGGCGGCCCGTCCGCCCCAGCCATCTGGCGGTTCAGCGAGCCGCTCACGCCCGGTGCCCCGGAAGGCGTCCGCCGTGAAGTCGTAGAACGAGCCCTTCACGTTGCGGAACGACACGCCCCCCTCCGTCCCGTAGAAGGACGCTTCAATCACCGCGTCGCAGCCGGCCGACAGCTTCCAGGAACAGGCGAGCTGGACGGCGGTGCCTCCCTCCAGCTCCAGCACGGCGGCGGCGTAGTCCTCCACGCCCGCCTCCCGGCCACGCAGCGGCCGTCCCTGGGCGAAGCGCTGGCTGCTCACCCGGCGGACGGCGGGAAAGTCGAGCACCCACAGCGCCAGGTCCACCAGGTGGATGCCCAGGTCCATGACACAGCCGCCCCCAGCGAGCGCCGCGTCGTAGAACCACGGCTTGTCCGGACCGTAGGCATTGTGGAAGACGAGGTTCACCGCAAACACGCGCCCCAGCGCGCCGGACTGGTGGTGCGCGCGCAGCCGGCGCAGCCCTTCCGCGTAGCGGTAGCTGAAGTCCACGCCGAGCAACACGTCCGACTTCCGGGCCGCCGCCACCACGCGCCGGACCTCTTGGGCCGTGCGGCCCAGCGGCTTCTGGCAGAACACGGCCACGCCGCGCTCCAGCGCCTGGATGGACTGCTCCGCATGGACGGCGCTGGGCGTGGCGATGACCACGCCGTCGGGTGAGAGCGCGAGCAGCGCGTCCAGGGAGTCCACCCGCTCACACCCTGGCGCGAGCGCCCGCGCTGCCTCGGCGGCGGCCTCCGAGGGGTCCGCCACGCCGACGACGTCCACCTGGGCCTCCTTCACCAGGGCCTCCATCCGGTGGCGCCCAATCCAGCCCACGCCCAGAAAGCCCAGCCGGGGGCGGCGCGTCACGGGCGCACTCATGGCGTGACCAGGGCCTTGAGGAAGCCGTTCGGCCGGGAGCGCAGGGCCTCCAAGGCACGGTCGAGCTCCTCCAAGCGGAACTGGTGGGTGAAGAGGGGAAAGGGGTCCAGCGCGCCGGAGGCCACGGCCTCCACGGCGAGCCGGATGCCCTCCACGTAGACGCGCGGGTCGCGCTCGTGAGCGTTGATGACGTCCAGGCCGCGCCAGTTCCACAGCTGCATGTTCACCTGCCGGGGCCCGTCCTGGTGGTAACCCGCGATGACGAGCCGGCCCCGCTCCCGCGTGAGCTCGCCCGCGAGGTCCAGCGGCCACTGCGAGCCCACGGCCTCGATGACGCGGTCGCAGAAGGCGCCGTCGGTGAGGGACTTCACGCGGTCGATGATGCGGCCGTGGTCATCCATGGGGATGCATTCGGCGGCGCCGTAGGCCCGCGCCAGCTCCAGCGAGAAGGGCCGCCGGGAGATGGCGAGCACGCGCGCGCCCGCGTTCGCCGCGAGCCGTGTCACCACCGCGCCCAAAAAGCCGATGCCGATGATGGCCACCGTCTGCCCCGCCTGGAGGTCGCCGCGGCGGAAGATGTTCATGGCGCAGCCCAGCGGCTCTCCCGGAAAGGGCTTGCCCGCGAGCGAGGGCGGCAGCGCCACGGCCGAAGACGCCTCCACCACGTCGTACTCCGCGAAGGCCGCCGAGGAGAGCGTGGCCACCCGGTCTCCCGCGCGAAGGTCCGTCACCCCGCTCCCCACGGCATCCACCACGCCCCAGCCCTCGTGCCCGGGCGTGCCGGGCTTCATCGGATAGCGGAACCAGTCGCGGCCCTCCCAGGTGGGCAGATTGGAGCCGCACACGCCACAGCCCTCCAGCCGCACGCGCACGGCGCCGGGGCCAGGCTCGGGCCGGGCGATGCGCTCCACCCGTGTGCGCCCAGGCCCTGCAACCACCGCGGCCCTCATCATTCCGTCCGACATCGCGTCCTCCTGTCCCGCTCCGCGCTCCGTGCCGCCAGCCTGGACACCATGGGTCGGGAGCCCCGCGCGCGGAAGGGCCGCTTGCCCGGCCGTGCCGCCGTCGCTCGCCGTGGGCGGCGTCACTGCGCGTACCGGCGCGTCATCCGCGCGCAGAAATCCGCGAACTCCTCCACCTGCCGAGGTGGGCTCGTGTGGTGGTCCGTGAGGCCGCGGGAGCCAGGGGTGAAGCAGTACGTCAGCGTCACGTCGAAGCCGCCGACCGCGCGCATCTGCCGGTCGAACCACGCCTCGGCGCCGGGCCGGTGGCTGTCCGCCCAGCTCAGGCCCGTGCGCAGCTTGCGCACGCCCATCTTCCGCAGCCAGGCCACGGCGTCATCCAGGCGGGGGTCCTCGAAGTGGAACCACTGGCAGATACCGAGCTGGGGCGTGTAGTCCGCGAAGTGGCGCACGGCGCGCTTGGGCGTGCCGTCCTCGCGCAGCAGCCCCATGTAGAAGTGCCGGTAGTACGACGAGCCCTCCGCCTCCCGGTGGCGCGTGGTCGCGGGCCAGGCCTTGGGCAAGTCGTAGAGGCTGTACCAGTGCACGCGGTCCACGTGGCCCAGCAGGAGCTCGGCGGTGCGGCGCAGCCCGAACTCCTGCACCTCCTCCGCGCCGAAGGTGGACACGCCCACCTCCGTCACCCAGACAGGGTGGCGTGACACGGCGCGAATCTCCGCCAGGCGCTCGGGCCATTCGTCCAGCTGCCAGTGGTTCCAGTCGAGCGGAAAGCCATGCACCGCGACGACGTCCACCTCATCCAGGGCGCCCAGCTCCTCCATGCGGCGGAGGAAGGACGCGTCGATGGGCGCCATTCCTCCCAGCACGCGCGGCAGCCTGGAGTTCTCCGCGCGCACCGCGGCGCCCGCCAGCCGCACCATCCGCGAGAAGATGCCCCAGTCGGCATCGAGCCCGAAGTCCCAGTGCGACAGGTTGTTGGGCTCGTTCCACAGCTTCACCGCCTCAACCAAGAGAGCACCTCCGGGCGCGTGCTTCACCGGCACAGCCATGACGAGGGTGCGCAGCACGCAGGAGCTTTCCAAGTAAGGGCGGGCGTATGGCGCGACGCCTGTCCGGCGGGCCCATTCCCAGCGAGCAGGCGGAGGAGCGGGCAGGGCCGCGGACCGGCACCCCCGTGCTCGGGCTGGCGGGGGCGGCTCAGACGAGGTTCTTCATGCGGACGACCAGGTTCGTGTCGCTGCTCCCGAGCGTGCTCGCGTCGTCCGTGGGGATGACGTAGCCCTCATCGGCGCCCACGTGCTTCCGGTAGAAGTCCACGACGCCAGCGTCCTGGACATTGGACGTGGTGCTCTTCTTGATGCCGTACGCGGAGCCGTCCGCGTTGCGCGCCTTGATGGAATCCGGCGCGGATGACAGCAGGTCGTCGTGCGTGCCCGACACCCGGCCGCCCTCCTCCGGCTGCATCGTCATCGAGGCGTTGTGGCCCTCGATGTAGCTCACGTCGTAGTACGTCTTGCCGAAGCCCCCGTCGAACTTGACCTCGCCCAGCGTGGCCGCGCTGCCGTCACCGGACGTGCTCCGGAAGTTGCCGGACCAGTTCTCCGGGAACTGGAGTGTCTGCGTCTTGCCCGGCGCCAGGGTGACGGAGTCCAGCTCCTTCTCCCCCGCGTTGGGGGTGAACTTGATGGTCATCGGCGTGTTGCCGTCGTTGGTGAAGGTGATGGTGTTGCCATCCTTCGACACACCCGGCGCGCCCGTGGGGCCCGCGACGGCCTTCGCCTGCGAACCGGCCGGAGCGGCGGGAGCAGCCGAAGCGGCCCGCGCCGGCTCGAAGCGGTCCACCTCGCGGTTGGCTGGCGCGCTGCCCGCGCCCTTCGCCTCGGAGACCGGGTGAGCGCTGCCCTGCGGACGCTGGGCACCCTCGCCGCCCAGCACGCGGGTGGCCTCCGTCAGCAGCTGGGCCAGCCGGGAGAGGTTCTGCGTCAGCGCCTCCACGCCCTGCCCCTTCGCCGCGCCCGTCGGGCCATCAAAGCCGTCACGCTGGAACAGCTGCCGCAGCGGGTCCATCTGCCCCGCCCCCGTCAGGGACTGCCGCGGCGCCGCGGGGCGCTCCATTCCGGATGCGCGCTGGAGGGTGGGGCTGGAGACGCACGAACGGGAGACGGGGGAGAGCGCCATGGCGAGGGGTCCTCGGCTTGGGGTGGATGCCGCCACGTAGAGCAGGCGCCGTGCCATGTCCCACCTCCCCACCTCGCTCCGCACAACCTGCCGAAATCGCTCAAAGAGGGCGCTGACGGCGGCCGCATGGCGTCACGCCTGAAGGGCGGCGTCCTGGTGACTCGCGCACCTGCCTGGTGTTCGCTGTCACCACCCCGGCCCGGCGCCCGGAGCCCAAGGCCTACAGCAGCTTCTGCCCCAGCACGTCGAACGCTTCCAGGTTGCTCGCGGCCGCGGGGCTGGCCCGGTAGTCCTCCGCCAGGAGGGTCCAGAGCATGAGGTCGCGCCACGTTCCGTCAGCGGCCCGGAGGCGCTGCCGCAAGGTGCCTTCGTGGGTGAAGCCCAGCTTGCGGGCCACCGCGATGCTCGGGACATTGAGCGGTTCGCAGTGAATCTCCACCCGGCGCAGGCCCTCCAGCTCGAACGCGACACGGGTGAGCGCCGCCGCCACTTCGGTCGCCAGCCCCTGGCCCGTGTGCTGGGCCGCAATCCAATACCCTATCTCCCGAGTCCCCTCGCCCCCACGGGGATGCAGCCCGCAGCCGCCCAGGACCTCCGTCCCACCCCGGTCGAACACGGCATAGGTGAAGTCTTGTCCCAGGTCGAAGCTCCCGCGAAACCGCCGCAGGACGGCGGCCTGCTGCGTCACGCTCATCGGGTAGTCGCCCGCCCAGGGCAGCCAGGGGCGCAGATGTTCAAGGCTGGCGTCAATGGCGCGGAGCGCACGCGCGGCGTCAGCGGGTGACCAGCAGCGGAGCAGGGTTCGCGCGGTCTGGAGGGTGTACGCGGGCCCGGAGGGAGTCGGAGTCATGACGAACCAGTGGAAGTGGAAGGGACGTTGGCCCCTTCCATCCCACGGAGTCTACGACAGAGACGGAAGCCAGACAGGCCACGAGCAACACGACGGCCACGGCCTTGGCTTGTTCAATGCCGCGACGCCCTCCCGTTTCGTCTAACGCACCACGTGCAGCTGGGATGCACTCACCCCATCGCCTCGCACCTGCACCTCCAACGCCCCTGCCTGCGCCGCGCGGAAATAGAACACCGCTTCCTGCTGCGGCCCCTCCAGAGACATGGCGCCGCTGCCACTCAAAGGCACCAGGGCCTGCGTACACGCCGCGTCCCGGAAGAAGGTCACTGCGCCCACGTCGCCCTGCGCCTCCACCACCAGCAGGGACGAAGCCAGGGCGGACAGATTGCCCAGGGCGTCCTGGCTCTGCACCACCAGCGCGGCCGAGCACGCGCCCGCCGCCACGTCTTGCGGTGGTGTCAGGAAGGCCACCTGCGCCGCCGCGTCCGCCACCACGTCCACATCGAAGGTGGCGCCCGGCAGCGTCTCCCTGGCATAGCCCGCGCCACTGATGCGGTTGCGGCTGATGACGTTGGCCCCGCCCAGGTCCGAGATGCCCGCCTGGTACGGCACGCCGTTCGCCACCACATCATGGCTCAACGTGTTCTCCACCACGAGCAGCCGTGAGGATTGCGCCAGCGGCCCGCCGTCCGCCTCCGCTTGCGACAGGTCGATGCCCACGTCGTTCGCCTCCAGCGTGTTGCCCTGGATGAGGACGTCCTCGCACACCGGGCCGCTGTAGTAGGCCCCACCCGCGACGAGGATGCCGGCCGCCACATAGCCGGTCCCCGAATAGACGTTGCCGGTGACGCGGTTGCCCAGCACCTGTCCCGTGGCGCCGAAGCTCAGCTGGATGCCATTCCTGGCGATGACCTCCGACGGACCGCCGCCCTCCACCACGTTGTCCTCCACGGCCACGTCCACCCGGCCCGAGGCCACGACGCCCGCCTTCTGGTAGCCCGCGACGTGGTTGCGCATGACGTCCACCTGGACCACCTGGGAGGCGTCCTGGGCGTTTCGCACCTCGATGGCCACGCCCTCCTGGCAGGCGCCCCGGCCCTCATCCTGATGCAGCGCGCGCACCTCGCTGTCGGTGATGGAGCCGCTCGCCCCGATGAAGCGGATGCCACTCAAGCCGGCCTCCCCCGCGTCACAGGCCCGCTCCGACAGGCCGCGCGCCTCCACCACCACATCGTGGACGTGGGCCGTGTCTCCCCGGTTGCGGAGCACCGCCCCCTGGAAGCGGCCGCCTTCGGGGTCCACCGCCGTCACCACGTGTCCGGCGCCGTCGAAGGTGACTCCCTCCGGGATGTACAGCGTGCCCTCCGTCGTGCAGTCCGCCGTCAACGTCACGCGGCCGTCCTCCCACCGGGCGGAGCAGGGAGGAAACGCGCCACAGCGCCGGTCGTCCCAGCGAATCTGGAACAGGTGCGTCGCGCTCATCCCCGACACATTCGTGACGGTGAGCCGCACCGAAGGCTCCACGTCCGCCGGGACACACGACAGCGCGGACCAGCGCACCTCGCCCCGCGTCCCGTCCTGGGTGGCGGTTTCCAGGAGGCCGGTGTTCGCGGACCACTGGAAGGTGAGGGCCTCGCCGCGCGGGTCCTCCGCCACCGCCTGGAGCAGGACGGGCTCCGCGCCCAGGGTCTCCGTCCGCGACTGGGCCGTGGAGACGATGATGGGCGGCAGCCGCTGCACCACGCACACGTCCACCGCGCCGACGTGCTCACCGCCACGGTCATCCCGCATCGTGACGTGGAACTGGCACGCGCCACAGGCTCCGGAGGGCGGCGTGGACGGCGTGAAGCGAGGCGACCGCGCGTTCGCGTCGTCGAAGGTGCCGTCGCAGCTCGCCGTCCACGCGTAGGTCAGCGCATCTCCGTCCTCGTCCCGGCCCTCCGCCTGGAGCTGAAGGGAATCGCCGTACGGGACCTCGCCGGAAGGAAGGGAGCTCAGCTCCACCAGCAGCGGCCAGCGATTGAAAGCGGCCGCGCCGTCCGCGCCGAAGCCATGGTCCCGCGCCACCCGCACGGGGAAGTCCAGCGTGGCCCCCAGGCCCACCGCGTTCGTCACCTGGAGCGTCAACGTGACGAAGCCGGCCGCCTCCGGCGCCGTCCAGATTGGGGCCGGGGCGCTGGCGTCACTGAAGCTTCCAGCCGAAGCCCGCCAGGCATACGTGAGCGCCCCATCCCCGGACGCGGCCTCCGCCACCGCGCGCAGCGCCACCTCCCCTACGGGCCGGACCTCCGCCGACGAGCCCAGCACCGCGTCGATGAAGGGCGCTCCGGGGGCGCCGGGGGCCATGGCACGCGGGACCAGGACGACCAGCGCCGTCCGGTGCGCGCCTGTCACCACGCTCGGGACGTCGATGTGCGCCAGGACCTCACCGCCGTCGCCGCGGACGGTGGCACTCGCCTCAACCTCCCCTCCGGAGGCAATCCGCCGCACCAGCCCCTGCCACAGGCCGTCGCCCCCCGCGAGCACCGCGCCCGCGGCTTCTCCCTCCACGGGCGTGAGCGTGGCGCGGACCTCCGTGACGGACCCGGACGCCAGCGTGCGCGGCACCACCACCATCACCCGCGCCGAAGCGGAGGGCTCCAGGTGGATGGGCAGCGGGTCCTCAGGCAGACACCCCGTCGTGGCCACCAGCACCAAGAGGCCCGCGAGGCGCCAGGGGCTCAGCGTGTCCATGGGACTCATCACGGCATCCTCCAGGTGGGACAGGAATTCGACACTCTACCACCTGCCTTCCATGCAACGCGTCAGTGGACGTTCCGGCGAGCCCCCCCTCCAGGGCCCCCTTCCCGTTGACTGCGCGACGTGGACGCGGGCGCCACGCCCTGAGCCGGCGCACGGAGCGTCATCCCACCTTCTCCTCCCCGAGTTCCGTTGCCCCCCAATCACATCCACTCCCACCTGGACATCTCACCAGGACCCGAGCAGGGGGGGCTTGTCCACCTCCAGCGCCACCGACATCCGTGGAGTCCATATTGCGCCGCATCACTTCACACTATCGATGCCTTCTCACCGAGCACCCGCTCAGAGAGAGGGCACTGTATGAGTCGAAGTCGATGGCGGTATTTCGGAAGCATCCTGGTTGGAGCCCTGGCACTGCCAGTCGTGGGGTGCGCGGGCGAGGAACCCAGCCAGGCGGCGCTCCAGAGCAGCCCGGGTGAGGACCTCCACACAGCGGAGCTGAGCATGGCGTCCCTCCAAGAGGGCTTTCAGGACGCCTCCTGCGGGTACGTTCCCTGCCCTGTCTTCGTGAACGGAAACGTCCTGACGCTGGCAGGCACCTGCGCCACCTCTTCCACCCTGCTCATACCGGATGGGTACGTCCTGGATGGAGCAGGGAACTACATCATCGCGGTGGACCCGCCAGGAGGCCACTTCACCGGTCCCATCGCGCGCAACTGCGGCGGCAGCGCGTTCTACGTCAACCTCGGGCTCATGGCGATGGGCCTTTCAGACGCACCCCTTTAAACATCTTGCTTGACGTAATCGACGGTGCCGGCAGCGAGGACGCGTGACGTCGCGACCTGTCGGCGCACCTCGCTTCCTGATGCGTAGCCCTTCTTCTTCCGTGGCTTGGGCCCGCG
>NZ_JAAIYB010000127.1 GCF_010894475.1 Myxococcus vastator
GGTGGGGGAACGGGCACCGCTGTCTGGCTGTTGCTCGGGGTGATTGTTCAGCTTCGGCGTGCGCGTCGCCGCGGGGATGTCGCCGGGCGTTGACTCGGCGGGTCGCGATGCCTACGGTCGGCCGCCCTCGAATTTGACGTGACGACCCGTGGGTGCCTGGCACCCACTGCTCAAGGAGACGACGAACATGGCTACCCGGATTGCCATCAATGGCTTTGGCCGCATCGGTCGCTGCATCCTCCGCGCGGTGCTCAGCCGCAAGGAAGACCTCGAGATTGTCGCCATCAACGACCTCGACAAGCCCGCGGCGCTGGCGCACCTGTTCAAGTACGACTCCGTGCACCGCACCTGGCCGGGCACGGTGAAGGCGACGGAGAAGGGCATCGTGGTGGACGGCAAGGAGATTGCCGTCACCGCGGAGAAGGACCCGACGGCGCTGCCCTGGAAGAGCCTGAACGTGGACGTGGTGCTGGAGTGCACCGGCCGCTTCACCGCGCGCGACGCGGCGGAGAAGCACCTGAAGGCGGGCGCGAAGAAGGTCATCATCTCCGCCCCGGCCAAGGGCCCGGACATCACCATCGCCTACGGCATCAACCACAACGAGTACGACCCGGCGAAGCACCACGTCATCTCGAACGCCTCGTGCACCACCAACTGCCTGGCGCCCATCGCCAAGGTGCTGGTGGACAACTTCGGCATCGAGAAGGGCCTGATGACCACGGTCCACAGCTACACCAACGACCAGCGCATCCTGGACCTCACCCACGAGGACATGCGCCGCGCCCGCGCCGCCGCGCTCTCCATGATTCCCACCAGCACCGGCGCCGCGAAGGCCATCGGTGAGGTGATTCCGCAACTCAAGGGCAAGATGCACGGCCTGGCCGTCCGCGTGCCCACCCCGAACGTGTCCCTGGTGGACCTGACGGTGAACACCGAGAAGAAGGTCACCGCGGAGGCCGTCATCGAGGCCTACCGCAAGGCCGCCGAAGGCCCGCTCAAGGGCGTGCTGGAGTTCAGCGACGCGCAGACGGTGTCGGTGGACTACAACGGCAACCCGCACTCGGCCATCTTCGACTCCACCAACTGCTTCGTGATGGGCGACAACCTGCTCAAGGTCATGGCCTGGTACGACAACGAGTGGGGCTTCTCCAACCGCATGGTGGACACGGCGAAGTTCCTCGTGTCCAAGGGCGTCTAGTCCCAAGGGCGTTCAGGGCACCGAGAGGGAAGGACCGAGATGATCCGCTACATCGATGATCTGCAGCTGACCGGGAAGCGCGTCTTCATCCGCGTGGACTTCAACGTCCCCATGGATGGCCGGCGCGTGACCGACGACACCCGCATCCGCGAGGCGATGCCCACCATCCGGCGCGCGCTCGACATGGGCGGGAAGGTCATCCTGGCCTCCCACCTCGGCCGTCCCAAGGGGCCGGACCCGAAGCTGTCGCTGGAGCCTGTCGCCGCGCGGCTCGCCGAGCTGCTCGGCGGCAAGCACGAGGTCATCCTCACCGACGACTGCGTCGGTGACGGGGTGAAGAAACAGGTGAAGGAGCTCAAGGAAGGCCAGGTGGTCGTCCTGGAGAACCTCCGCTTCCACAAGGAAGAGGAGGCCAACGACGAGGCGTTCGCCCGCGAGCTGGCGGCGCTGGCGGACGTCTATATCAACGACGCCTTCGGCACCGCCCACCGCGCCCACGCGTCCACCGCGGGCATGGTGCCCTTCGTGAAGGAGAAGGCGGCCGGCTTCCTGATGCGCAAGGAAATTGAGTACCTGGGCAAGGTGCTCAAGAACCCGGACAAGCCCTTCGTGGCCATCCTGGGTGGCTCGAAGGTGAGCGACAAAATCAAGGTCATCGAGAGCCTGCTGCCCAAGGTGGACGCGCTGCTCATCGGCGGCGCCATGGCGTACACCTTCCTGAAGGCGCAGGGCGTCGAGGTGGGCAAGTCCCGCGTCGAAGGCGACAAGCTGTCGCTGGCCACGCGCCTGCTGGAGGCGGCGCACCGGTTCAAGACGCAGCTGGTGCTGCCGGTGGACCACATCGTGGGCACCGAGCCCACGGAGAACAGCCCCGCGCAGGAGACGCCGGACAACGCGATTCCGCCGGACATGATGGGCCTGGACATCGGTCCCAAGACGCGCGCCATCTACTCGCAGCACATCCGCGACGCGAGGACGGTGGTGTGGAACGGGCCCATGGGCCTGTTCGAGGTGCCCAAGTTCGCCGAGGGCACCCGCTCCGTCGCCGCGGCCATGTCCATCAACACGCAGGCCACCACCGTCATCGGCGGCGGGGACAGCGCGGCGGCCGTGGAGCAGATGGGCTTCGCCGACAAGATGAGCCATGTGTCCACTGGTGGAGGTGCGTCCCTGGAATTCCTGGAAGGACGCGACTTGCCGGGCATCAAGGCGCTGGAGACGCGGTAGGCTCCGCGTCCGACACACCACTCACCCCTGGGGGACCTCATGGCCACCGCGCGGCGCCGGAAGATCGTTGCTGGCAACTGGAAGATGAACAAGTCGGTACCGGAGGCGCTGGCCCTGGTGCGGGACTTGCGGGGCCAGGTGGCCTCCTTTGGGGACACGGTGGAGGTGGTGGTGGCGCCGCCGTTCGTGGCGCTGCAGCCGCTGCATGTCGCGCTGGAAGGCGCGCCGCTGGCGCTGGCGGCGCAGCACTGCCACTGGGAGTCCTCGGGCGCCTTCACGGGTGAGATCTCCGCGCCGATGCTGGCGGAGCTGGGGTGTGCCTACGTCATCGTGGGGCACTCCGAGCGCCGGCAGCTCTTCGGGGAGACGGACGCGCAGGTGAACAAGCGGGCGAAGGCGGTCCGCGCGGCGGGGATGACGCCCATCCTCTGCGTGGGTGAGACGCTGGCCGAGCGCGAGGCGAACCAGACGCTGGCGGTGGTGGAGCGTCAGGTGCGCGGGGCGCTGGAGGGCTTCGAGGCCAAGGACGTGGCGGGCTTCGTGCTGGCGTACGAGCCGGTGTGGGCCATTGGGACGGGGCGCAACGCCACGGCGGCGCAGGCGCAGGAGGTCCACGCGGCGATCCGGGGCCTGATTGAGCGGCTGTACGACGGGGAGACGGCCGGGCGGGTGCGCATCCAGTACGGCGGCAGCGTGAAGCCGGACAACGCCGCGGAATTGCTGGGCCAGCCGGACGTGGATGGGGCGCTTGTCGGGGGCGCGAGCCTGAAGGCGGGCGACTTCGCGGCCATCGTCAAGGCGGCCACTGAGGGTTGATCCTGGGGGCGGGCGGAAGATGTTGTCACCCGTTCACTACTTTGGTGTAGGGTGCGCCTCCTTTTCACGGAACGTCTGAAAGAGTCCACATGCTGACCTTCGTCACGATCGTGCACGTCCTGGTGTGCGTGTTCATGATCTTCGTCATTCTGCTCCAGCCGGGTAAGGACGCCGGTATGGGCTCCGCGCTGGGCGGTGGTGCCGCCACGAGCGCCTTCGGCGGCCGGGGTGCGGTGACGTTCCTCAGCAAGCTGACCGGTGTCTTCGCCGCGCTCTTCTTCTTCAGCTCGCTCGGCCTGTCCTTCGTGGGGCTGCGCTCCTCGGTGGCGGCGGGTGGCTCGGTGGCCACGCCTCCGGCGCAGACGGCCCCGGCGACCCCGGGTGACGCGGCGCCGGCCGCTCCGGGCAGCATGGAGCAGCCGCGCGGCGAGCAGTCGACCCCGCCTGTCGAGGGGGGTGGCAACCCGGCGACCGATGAGGCCGCTCCCGCGGCGCAGGAGCCGGCTCCGGCGCAGTAGTCGTTCGCGGTACGCGGTTCGTAGGAAGAATCTGATTCACGCAGCGGTTGAGATTGTCGTTGCGTGAATCAGCAAGCTCCGGTAGATGGACGCCGCAGCAAACGCCCAGGTGGTGGAACTGGTAGACACACCATCTTGAGGGGGTGGCGCCGAAAGGTGTGCGGGTTCGAATCCCGCCCTGGGCACTCCGAATCAGGCCTCCGAGTCGAAAGACTCGGGGGCCTTTTTCGTTTCCTGGGGCCAGGGTGGCGCAACCAGTGATCTTGTCTCCGCCTGGACGTGGGGACTCTTCGGTGGACCTGTCGCTTCTCGCCGCTGGTGAGGTCGAGCTTCAACGCATGGTGGCCATTGCGGTGTCGGGCGCTGACGACGGGCGCCGTGACTCCCTCATACGCGTGTGCGCGGCTGTTTGGTCCGGCGTTGCTCTCGCGTCTTGAGGCGTTGAACGCGCATCCCGATCTTGTCCGTGCCATTCACCTGGCCACCGAGCTTGACGACCTTGCCGACCTGGTTCCCGATGCGCTGAACTCGCCGATAGCTGAGATAGAGGCGTGCCTGCTGAGGGTACTGTCAGCGTTGTCTCCGGCACCCACGGCCGGCGCGAAGTGACTCGTCAAATAAGGTGGACCTGTCATGGAGGCGGGGCAGGCTCAACCCTGCTGGAGGAAGAGGTGCGGGAGTTGGTGGGGGCTGGCCGGTGGCAGCGGATGGTGGGCCGGGCGGACGTGCAGAGCGGCAGCTACCTGCGCACGTTGGTGACGACGGCGGGGGCTGTGGAGGTGACGGTGCCGCGAATCCGGCACAGCGGCAGTGCGGGAGAGGTGCTGGGGCGCTACAAGCGTCGCAGCGCGGAGCTCGACGAGGCGATTACCAGCGCGTACGTGCAGGGCGTCTCCACGAGGAAGATGGGCAAGGTGACACGGGTCCTCATGGCCGAGGACGTCTCGCGCTCGACGGTGTGCCGGGCGACGCGGACGCTGGAGGAGAAGGTGGAGGGGCTGCGCAACCAGCCCCTCTCCCAGGCCTTCCCGTACCTTTACCTGGATGCCACCTTCCATAGGCGCCAGGTGGGCACGCACGGTGCGGAACGTCTCCGCCCTGGTGGCGTTCGGCGTGGGCGCGGATGGACACCGCACCTGCTCGCCGTCACCCGGGGTGGCAGCGAGTCGGCGGAGGCTTGGCGGGACTTGCTGCGCCAGTTGCGGGCGCGAGGGCTGACGGGCGTGCGGCTCGTCATCGCCGACGGGCACAAGGGCCGTGGTCTCCGCGCTTCGTCCCGCTAGACACCCAGCATAGACTGCGCGCCCATTTCGGGGAGGGGAGCGCCGCCATGTCCGCCGTGCTGAACGGCCAGTTGGAGAAATTCTACGAAGCCGCTTTCGTGGGGCTCAAGGCCTTGGATGCGCGAGCGGGCGTGGCGCGCCGTTTCGGCCCAAACGCCGATGCTCGCTGGGCCCTCTTCAAGGGAGAGATGAAGGAGGGGGACCGGCTGGATCTCCTCATCCGCGATGCTGCGGTCAACCACCCGGCGGCCTTCGCCCCCCGGCGTATCTTCCTCTTGGACGGCCTGGCCGAGGACGAGCCGTTCGGTCCGGAGTGGCCCGGTCCCGATGCCGCCCTTGCCATGCGGCTCTGGCGTGATGCGCACGCCTCCGCCCCCGCGGCGCTCGGGGACGTCCTGCGGGCCGCCTCCCGTACATGGGGGCTGACCCCAAAACTTCTCGCCAAGGACGCGCTCGCGGGCATTGCCCCGGCCTCGCGCATCCTCGCCTCCGGGGCAGGGGCGGTGCTCTCGTTGGCCGCCCACTTCGAGGGCCGCGCGGAACTGGACCTTGCCGATCAGGTCCTGCTCGTCACCGACTCGCCCGCGGAGCGGCAGCTCTTCGGGATGGCCGTGATGCTCCTGGGCAGCAACCGCCCCGTGCATTGGCTGCTTCCCACCGCTTCCGCCGAGGACGCTCGGGCGCAGCAGTTCCCGCGTGCCGGGATGCTGCTCATCTCGGACGATGTCCCCCCGGCCCGGCGCGACGATGTGGCCGTCCTTGCCCGGGCGCTCGGCGCGTAAGAGAGGACCCGCCTCATGCCGCTTTCGCAGAATCGCGTCCTCGTCCAGGGGATGACGCCCCATCCCCATGAGCAGCAGGCCATCGAGTTCATCAAGAAGGCCCTCCCGGACTCGGAGCCCTACCGGCTGTGGGCCCTCGTGACGCTCGCGGACCCGTCCGGGCGTCGGTATGAAATCGACGCGCTCATCCTCGGCTACCACGCCCTCTACCTTGTCGAAATCAAGAGTCACCCGGCCACCGTGAGCGGCTCCGTCGTGGACTGGGTCTTCGAGTTTGCCGGCGGCGGGCGCAGCGTGAAGGAGAACCCGCTGCGGCTCGCGGACCAGAAGGCGCGCGTGCTCGCCAGCCTGCTCGAGCGCCGCATGCCAGGCGAGCGCCCCTGGGTGGAGCCCCTCATCTTCCTCTCGCACCCGGACGTGCGGCTCGCGTTTCCGGAGGCCGCGCGCACCAATGTCGTTACCCAGGGCACCTTCGCTGAGGCCATCACCCACGCCCGCTTCCCCGGGGTGGATGCCCGCATGGCCTCGCGGCGCATCAACAAGCCGCTGGCCCAGGCCACCGCCAAGGCTCTGCTTGAACTGGGTCTCGCTCCCAGCGCGGGCGCAATGAAGCTGGGTGAGCTCCTCATCGGCTCCATCATCGAGGAGGGGCCGGGCTACCAGGACCGGGAAGCCACCCACGAGCGCATGCCCCACCTGCGCCGCCGGGTGCGCACCTACCTGGTGCCCCAGTCGGAGACGCGCGAGCGCAGCGAGCAACTGCGCCGGGCTGCCGAGCGCGAGGCCAGCCTGCTCACCACGCTCGGGGACCACCCGCGCATGATGAAGGTGACGAACTACCACTCCGAGGGGCCCATGGGGGGGCCCTGCGTCGTCTTCGAGCACCTCCCCGACGCGCTCCCCCTTGACACCTTCCTGCGCCAGAACCCGAACCTCCCCTTCGAGGAGCGGGTGGACCTGCTGGAGCAGCTCGGCGAGGCGCTCGACTACTGCCACCGCAAGAAGGTCCTCCACCGTGGGCTGCATCCGGGCTCCGTACTTGTGCAGCGCCGCGAGGGCGGAGGGCTGGATGTGCGGCTCTACAACTTCCAGCTCGCGCTCAAGGAGGACGGCACCCCGGGCACCCGGCACCTGTCCGCCTTCCAGGGCGACCCGGCCGCCCTCTACCGCGCCCCCGAGCTCATCGAAGACCCCAGCAAGGCCTCCACCGCCAGCGACGTCTTCAGCCTGGGCGCCATCGCCTACCACGTGCTGACCGGCCGCTCTCCAGGCTCCACCCTCCAGGAGCGCGACGCGCTGATGCGGCCCGGCTTCCTCTCCGTGGCCGCGGCTCGTGACGACCTTGCGGCGGGCAGCAAGGGGCTCGACCCGGAGAAGAAGGAGCAGGCCAAGAGCCTGGACGAGGTGGTGCAGTTCGCCACCGACGTCAACCCGGTGCAGCGCGCGGACAGCGCCATGGAGTGGGTCAACCTTCTGCTGGAGCAGGTGACGACCCCGGCCGCCCCGGAGGTGACGGGGGCGGACCCGCTGGTGGCCCGGCGTGGGGACCGGCTCGGCCCGGACCTCGGGGTGGAGGACGTGCTCGGCACCGGCTCCACCGCGCGCGTGCTGCGCGTGCTGCGCGACGGCACCCGCTACGCCCTCAAGGTCCCCCTCTCCCCGGAGTACGAGTCGCGGCTGCGCGCCGAGGCGGACGTGCTGGAGCGGCTGCGCGGCGAGCGCATCGTGGCGCTGGTGGAGCGCCTGAAGCTCTCCGGGCGCACGTGCCTGCTACTCACCGACGCGGGCAAGACGCTGGGCCAGCTCCTCGCCGAGGAAGGCCCGGTGAGCCTGGACTATGCAGCCCGCTGGGGCGAGGATCTGCTGCTGGCCCTCCAGGCCCTGGAGGAGAAGGGCGTCCAGCACCGCGACATCAAACCCTCCAACGTGGGCGTCTTGGAGGGCGCTAGCAAGAAGGCGCGCCACCTGATGCTCTTCGACTTCTCGCTGTCCACCGTCGCCCCCACCGAGGTGACGGCGGGCACGCCCGTCTACCGCGACCCTTTCCTCGTGCGGCGCGGCAGGTGGGACGAGGCCGCGGACCGCTGGAGCGCCGCGCTCACCCTGCACGAGATGCTCACCGGCGTGCGCCCGCGCTTCCCCTCCGCGGACATGGCGGCCGTTGCGAGCACGGAGGAAATCACCCTCTCCGCCGAGCGCTTCGACGCCTCGGTGCGCACGCGCCTGCTGGCCTTCTTCCGCAAGGCGCTCGCCCGCGACGTCGCCTCCCGCCACGAGAGCGCGGAGGCCATGCGCAAGGAGTGGATGGCGTGCTTCGCGCACTCCGCGGTCGAGGCGCCCTCCGCCGAGCCGGGCCGCACGCTGGAGGATGCGCTTGCGGGCGTGACGCCCGACAGCTCCGTCGAGGCGCTGCCCCTCTCCTTCAAGGCCCGCAACGCGCTGGACCGCTCCGGCGTCGTCACCGTGCGCGAGCTGCTGCTCGTCCCGCAGAACCACCTGTCCGCCATGCGCGGGGTGGGGCGCACGACGACGAAGGAAATCCTCAACCTGCTCGACCAGCTGCGGGAGCGGCTGGGGCCGGTGGCGGGGGAGGGGAGCGCCGAGCCCGTCTTCTTCCCGGGGTACCGCGGGGCGGACGGAGACGTGGCCTTCGTGCCCCGCCTGCCCGAGGCCGCCGCAGTGGCCCTGGATGACGCGGGGCTCGGGCGGCTGGCCCAGGTGGCCTCCGCCGCGCGCGCCCGGGTTGCGCGGCTGCTGGCCCCGCACCCTCGCGCCGAGGAGACGCTGCTCGCGTACCTGAAGTCTGCCTCCAAGGAGGGCGCGAGCGCGGAGGCGCCCTCCACCGTCGAGGCCTGGCTGGAGGCGCTCCTGCCGAAGAAGCCGAAGTCGCGCGAGGTGTTCCCCAAGCACGTGCGCATGCTCTTCGGGCTGGAGGCGCCGGAGCAGCGCGTCCCGGACGTGCGCACGCTGGCCGTGCGGCTCGGCATCACCCCGCAGGGCGTCTACCTGTCGCTGAGCAAGGCCCGGGAGCGGTGGGCCGCGCACCCGGCGCTAGCCGAGCTGCACGAGCGGGTGGGCGCCGCGCTGGAGCAGCTCGGAGGGGCGGCGCCGGTGGCGCGGGTGGCCGAGGTGCTGCCCACCTTCCTGCCACATGACGCCGGGGCGAGCGAGGGGAGCACACGTCGGGCTCAGGCCCTGGTGCGGCTGGTGGCCGAGTCCGGCCGGGGGCTCGTGCCTGGCCGGCTCCACGAGGAGCCGTGGATTGGCATGTCCCCCGGGCACCTGGACGCGGCGCGCGCGCTGGGGAACAAGGCGGACGCGCTGGCGGCGCGCGAGCCCCTGCCCTCGTCCGAGGAGGTGCGCGAGGCCCTCTCGGCCGTGGTGGAGGGCACGCCCCTGGCCCGGGTGGCGCCGGAGCGGCTCGTCTCCCTGGCGGCCGAGGCCAGCCGCTCGGCGGCCCGGAGCGCCCGGCTGGAGCTCTACCCGCGTGGCATGCCCGTGGACCGCGCGCTGGCGCTGTCGGCCGGCGCCCTCGTCAACGGCATGCCCGCCGAGGCCATCGTCAAGGTGGTGGCGGCCCGCTACCCGGAGGCCGAGCCGCTGCCGCCGCGCCCTGCCCTGGATGCCGTGGTGGAGAAGCTCGGCCTCACCTGGAGCGAGGCGCAAGGCGTCTACGTGCGCGCGGGCGCGACGGCGATGCCCACCACCAGCACCCAGGTGCTGGACGACCGCCGTCCCACGACGCACTCCAGCCACCGCCCGAAGAACGACCCGGAGGCCCAGGAGGCCCAGGAGTTCAACGAGCGGCTGCGCCTGGCGGCCGAGCGTGGCAGCTTCCGCGTCGTCGAGGTCAGCTCGCCCTACGCGGACGCGGCGGCGGAGGAGCTGGGGCGGCGTCTGAAGGTGCGCCCGCGCTCGCTGGAGCAGGAACTGCTGGAGGGCGCCCTGAAGTTGGCGGAGGAGTTCGGAGCGGAGCTGGAGGTGGTGTACGCGGCGGACCGGGAGGGGCCGGGCGGTCCCCACTGGCCTAACCTGCGCCAGCTAATGCTGGAGAGCGCCGAGCGGCTCGGGCAGTCGCTTCGAGAGGAGAAGGGGAAGCGCCTGGTGCTGACCCACCCCGGCATGCTGGCGCGTTACCACCTGGAGAGCTTCCTGCGCGGGCTGTGGGAGGCGAGCCAGCGCGATGATGGACCGGCGGTGTTCCTCGTGGTGCCGGCGCACTCCCAGACGGAGCGGGCGAGCATTCATGGAGTGACGGAATCTCTGCCCATTCCCACCACGTCCGCGGCGCAGCGCATGCAGGTGCCCGAGACGTGGATTCTGAATCTGGATCGAGGAGGTAAGGCGTGAGTCGCGGCAAGAAGAAGGGCGGCGAGCGGACGTTGACGCAGGAACTGGCGGCATTCTTGTCCAAGGTACTGGTGCCGGACCTGCGCGAGAGGGCCAAGGTGCCCGAGGTGCACAATGCGCTGGAGAAGCGCTACCAGTACGAGAAGGCGGCCAACCGCACGGCGGAGCACTTCGTTGAATGGGTGGCGCGGACGGTGGAGCAGGTGGGCGCCGCCTGGGTGCTCTCGTGCGTATTCATCCGCACGCTGGAGGACCGCGAGTTGCTCGGGCAGCACCGGCTGGCCGGGCCGGGCGCGAAGGATGCCTATGGCCAGTTCATCGAGCTTGCGCCCTCGCTTACCGCGCGCGACTACCTGCTGCTCGTGTTCCGGGAGGTGGCCTCGCTCCCGGCGGCCGAGGACGTGCTCGGGCCCCAGCACAACCCAGCGTGGCGGCTTTCTCCCTCGCACGAGGCGGCGCGCAAGCTCCTGGACTTCTTCCAGGAGGAGGACGCGGGCGGGGCACTGAAGTGGACCTTCACCGGCACGGATACGCGCTTCCTGGGGGACCTCTACCAGGACCTCTCGGAGGATGTGCGCAAGCGCTACGCCCTCCTTCAAACACCGAACTTCGTGGAGAAGTTCATCCTGGACCTCACGCTCGAGCCGGCCATCAAGGAGTTTGGTCTGGAGGAGGTGCTGCTCATCGACCCGACTTGCGGCTCCGGCCACTTCCTTCTCGGTGCTTTCGAGCGGCTCTTCGAACAGCGGCGGTTGAAGGCGCCGGGATTGAACGTCAAACAGCACGCTGAGGCCGCGCTCGCGCAGGTATACGGCGTGGACCTCAATCCGTATGCTGTAGCGATAGCGCGTTTCCGCCTCACGTTGGCATTCCTCGAGAAGGCCGAAATCGGGAAGCTTAGCAGTGCGCCCCCTCTTTCGCTCAAATTGGTGGTGGCTGACTCTCTGCTTTATGGCGGGAGGCACCAGTCGAAGCTGTCCGACCTCGATGAGGACCGCACCCGATGGGGCGACGAGATGTTCGACTTGGAGGATGCTGTCGAGGCGCGCCGAATATTTGGACAGAGGTATCACGCGGTCGTGGGAAATCCACCGTACATCACATGTAAGGATGCGGCGCTGCGAGATGCGTATCGCGACCGTTATGATTCCTGCTTCCGAGAGTATGCGCTTGCCGCTCCGTTCACTGAGCGATTCTTTGAACTGGCGGTGGAGTCGGGCTTTGTCGGCCTGATCAACGCTAACAGCTTCATGAAGAGGGAGTTCGGAAAGCGCCTCATTGAGGCGGTGCTCCCGCGCTATGAGCTGACTAGGGTAATCGATACATCCGGGGCGTACATCCCAGATCACGGAACGCCAACGGTCTTGCTATTCGGGCGTAATCAGAAGCCAGTTTCCGATACTGTGGTTGCTGTGCTTGGAAAGAAGGGGGAGCCCGCTACTCCTCTGGAACCAGAGAACGGAAAAGTCTGGTCCTCGATTGCAGAATATTACAACGACGACGGCTTCGAGAACGAATTTATCTCGGTTGCGGCACTGGGGCGTTCGACACTTTCTCGCCACCCATGGTCGCTAGGGGGAGGTGGTGCGACCGAATTGAAGACTCTTTTGGAGGGCCGCTCCGCCTGTCGTCTGTCTGATATTGTCGGTGATGTTGGGTTTGGCTGCATGACGCGCGCCGATGGTGTCTATTTCGTGCCGCGACATGCTTTGAAGGCTGCTGGCCTGGTCGATGAGAGTATTATAGAAAATGTTGAGGGCGTGTTTGTTCGTGACTGGGCTGTTAATGGGCCGAACACCGCTGTGTTCCCGTACGACGATGAGTTGCGCCCTGTGTCAGAGCAAAAGGCTCCTCCAGTTCATCGGTTTTTATGGCCCTATCGAGTCTTGCTATGGACGCGTAGAGAGCCAAACGGCGATCATCGTGAACTCGGCCTGACTTGGTGGGAGTGGAGCCGCTTTCAAAAAGAGAGATTCCGCAATCCGATTTCCATTGCATTTGCCTTCATCGCCACCCACAACCACTTTGTTCTTGATCGTGGTGGCAAGGTGTTCAACCGCTCGGCACCCATCATCAAGTTGGCAGAAGGTGTATCGGAGGAAGAACACTTTGGGTTGCTTGGTTATCTCAATAGTTCCACGGCATGCTTTTGGATGAAGCAGGTGTTCTTTGATAAGGGAAATCGTGGAGAGGGGGGCGGGATTACTGCGGAGTCTTGGGAGAAGTTCTTCGAGCACGATGGTACCAAATTGAAGAACTGCCCGATTCCAGTGCTCGATGAACGCATCCGAGAGCTTGCCGTGTTGCTCGAGCGGGCTGCGAATGAGCGGCTCAAATTCTCACCAGCGGCTGCCATTGAGTGTTGGTCGACTGTTGGGGGGAGCCTTGCGGAAGGTCTTTCAACGTTCCGGCAGAAAAGCGAGAGCATGGAGGGGAAGGTTCGCTGGCTTCAGGAAGAGCTCGATTGGGCGGTTTATGGGGTTTGCGGTCTTCCTGTTGGATTGAGCACAACCTTGCCAGACGCGCTCGACGATGTTCCAGAACGGCCGCGCGGCTCAAGACCTTCGGACATTCTATACGCCCGATTGGCAATGGCTAGTGAGGTGACGACACGGTATTTTGAGTTGTGTCACCTCCCTGCGCCTTCGGAGATTGTGTCGGCACCTGTTGCTGTCATCGACAGCGAGCGCTTGGCTCTCATTGAGAAGTCCGAGCACCTTCGGCTTATCGAGACGCCCACCTACAAACGAACATTTCGCGAGGGACACCGGCCCTGGAGAGCCGATGATGCCCTTCGAAACGCAATTCGAGGCATTCTCGAGCGCACAGTTTCAAGTTCCAAGGTAGATGGGCGAGCGGTTTCGATGCGTGAACTCGTGACGCTTGCCAATGATGGGGGAGCGCTCGGAGGACTCGTTGAGTGCTTGCGCCAGGGCGAGGCACAGGTGGGGCCGGAGGAGATCGTCAGGGATCTTGTGCTGGGAGAGGCAGTTCCGTATCTGGCAGCGTGGCGACATACCGAGTCAGGCATGAGCAAGCGCCATGCTTGGGAGCAGGCTTGGAGTGCCCAGCGGCTAGAGGACGCGGGTGAGCGAGTCGGCATTCAGGTGCCACCCAAATACAAGGCAGAGGATTATCGGTCGTATGTCTATTTTCAAATGCGCGGGGAACTCGATGTCCCACGCGAGAGATTCATTCTCTATCCGGGGGAGGAACTCGATTCTGGCGGTGGGCCCCTTCTGGGTTGGGCAGGCTGGAATCACCTTCAGCGGGCTGGTGCCCTCGCTGCGCTCTATCAAGAGCACAAAACGCAGAATGGCATGGACGCCGAGCGTCTGACGCCTCTGCTCGCCGGATTACTCGAGCTCGTCCCCTGGATCCAGCAGTGGCACAACGAGCCCAACCCGGACTTCAACGGCGAGCGGCTGGGGGACTACTACGCGCAGTTCGTCAAGGAGGAGGCGCGCTCGCTCGGGCTGACGCTCGATGACCTCCGCAACTGGCGTCCCGTCAAGAAGGCCCCCGCGAAGAAGCGCGGCTCCAAGAAGAAGCCCGCCGATTCTGGTACTCAGGACGAAGCATGAGCTTGCGCGAGATTTTGGACCTCCCCCAGGAGGTCAAAAAGAGCGACTTCGTCGTCCGCCTCACCGAGGGGGTCGCCCAGGGCGACGCCCTCCTGCGGAACACCGCCATCACGCCGGACCTCAAGGGCGCCTTCGACCGGGCCCTCACGCTGGTGGGCGCCGCGCTGCGCGACAAGCAGAGCGTCGCCTCCTACGTCCACGGCAGCTTCGGCTCTGGCAAGAGCCACTTCCTCGCGCTCCTCAGCCTCCTGCTTGCCAATGACGCGACCGCCTGGTCAGAGCGCGAGCTGCACGAACTCCTCGCGAAGCACGAGTGGGTGAAGACGGCGAAGCTCCTCCGCCTCCACTTCCACATGGTGGGCGCCAACAGCACCGAGGAGAAGGTCTTCTCCGAGTACCTCGGCCGCATCCGCGAGCTGCACCCGGACGCGCCCATCCCCCCGCTCTTCGAGGACGCCGCCCTCTTCGACAACGCGGTGGAGCTGCGGCGCACGCTCGGGGACGCCGCGTTCTTCTCCAAGCTCAACGCCCACCAGCCCGCCGCCAAGGGGTGGGGCAAACTCGCCGCGGCCAGCACTTGGGACGCCGCCTCCTTCGACGCCGCCAGGAGCAGCGGCGACCCGGAGGTGCGCGCCCGGCTGTTCTCCGCGCTCGTCCAGACGCACTTCCCGGCCTTCGCGCAGAACGCGCGCGGCTTCATCTCGTTCGACCGCGGCCTGGGCATCGTCACCCGCCACGCGGCGAGCCTCGGCTACGACGGCATCGTCCTCTTCCTGGACGAGCTCATCCTCTGGCTGGCCAGCCGCGCCTCGGACCGGACGTTCCTCAGCAATGAAATCCAGAAGCTGGCCAAGCTGGTGGAGGCCCAGGACGAGCGGCGCCCGATTCCCGTGGTGAGCTTCCTCGCCCGCCAGCGCGACATCCGCGAGATGGTGGGCGACCAGTACGCCGGCCACGAGGCGCAGAACCTGGATGACTCGCTGAAGTGGTGGGAGGGGCGCTTCAACACCATCCGCCTGGAGGACCGCAACCTCCCCAGCATCGTGGAGAAGCGCGTCGTGCGCGCGAAGGACGACGCGGCGAAGAAGCGGCTCGACGAGGCCTTCGCCCAGATGCGCCGCAGCCTCGGGCCCGCGTGGGGCACGCTGCTCGGCGAACTAGCCGACGAGAAGTCCTTCCGGCAGGTGTACCCCTTTAGCCCCGCGCTCATCGAGGCGGTGGTGGCGCTCTCCGCGTGCTTGCAGCGCGAGCGCACCGCGCTCAAGGTACTGGTGGAACTGCTCGTCGAGCACCTGCCGGACTTCGAGCTGGGCAAGGTCGTCCCGGTGGGCGACCTGTTCGACGCGCTCGCCGGCGGCGAGGAGCCCATGGACGGCGTCATGCGCGAGCGCTTCGCCGCGGCGCGCCGGCTCTATGGCACCGAGCTGCTGCCGGTCATCCAGGCGCAGAACGGCACGGGCACGAAGGAGCGCTGCCAGCGCCTGCGCGAGGACTGGCCGGTGTCGCTCGGCTGCTCTGGCTGCAAGGAGGCCCGGTGCCGGACGGACAACCGGCTGGCGAAGACGCTGCTGCTGGGGGCGCTCGTCCCCAACTCCAAGGTTTTCAAGAACCTCACCGTGTCGCGCCTGGTGCAGCTCAACCACGGCACGCTGCGCTCGCCCATCCCGGGCACCGAGGCCACGCAGGCCGCGGCCCGGCTGCGCGCCTGGGCGTCCGAGGTGGGCAAGCTGCGGGTGGGGGACCAGCCGGACCCCACTGTCACCGTCGTCCTGGAGGGCGTGGACCTCAAGCCCATCATGGCCGCGGCCAGCGCGTACGACTCGGACGGGGCGCGCCGGAAGAAAATCCAGGAGGTGCTCTTCACCTCCATGGGCCTGGAGGCGGAGGCGCCCACCGTCAGCCACGACGTGGAGTGGCGGGGCACCCGGCGCACCGGCAGCATCCACTACGGCAACGTGCGCGAGATGGACGACTCCCTCCTGCGCCACCGGGCGGATGAGGACTTCCGCGTCGTCATCGACTACCCGTTCGACAAGGCGGGCCACAGCCCCGTGGAGGACGAGGCGCGGCTGGAGCGCTTCCGGCGCGAGGTGGGCGACAGTCAGACCGTGGTGTGGCTGCCCAGCTTCTTCTCCGAGAAGGTCCAGCGCGACCTGTCGGAGTTGGTCATCATCGACGGCATCCTCCAGGGCGACTTCAAGCGCCACGTAGAGAACCTCCGCCCGGATGACCAGCTCCGGGCGCGGGCGGAGCTGGAGAGCCTCGGCAGCCAGAAGCGCCAGCGGGTCCTGCGGGTGCTCCAGGCGGCCTACGGCCTCACCAGTGCCGGGGACGGGGAACTGGACAGCGCGCGCAAGATGGACCGGCACTTCTTCGTGCTCGGCCCGGGGATGGAGATTCGCGGCCTGGTGTCCGCGTCGCTGGGGGATGCGCTCCGCTCGGCGGTGCACGAGCTGCTGGAGCAGCGCTACCCGCGCCACCCCCGGCTGACGGAGAAGGTGACGCGCCCGCGCCTGGAGAAGAACCTTCGCCTCTTCGAGCGCATTTGCGAGTCGGACGGGCAGCGGTTGCCGTTCGAGCGGGTGGAGCTCAAGGAGCTGGAGCTGGCCCACGAGCTGGGCATCGTGTCCGTGCACGAGGCGAGCGCGGCGCTGCGCACCCAGCGCTTCCAGGATTTGGAGCAGGAGCTGCACAAGGAGGGTATCCAGTCGCCCACGGTGGCGCGGGTGAAGCGGCTGTTGGACCCCAAGGACGCCATGGGGCTGACGGCCGAGGTGGCGGACTTCCTGGTGCTGGCCTGGGCCCTGGTCTCCGGGCGCGAGCTGCTGCGCGGCGGCAGCCCGGTGCGTGAGCCCGTCATGGGCAAGCTGCCGGAGGACGCCGAGCTGGTGAAGCCGCCCATGCCGGACCCGGTGCGGTGGCAGCATTCGCTGGAGCTGGCCGCCGGACTGTTCGGCATCAGCCTGGGCGGCAAGGCGCTCCACGCGCGCAACCTGCGCCAGCTCCACGAGGCGCTGGAGAAGAAGCGCAAGGAGGCGCAGGCCGCGAGGGCGCACGAGGTGGAGCAGCTCCTGGCGCAGCGAGGCGTGGGCGGGGAGGTTCCGCGGGCCATCACCGCGCGGGCCGTGCGCGAGCTGCTGGATCGGCTAACGGCCCCCGGGCCAGTGGCGCAGGTGGAGTCGCTGGCTGGGCTGGAGCCGCGCACCAGTGTCACCGCCATGGCGCGCCACCTGGTGCAGGCGCGGCAGGTGGCGGACTGCCTGGACGATGACCTCGTCTTCAACAACTTCCGCCTCCTGGAGGGGCGCACCGAGCCGGAGGCCCAGACGCTGCTCGCGGACTTGCACCGGGTGCTGGAGGCGGACCAACTCCACGAGGACCTGTCCGCCCAGGTGCGCAGCCTGTCCTCGGGCGCCCAGGCGCTCGTGCGGCAGTCGGTGGGGAAGCGGGATGACGTTGACGGGCCGCGTCCGCCCGAGCCGGGCCTTGAGGTGGTCGGCGAGGGGCGCGTGCAGGAGGTGGCGCGGGTGGAGGCGGAGCTGGCGCGGCTGCGCGAGGCGCTCCAGAGCGCGGGCCCCGGGGCGAAGGTCGCGCTCCACTGGCGCGTGACGCGGGTGAAGTCGTGACGGAGGCGCCGTCCCTGTCGCTGCGGGACCTCGAGGAGGAGGTCCGCGCCATCCACCGGACGAAGCACCGCTCGCTCAACGTGGCGCTGTACGGGCGGGGGGAGCCCGCGGTGCTGAACGTGGCACTGGTGGAGGGAGGCCGCTCCTTCCAGGCAGTCCCGGTGCGCTGCGAGCTGGAGCTGCGCCAAGCCTTGCAGCAGGCCGGGGACACGCCACTGGTGCTGCTGGTGGACTATGGGACGGACCTGCCGCTGGACGTCGAGGCGCGCCTGGCGGGGGGACGCATCCACTTCGTGGCGGAGGCGCGGCGGGTGGCGCGGCTCTTCGGGGCGAGTGCAGCCTCTGCGGAGCTCCTGGAGAGCCCCCTGGCCAAGGCGTTGCTGGAGAACCCGGGGTCACCCATGGGGCCGCTGTCGGGGGCCACGGTGGACCTGGAGACGGCATGGCGCTGTTTCCTCCACCGGCGGGTGGCGCTGCCCAACGAGCCCGGCCTCTCCGAGGACCGCATCCTCGCCTTCTGCGCCACGTCTCCCTCGGGCCCCGAGTTCGGGCTCTATTTGAAGGAGCGTCCCGGGCTGCAACAGGCCCTGTACGAGTACCTGGAGAAGTCCGCGGGCCCAGTGGCGCGCATCGCCTGGAGGGCCTGGGAGGCGGGTCAGGGACGCAAGCTGGCGGCCCTCACCCTGCTGCTGGAGGCCGCCGCGCCGAAGCTGGCGAATGACCCTTACCTCAAGGCGAGCATGGTGGCGCTGCTGGGGCAGGTGGCCCCGGACCTGCGGGACGCTCCCAGCAGGGACCCGGCGCTCCTCCTGCGCTGGGGCGAGCTGGCGGACCGGCTCGTGCTGCGCCTCAAGGACGAGGTGGTGAGCCCGCTCCTGGACGAGGCCCAGGCGCTCCTGCCGGACATGGAGGTGCGGGACGCGCTCGCGGAGGGTCGCTACCTGCCGGGCGCCTTCCACAGGACGGCGGAGCTGCTGGGCGAGGCTCTCGCACGCGCGGCGGAGGAGGGCTCCGAGGGGCACTTCCGGACGGCTGCCGAGCTCGTCGCGCGGCTTGGGCGGCATCACCTGGCGAGGCGACACTCGGAGCGCATCGAGCGTGCGCGGATGGCCATGCGGCTGCTCGCGTACCGCCGCGCGCGGCCGGACTTCGAGGATCTGGCGCGCCATGGCCCGTCCTATGAGGAGATGCTCTCCCTGGCGGAGGCCTATGCGGGTGAGGGCGGCTACGTAGACCATGCCTTGCGAATCGCGCGAGGGAGTGCCTCGGACGCCGTGGGGATGGGGGTGGAGAAGGTAGTGGCCGCCATCGAGGCCCTGCGCGACGGGGATGACGCCAGCTTCGCGCGAGGGCTCGGGGCGTGGACGCGGGCGGGGCGCAAGGCGGACCGGGTGGTGCCC
>NZ_JAAIYB010000128.1 GCF_010894475.1 Myxococcus vastator
GGGGTGCCCCGGGTGGGCGTGAGCTGGCTGCCGCTGTACCACGACATGGGGCTCATCGGCTGCCTGCTGACCGCGCTGTACTACCCGGGGAGCCTGGTGCTGATTCCCCCCGAGGTCTTCCTCGCACGGCCCGCGCTGTGGCTCCGCGCGCTGTCGCGCCACCGGGGCTACATCTCTCCCGCGCCCAACTTCGCGTATGGCCTGTGCTTGAAGCGGGTGAAGGACGCGGAGCTGGAAGGGGTGGAGTTGTCGTCGTGGCGGCACGCGCTCAACGGCGCGGAGCCGGTGTCCATGGACACGCTGCGCCGCTTCTCGGAGCGCTTCGAGCGGTGGGGCTTCTCCGCGCGGGCGCTGCGGCCCGTGTACGGACTGTCCGAGGCGTCGCTCGCCGTCACCTTCCCGCCGGAAGGCAGGGGGCCGCGCGCGCTGGGCGTGGACGCGGGGCTGCTGGCGCGGGAAGGCCGGGTGACGGAGGGCTCGCGTGCGTTGGTGAGCGTGGGCATGCCCGTGGCGGGCTTCGAGGTGGAGGTGCGCGGCGAGACGGGCAAGGTGCTCGCGGAGCGGTGCGTGGGCCAGGTGTTCGCGCGGGGGCCGTCCCTGATGGCCGGCTACTTCGCGGACGCGCAGGCCACGGACCGGACGCTGACACGGGACGGATGGCTGGACACGGGCGACCTGGGCTTCATCGCGGAGGGCGAGTTGTTCCTCACGGGCCGGGCGAAGGACGTGGTCATCATCCGAGGCGCGAACCACGCGCCGCAGGCGTTCGAGGAGCCGCTGCAGAACGTGGCGGGCGTGCGCATGGGCTGCGCGGTGGCGCTGGGCTTCACGCCCGAAGGCGCCGAGGACGAGGCGCTCCTCATCCTCGCGGAGCGCGCGGGGCAGGACGCGGATGACGTGGTCGAGGAGCGCATCCGCGCGGCGGTGGTGGAGACGACGGGCGTGCGGCCTCACACCGTGCGGCTGCTCGTGCCAGGCACGTTGCCGCGCACGTCCAGCGGCAAGCTGCGCCGCGCCGAGGCGCTGCGCCGCTATCTGGCCGAGGAGCTGGCGCCGCCGAAGAAGGTAGGGGCCGTGGGGCTGGCGGTGGAGATGGCGCGGAGCGCGCTGGCGATGGTCCGCGCGGAGAGCGACACGTGAGGCGCGGGGCGCGGTGTCGGCGTGAGCCCCGTGCCATGAGGTCGCGAGTGCCGGAGGAGTCCACGCCGTGAAGCGGTATGACGTCGCCGTGGTGGGCGGAGGGCCCGCGGGGCTGGCGGTGGCCATCACCACCACGCTGCGTGGGCTGAGCACCGTGGTGCTGGAGCGCGGCACCGCGCCGGTGGACAAGGCCTGTGGCGAAGGGCTGCTGCCTCCCGGCATGGCGGTGCTGGAGCGGCTGGGCGTCCTGCCGCTGCTGGATGACCAGGGCAGCCATCCCTTCGTGGGCATCCGCTACGTCCAGGAAGATGGCAGCACGGCGGAGGGCCTGCTCCCGGGCCAGGGCGCGCTGGGCGTGCGGCGCGTGGCGCTGGCCACGGCGCTGGTGTCGCGGGCGCGCACGGTGGGCGTGGAGCTGCGCGAGCGCACGCAGGTGTTGTCCCACCAGCGGGACAGCGACGGTGTGGTGCTGCGGACGGCCGAGGGCCCGGTGGAGGCCGCCATGCTGGTGGCCGCGGACGGGCTGGCTTCACCGCTGCGCCGCGCGGAAGGCCTGGAGGTGGAGCCCACGGGACCGCGCCGCTTCGGCCTGCGACGACACTTCCAGCTCGCGCCGTGGACGCCCTATGTGGAGATTCACTTCGCGCAGGGCGTGGAGGCCTACGTGACGCCCGCGGGCGCGCGGCGCGTGGGCCTGGCCTTCCTCTGGGAGGACGGCTTGGTGGAGGGGCGGGTGAGCTTCGAGACGCTGCTGGCCCGCTTCCCCAGACTGTCGGAGCGGCTCTCGGGCTCGGAGCTGGACTCCCAGCCGCGCGGCGCGGGACCGCTGGCCCGGGTGTCCCGAGCGCGCATCGCCGACCGCTTCGCGCTGGTGGGAGACGCGGCGGGCTACGTGGACGCCATCACCGGAGAGGGCCTGTCGCTGGCCTTCGTGTGCGCGGAGTCGCTGGGGAACCTGCTGCCGGAGGCGCTGGTCCATGGCGCCACGCGCGAGGCGCTGATGCCCTACGAGCAGTGTTTCCAGCGGGTCTTCCGCAAGTACTCGTGGTCGACGGGCGCGCTGCTCATGCTGGCGCGACGGCCCTGGCTCCGCCGCCCCGTGGTGCGGCTCTTGGGGAAGACGCCCTGGCTGTTCGAGCGCATCCTGCACGCCATCGTGACGTGAGCGCGGGGGCGGTGTCCGCTTCGGGCGCGTGCATTCCTGGTTGCCGGCGGGGCCTGAACCCGGTCCACTGTCGGGCTGGGACACGGAATCGGGCCCGGGCCGTGCGGGTTGTCTGCCGAGGTGTCTTGCAGGGAGCGCCGCACGCATGTCGAGGCTCGCATCGGTGTTGTTGCTGTTGGGAGTTCCCTGGCTCGGAGGGTGCCTGTTCGCCGGTCCGCGGCACCAGGGGCCGGTGACGGAGCACTTCGACGGTGAGCACTTCCAGAACCTGGAGCCCGTCAAGCGCCTGAGTCCGGACGAGGTCTTCAAGGCGCTCCGAAAGGGGCCTCGTGGCCCGTGGCGGGACTACGAGGACGCACCTCCAGGCAATCCGCCTCCGGAGCGCGTGGGGCCGGGGCAGCTCCGGGTGACGTTCATCAACCACGCCACCGTGCTCGTCCAGGCGGACGGGCTCAACCTGCTGACGGACCCCATCTATTCGGACCGTCCGAGCCCGGTGCCCTTCCTCGGCCCCAAGCGCGTGCGGCCTCCGGGCATCCGCTTCGAGGACCTGCCGCCCATCGACGTGGTGGTGGTGAGCCACAACCACTATGACCACATGGACCTGCCGACGCTGCGGCGCCTGGAGGCGGCGCACCAGCCGCGCTTCATCGTGGGCCTGGGCAACAAGGCGCTGCTGGACGACGCGGGCTTCCGGCATGTGGTGGAGCTGGACTGGTGGAAGTCCACGGAGGTGGCACCGGGCCGCACGGTGATGGCGGTGCCGGCGCAGCACCGCTCCAATCGCGGGCTCACCGACAGCGCGGCGACGCTCTGGGCGGGCTACGTCCTCTCCACGTCCGGCGGGCCGGTGTTCTTCGCGGGCGACACGGGCTTCGGCCCCCACTTCGCGATGATGGCCGAGCGCTTCGGGCCCATGCGGCTGTCGGTGCTGCCCATTGGCGCCTACCGGCCCACGGCGTTCCGTCCGGTCCACATGGGGCCGGTGGAGGCCCTGCGGGCGCACAAGGTGCTGCGCTCGGCCACGTCGGTGGCCATGCACTACGGCACCTTCGCGCTCGCGCTGGATGGCCAGGACGAGGCGAAGTACCACCTGCTGTGGCTGCTGGCGCGCGAGCCCGTCCGGCCGCGCTTCTGGGCCCTGGGCTTCGGCGAGGGCCGCGACGTGCCCGCGCTGGATTGAGTCAGCGGTTGAAGGGGTACTCCTGAATCCAGTTGAAGCCCCGGCTGAGCAGGAGGAACTGGGACTCATCCACCCGCGTGAGGCGGACCTCGATGGCGGCCTCCTGGAGCGTGCCCTGGAGGACGAGCTGGTTCGCGTCCTGGCGTGTGTAGGCGAGCACGAACTTCTTCGCGGCGTCGTCCTTGCCGTCGATGAGGGTGAGCGTCTTCTTCGGCGCGTCCTCCTCCAGGCCGAAGGACTTCATGGTGTCGTCCAGGTGCTTGATGACCATCCGGCCGAAGCGGGTGACGGTCACCGTCTTCCAGCGCCGGGCGTCTCCAGACGTGGTCTCCAGGCGCTGCCCGTCCTGGGTGAAGGATTCGACCGTGTAGTAGCCGTAGAATGGGGGCCGCGGCGCGGAGTCCCCGTACTTGCGGATGAACTCCAGCCGAAAGCCCACGAACCCGTAGGCGATGCTACCCACCACCAGGACCTTCATCACGAGCCCGGCGCCACTCAGCCAGCGTGACGGCGGGAAGGGGGGCTGGAGCGGGCGCGGCTGCGTGGCGCGGTTGAGCACCAGGACGTCGAGCAGGCGCCGGGCGTCGGGCAGCACCAGGAACAGCGCCATCAGCAGCAGGTGGGACGAATAGATTTTGACGGGGACGTCGTAGAAGAAGTTGAGCGCCACCACGTTGACCATGACGCCCGCGACGACGAGCGCGCCCAGCGTCGTCGTCCGCCGGAAGAGCAGCAGGCAGCCGCCCAGGAACTCCGCGCCGCCCGTGAAGACGTTGTAGCCCTTCGAAAACCCCATGAAGGTCCACAGCAGGCCCATGGGGGAGAACTCCCCCAGCGGCTGGTGCAGTCGCTCCGGGCTGGGGAAGGGAAACTGGGACTTGAAGAGCTTGGACAGCCCGTAGGACAGCATGGCCGTCGCGAGCACGTACCGGACGCTCGCGTGCAGCACGTCGTGGGCCTTCACGTACTCGGTGCGGCGCCGGTCGACGGCGGACCAGACGCCCGTCACCGCCGCGGCGACGACGAAGAACAGCAGCACCTGCACGTAGTTGAACGTGGTGTCGCCGCTGCCGTTGGGCGTCACGGTGATGTCCGTGGACAGCCGCAGCACGTGCTTGCCGACCCAGGGCACCACGGCCTTCCAGAGCCCGTCCTGGACCGAGGTGACGAAGTCGCCCAGGACCGGAATGATGTCCAGGGGGAACGGGAAGTTATAGAGGATCAGGTAGGCGCAGGCGAAGCGGAAGGCCAGCCGCCGCGCGAGGCTCCAGGCTTCGGGCGCGGGAGGCGTCACGCCCGCTTCGGACGCGGCGGGCTGGGGCTCGGGGACCGGGGACAGTGGGGCCGTGGCGCTCATGGTGGGCTGGCCTGTCAGTCTATCCGGAGTGCCCCGGGTGCTTTCCAGCCGCCCCCGCCTGCTCAGAGCTTCATGCGCTTGAACACCGTCTCCGGGATGGTCCGGATGATGAGCATGATGAGCGCCCAGATGCCGGGCACATAGACTTCGTTCTTCCGCGAGTCCGCGGCGCTCAGCAGTCCGCGCGCCACCTTCTCCGGCGAGGCGAACAGCTTGTTCTTCGGCAGGTGCGCCGTCATCGGCGTGTCGACGAAGCCCGGCTTCACCGTCACCACCGCGACGTTGGACTTCGCCAGCCGGTTGCGCAGGCCCTGGAGGAAGACGTTGAGCGCGCCCTTCGACGCGCCGTACACGTAGTTGCTCTGCCGGCCGCGGTCGCCCGCCACCGACGAAATCACCACCAGCGTGCCGGCCTGCTGCGCCTCGAAGCGGTTGGCCAGCACCGTCAGCAGCGACACCGCGCTCAGGAAGTTGGTGCGCAGCACCGCCTCCGTCGCCGTCCACGAGCGCTGCGCCTCCGCCTGGTCACCCAGCACGCCGTGCGCCAGCACCACGCCGTCCAGCCCGTCCAGCGCCGTGTACGCGGCCTCCACCAGCGCCTCGTGGGTGTCGAAGTCGTTCAGGTCCACCACCTGCGACGCGACGTTGGACGCGCCGCGCGTGGCGGCGTCCTTCGTCACCGCGTCGAGGTTCGCCGCGTTGCGGCCAGTCAGGTACAGCGAGGCCCCGCGCGCGGCCAACAGCCGCACCGTCGCCTGGGCAATGGCGCTGGTGGCGCCGAGGACGAGCACTTTCTTCATGGGGAGCGAATCTCGGAAAGAAGGTCAGCGGACAGGGAAGAGGGCAGGGACACCGGATTCGCCCGCCGCCAGAACGACGAGGAGAACGACGGGTCCACGTACTGCATGAAGCGCTCACGCCGCGGGAAGTACGCCGCGAAGTTCGCCGGGCTCATCCGCGCGTCCTTCGCCGGGTACACCGCGCCGCCCGCCTGCCGCGTCAGCCGGTCCAGGTCCTCCACCAGCTTCCACGTCTTCTCGCCGCGGTTGGCGAAGTCCATGGCCAGCGTCACGCCCTCGCGCGGGAAGGACAGCCACCCTGGAGAGGGAATGTCACCGAACGTCTTCAGCACCGACAGGAAGCTGGGCAGTCCGCCGCGCGAGCTGCGCTCCAGGATTTCCTTCAGCGCGTCCTTCGCGGTGGCGTAGGGCACGACGCACTGGAACTGGAGGAAGCCGCGCCGGCCATAGATGCGGTTCCACGCGTAGATGGCGTCCAGCGGGTAGAAGAACGGGTCGTAGTGCGTCAGCCGCTGCTTCGGCTTGCCGTTCTGCCGGTGGTAGTAGAGCCAGTTGAAGGCGGACACCGACAGCCGGTTGAGGCAGAAGGCCGGCATGTCCATGGGCACCGCCAGCCCCACGCCATGCGACAGGTGGCTCTTGGCCAGCGGCAGCCCGTCGAACTGCGGCGGCGCGAAGTTGCCCCGGTACAGGAGCCCCCGTCCCAGCTTCTTGCCCCGGGCCAGGCAGTCCACCCACGCCATGGTGAACTCGTAGTCCTTCTCCGACGCGCGGGCCACGTCGAGGAACCCCTCCAGGTTCCCGAACGGCACCGTCTCCTGAAGCACGTACGGGTTGCTGATGGGCTTGAGCTGCACCTCGGCCCACGTGACGAGCCCGGTGAGACCCAGGCCACCAATCGTCGCGCCGTACCAGTCCGGATTCTCATCCGGCGCGCACACCCGGCGGCTGCCGTCCGAGCGCAGCAATTCGAAGCGCCGCACGTAGCGGCCGAAGGTGCCACCCCGGTGATGGTTCTTTCCGTGCACGTCGTTGGCGATGGCGCCGCCCACCGTCACGAACTTGGTACCCGGCGTCACCGGCAGGAACCAGCCGCGCGGCGCGGCCAGGCGCAGAATCGTGTCCAGCGACACGCCCGCCTCGCAGCGGACCACGCCCGTGGCCGGGTCGAAGGCGATGAAGCGGTCCAATCCCGTGGTGAGCAGCAGCGTGCCCTCCGCGTTGAGGCACGAGTCGCCATAGCTGCGCCCCAGGCCGTGGGGCAGCAGGCTGCCGTCCTTCGTGGGCAGCGCGTCCGTGCGCCACACCAGGGCGTGCGTCTGTTGCTCGACTCGGGGGTAACGCCCCCAGGACTCCCGTGACTTCATCGCGCCAGCCTTCTCACGTGGCGGCCCATAGCACCAACGCGCACACGAGGCCTACCGCGTAGCTCACCCGGTCCCTCAGGGCGAAGACGAGCGGGTCCTCGTTCACCAGCCCGCGGTGGGCCAGCAGCCACACCCGGCCCACCCAGTACAGCATCACCGGGCAGATGAGCCACAGCCGCTCGGGGTGGGCGTACAGCGCCGTCACTTCGTCGGAGGTGATGTAGAGCGCCAGCACCAGCACGGACACCTGTCCCGAGGCCGCGCCCAGGCTGGCGAGCTGCTCGTAGTCCTGGGCCAGGTAGCCACGGCCATGCGCGGACGCCTCGTTGGACTGCCTCAGCCGCCGGACCTCGCTCAGGCGCTTCACCAGCGCGAGCGAGAGGAAGAGGAACATGCTGAACATCATCAGCCAACTGGACGTGGGCACGTTGACCGCCAGCGCGCCGCCGAAGATGCGCACCGTGTACAGTCCGGCCAGCACCAGCACGTCCAGCATCACCACCTGCTTCAGCCGCAGCGAGTAGGCCAGCGTCAGCACGTAGTAGGTGCCCAGCAGGGCGGCGAAGGCGGGCGGCAGCAGCAGGCACACCGCGGCGCCGGCCAGCAGCAGCACGGGGGCCAGCATGACGCCGGTGCTCACCGGCAGCGTGCAGGCCGCGAAGGGGCGCTGCTTCTTCGTCGGGTGGCGCCGGTCGGAGTCCAGGTCCAGCAGGTCGTTCAGCACGTACACGCTGGAGGCGCACAGGCTGAAGGCCGCGAAGCCCAGCAGCGCCTGGAGCAGCTTGTCCGGCTCGGTGGCCTTGTGGGCGGCCAGCAGCGGCACGAAGACGAGCGCGTTCTTCGCCCACTGATGCACGCGCAGCGCCTTCACCCAGGTGCGGAGGCGGGTGGCGGGGCGCTCGAAGACGCGGTGGACGTCGCGGCCCAGGCCCTGGGCCTGCTTCAGCACTCCGGCCGGCGCGTGGACCACGACGATGCGGCGGCACTCACGCCACAAGGGCAGGTCCACCGTGTCATTGCCCGCGTAGTCGAAGGTGCCCAGCAGCGCCTTCAGCTTCGCCAGCTTGCGCGCGCCGGACAGGTTCACCGTCGCTTCGCTGGCGACGACGTCGGAGAAGAGGCCCAGGTGCGCGGCCACGGCTTCGGCGATGCGCCGGTCCGCCGCGGTGGCCAGCACCAGCCGGCGGCCTCGGGCCTTCTCCTCGCGCAGGTACGCCAGGAGTTCGTCGTGGTAGGGCAGGCTGGCCGCGTCCAGCGCCGCGCGCCGGGCCACCTCCGCCTTGAAGAAGGCCTTGCCCTTGAGCACCCAGAAGGGGGCCAGCAGCAGCAGCCAGGGGGCACGCTTGAAGAGGACCAGCAGGTTCTCGTGCAGCGTGTCCGTGCGCACCAGCGTCCCGTCGAGGTCGACGGCGAGCGGTACGTCCGGAGAGTCCTCGGGAAGGGGCGTTTGGGGAAGCATGGGCAACGGTGTGACGGAAGCCGTCAAAGGGCGGGCAGGGTAGCGCAGACGTCTCCCGCGTGGGCAGGCCACCTCAGGGCAGGCACGCCAGAACAGCGGACGGGTCGACGCTCAGTCCAGCCGGGCCACCAAAAGCGTCTGCAAGGGCAGGTGCCGGATGGGGCGGCTGTTCTCGATGCGAAAGCCCGCATCGTCCAGGAAGCCTTCCACCTCGGCGGGCGTGTAGGCGGCCGCGCCGGAGGTGAGGAAGTAGTGCAAGCCAATCAAAGGCGCCGCGCTGGTGGGCGTGTCGACACTCTCACGCAGATACTCCAGCACCGCCAGAGTCCCCCGGGGCGCCAGCGAGGCGCGCACCCGCCGCAGCAGGGCCACGTTCTGTGCGGGGGACAGGTGGTGCATCACCTGGAAGAGCATCACCCCGTCATACGGGCCGCCCAGCTCCGCGGTGAGGATGTCGCCCTCGCGGTGGGTGACGAGGTGGCTCAGCCCCGCCGAGGCGATGATTTCCCGGCCGACGCGGGCGCTGCCTTCCAAATCCAACACCGTGGCCTTCAGGCCCCGGTTGCGCAGACACAGCTCGGCGGCGAACCAGCCGTGCGCGCCGCCCAGGTCCAACACCTGCTTCGCACCACGGGGCAGGGGGATGGCCGCCGCGACCTCCGGGGCCGCCAGCCGCGCCAACTGGTGCATGGCGTGGATGTAGTCGCGCCATCGCGCGTCGTCGGGCGCGAAGCCGTGGATGTCCACCGCCTGACCGGTGCGCACCACGCCCTCCAGCCCGTTCCACCAGTCCCACTGGGCGTAGTTGAACTCCAGGAAGGCGCCCACGTAGCGGGGCGAGCGCGGGTCCAACCAGCGCCGGGCGCGCGGGGCCAGCCGGTAGCGTCCACCGCGCTGCCGCTCCACGGCCTCGCAAGCGATCAGGGCCTCCAGCAGCGTGCGAGTGCCCTCCTGGGACAGCTTCAGCCGCTCGGCCAGCGTCTCCGCCGACACCGGCCCGTCCGTCAGGGCCTCATAGACGCCCAGCCGCGCGCCGGCCATCAGCGTGCGCGACGCCATCATCCCGAAGAAGGCCTGGGCCACCGGCTGTGGGGCCAGGTTGAACCAGTCCGCCACGCGCTCCAGCAGGTTGTCCGCCTTGAGCCCCAGCCTCATGCGTGTGCTCCTAACGCCTGCGTCTGTACCCAGCCACGGCGGCCAGGCCCACGACGACGAGCGCGGCCTGGGCACCCAGCACGCAGCCTTGCTGGTCTGCCTGGCGCACGCCAGTGTAGCGACAGCGCCCGTCATCGCAGGTGAAGCGGGGGGAGCAATCCCGGGTGCTACGGCAGGACGTATTCACCCTGCCTGTACTGTCGTCTCCCTCGGGGTTGTCCCGGTCCGCGCCGCCCTCGCCCACGGAGGCGTCGGGGAGGCCCGCGTCGAGTCCACCGTCGGATTGGGCCAGGGCCCCCAGCGGCAGCAGGAGGGGAAGGCAGGCCAGCAGGCGGCGCAGGTGGGAACGGAAGGGAGACATCGGGGCCGTCACCCTAACCGGCTGGAGGGGCGGATGCATCCTCCGCGGTGGCTGGAGCACCCGGGGGCAGATTGTCTGACCCGTCCCTTCGCATCTGGTACGGTACGCCCCGCGATGGCACCCCGAATCCTCGTCGTCGATGACAATCAGGAGCTGTTGTCCCTCCTCACGCAGCTCTTCGAGGAGGCGGGCTACGAGGTCCTGGGTGCGAGCCGCGGCAAGCAGGCGGTGGAGCTGGCAAAGGCCCAGCCTCCGGCGGCGGCCGTGCTCGACATCCTGCTGCCCGACATGATGGGTTACCACCTCGCGGACGCGCTGCGGAAGGACAACCCCCAGCTCCCGCTCCTCTTCATCACCGGCGTCTTCAAGGGTGGCAAGCACGCCGTCGAGTCGCGCACCAAGTACCAGGCCGCCGGCTACTTCGAGAAGCCCTTCGAGGCCCAGAAGCTGCTCGAGGCGATGACGAAAGTGCTGCCTCCGGAGAAGCCCGCCGCTTCGGCCGCGTCGCTCCAGGACGCCTTCGAGGTGGAGCTGGACATCGACGTGGAGGAGGAGGGCCCGCAGGACGCCATGGAGCTGACCGGCCGCATCAAGGTGACGGGCGGCGGCAACATCACGGCGGAGATTCGCGGCGCCAACCTCACGGCCAGCCCCATGCAGAAGGTGCCGGCCACCCAGGTGCGCCCGCCCACGCCGGGCCGTCCGCCAGACCCGCCGCCCGTGGGCGCGCCGGGCAGCCGCCGGGGTGAAATCCGGGACAACCTGCCCTCGCTCCTCACCGCCTTCTATCTCTCCCGCGAGACGGGGGAGCTGGGCGTGCAGAAGGGCAAGGTGAAGAAGGTCGTCTACTTCGAGAAGGGCACGCCGGTGTTCGCCCTCTCCAACCTGCTCGCGGACCGCTTCGGCCAGTTCCTCGTCCGCGTGGGCAAAATCAAGCCAGAGCAGCTCCAGGACGCGTCGGCGGTGGCCGCGCAGTCCAACCGCCGCACCGGCGACGTGCTGGTGGAGCGCGGGCTGCTCAAGGACACCGAGCGCCTCTATTACGTGGGCCAGCAAGTGAAGGCCGTCATCTATTCGCTCTTCGCGTGGGATGAAGGCTCGTACGTGCTGAGCTTCCGGGAGAAGGCGAGCGCGGAGTCCATCAAGCTGGACCTGCACCCGGCCAACCTCATCGTCCGGGGCATCAAGAAGCTCTACAAGCCGGAGCGCCTGCGGCGCCTGCTCCAGCCGGAGGACCGCCTCATCCCCGCCGTGGCTCCGGCCTACCAGCTCAACGAGGTGGAGCTGGAGCGGTGGGAGGCGGAGCTGCTGCCGAAGATTGACGGCAACCGCACCGTGGCGGAGCTGCTGGCCTTCGCCAACCGCCCCGAGCACGTCGTCTACGGCTTCCTGGTGGCGATGATGTCGCTGGGCATCCTGGACAAGCGCGGTTAGCCGCCGCGCTGTCCGTCCCCGCCGTCACGGGCGGGGACGCCGTGCCAGGGGGCTCAGCCGCCGACGAGCCGCGAGCCCATCCAGAACAGGCCCAGCGCGCCGGAGCCCACGGCCACCCCGCGCTGCACCCAGAGGGTGATTCGCGCGTTCAGCCGGGCGATGCCCTCCGCGAAAATCAGCCCCACCACGCCCATGCCGATGAGGATGCCCAGCGCGAAGCCGGGCAGGTACATCCACGCGGCCATGCTCATGCTGCCGCCCACCAGCAGCGGGGGCAGGGCCAGCAGCAGCGAGCGCACGCCGCTGACGGCCATCAGCGCGCCCGCGGTGGTGCTCACCGTGTGCACGTGCTGGTGCGGCTCCTGGGTGTGGCCGGGCAGGTGCGGGTGACCGTGGTCCAGGCTGCTGGGGAACAGCAGGGCGGCCACCGCGAGGGCCACCAGCACGGCGCCGCCGAAAATCTCGGCCCAGCGCTCGAAGGTCTCTGACAGGCCCACGCCCGCCAGGATGCAGAGCGCGGCGATGCCGCCCAGCATGGCGGCGTGTCCCATCGCGAAGCGCACGGCGGTGGCGATGGCGGCGCGGCGCCGACCTCCCCCCAGGGTTCCGAGGGTGGCCATGGCGGCGCAGTGGTCCGGGCCCACGGCGTGGAGCATGCCTTGGGACAGGCCAAGCAGGAGGGCGAGGAGAATGGGCTGCACGACGCGGCACCCTAGCCGTGCTTCAATCGGGAGGCCAGCAGGAGAGGAGAACCGACCCTTCATGAGGATGCTCACCCGACGGCTGTCCGCCGTCATGCCGCTCGCGCTCTGTCTGCTTCTGTCGCCTGGCTGCGACAAGGGGCCCGACCAGCTCCGGGACGCAGAGAAGTCCTACCGCGAGCTGATTGACCGCCGCGTGTCTCCCCTGGATCCGGCATGGGACCCCGTCATCAACGCCTTCGAGGCGATTCCCAAGGACTCCAAGGCCCGTCCGGAAGCGGAGCAGCGGATCGCCACCCTCCGTCGCTTGCGGGGAAAGCTGCCGCCGCGCCCCCTGGCCACGCCGGGGGCCACGGGCCCCGGGACGTCGGAGGTGGATGCCAGGCGCGCCGCGTGTGAGGCCCTGGCCATCCGGCTGGGCCAGACGCCGGAGGGCGCGGACCGGGAGCCCTTGCACCAGGCCCTGACGGACTGCCGGAAGGCGCTGGTCCGGCTGGAGGCGCACAGCCATCCGCCCGGGGAGCATGGCCATGACCATGGTGGTGAAGCGGGGCATCCCGCTCACTGACGGGGCGCTGTCGCTGGACGTTGAGTGGCGCGGGCTTTGTGATTAATGAGCCCGCATGCCCATGCCCCAAGCAGGTGACCAGGCCCCCGCGTTCCAGCTCCCCGACCAGGATGGAACCCCGGTATCGCTCGCGCAGTTCGCGGGCCGGAGTGTCGTCCTCTACTTCTATCCGAAGGACAACACCCCCGGATGCACCGTGGAGGCGTGTGGCTTTCGCGACGAGCACTCGGCGCTGGAGGCCGCGGGCGCGGTGGTGCTGGGCGTGTCCGCGGACAGCACCGCGAGCCACCGGAAGTTCGCGACCAGGTTCAACCTGCCCTTCCCGCTGCTGGCCGACGTGGACCACACGCTGTCCGAGGCCTACGGCGTCTGGGGTGAGAAGTCGCTCTATGGTCGCAAGTTCCTGGGCATCACCCGGGCCACGTTCCTCATCGGTCCGGATGGCGTGCTGAAGCAGGTGTGGCCCAAGGTGAAGGTGAACGGCCACGTCGCCGAGGTGCTGGCCGCGCTGAAGGGCGAAGCCCCGGCGGCGGACGGTGCTGAGAAGAAGCCCGCCGCGAAGAAGGCGCCCGCGGGGAAGAAGGTCGCCGCCGCGAAGAAGGCTCCGGCGGGAAAGACTGTCTCGGCGGGGAAGACCGCCGTGGCCAAGAAGGCTCCGGCGAAGAAGGCGGTTCCGGCCGCCAAGGCGACCCGTGCGGCGAAGAAGCCGGCGGCTGCGAAGAAGGCCCCTGTGGCGAAGAAGCCGGCGGCTGTGAAGAAGGCTCCCGCGACGAAGAAGCCTGGCGCCGGCAAGAAGACGGCGCCCGCGAAGAAGTCCGTGGCGACGAAGAAGGCCTCCAGGAAGTAGCGCTTCGGTCGGCGCTGGGAGGACGGCATCCCAGACGTCCGACATCGAGCAATTCCCAGGGGCTCGGCGGCTCCATACGGCGGAGAAGCCCGCGACCTCGAAGTGGGCTTCCTCGACGAAGAAGCAGCCCTCAGCGGAGCGGGCGCCGGGAACGCTGAAGAGGGCTGCTCCCGGCCGCCGCTGGGGCTATATGTGGCGTTCGGGCGGTCCATCGTCACGCGGACATGGCGTCACCCCGGGGTCTCCATGCCCGGCGTGCCCCATCTTCGGGAAGTACGAGCAACCAGATTGAAGGGACTCGGAGGAGTCGACATGCGCGAGCGGAATATTCGGCGGTGGGGTTCGGCGGCGGCATTGATGGCGGGCGCGGTTCTGGCCGTGGGCTGCCGGGGCCTTCCGGAGACGGGTGGCAGTCAGCCGGATGCGCCGCGGGGCAACTTTGCCGCCCAGCGCGGTGACCAGCCCGCTGCGATGAAGAACATGGAGGGTGGCAACACCAACACGCCGCTGCCGCCTTGGACGCTGCCGGCGAACCGGGGCTACAACGGCACCATCGACCAGATTGGCTCCAGCATCGACCCGCGCACGGCGAAGAACGACGGCACCCAGGGCCGCTCCATCATCGACGACGCCGGGAAGATGATGGGTGACCAGTACAACGTGCAGGGCGGCGCCGCGTACTCGCCCGCGGCCCAGGGCCTGGGTGGCGAGGACGGCGCGGCGCTGGGCGGCAAGCGCGGCGGCAACCACAGCGGCTACGCGCCGCTGGGCTGGCAGGACCGCAGCGGCCCCTACCGCCGCTGAAGTCCGCGCCTTCCAGCTGCTCCCGGTGCAGGGCGCCGGGAGCGCGCGTGGCACCCCGGCCCCGCGCCTTCAGCGGGAGGCCAGCATCACCTCGGTCGGGTCGCGGCCCGTGAAGGCGCTGACGAGCCCCGCGGCCAGCGTGTGGTGCTCCGGGCTCCCCAGCAGGGCGAGCCGGTCCTCCGCCGGGTGCGCGAAGCGGGCACTGAGCGCATCCAGCCGCCGGTGCGCCTGCGCGATTCGCTCTCGTGACACCCGGCCGGACTCCACCGCCTTCACCAGGGCTTCGATGGCGCGGCGCTGCACGTCCGCGTCGTGGCACACCAGGAACAGGTCCACGCCCGCGAGTGTGCCCTGCACGGTGGCCTCTTCCACGGAGTAGTGGCCGGCGATGGCCTTCATCTCCAGGTCGTCGCTGACGAGCACTCCGTCAAAGCCCAACTCCTCGCGCAGCACGCCCTGGAGCACGCGCTGACTCATGGTGGCGGGCACCCCCGGGTCCAGCGCGTCGAAGAGGACGTGCGCCGTCATCAGGGACGCCAGCCCCGCCTGGGCGAAGGCGCGGAAGGGCACCAGCTCCACGCTGCGCAGCCGCTCCAGGTCATGCGGCAGCCGCGGCAGCGTCAGGTGGCTGTCGGTGGTGGTGTCGCCGTGACCGGGGAAGTGCTTGCCACACGACGCCACGCCGCCCGCCTCCAGGCCCCGCGCGAGCGCCACGCCCAGCCGCGCCACTTCCTCCGCCTCGCGGCTGAAGCTGCGGTCGCCAATGACGGGGTTGTCCGGGTTGGTGTCCACGTCCAGCACCGGCGCGAAGTCCCAGTCGAAGCCCAGCGCGCGCAGCTCATATGCCAGCAGCCGGCCCACGCGCTCCACCTGGGCCGCGTCGCCGCGCTGTCCCAGCTCACGCATGGGCGGCAGCGCGGTGAAGGGCCCGCCGCGAAGCCGGGCCACGCGGCCTCCCTCCTGGTCCACCGACAGGATGAAGGGCCGGCCCGCGCGTGTCTTCAACGCGTGGCACAGCGCGGCCGTGTCCGCGGCGCTGCCCACGTTGCGCTTGAAGAGGATGGCGCCGTAGATGCCGTCATCCATCAGCGCGGCCAGCGCGCTGTCGATGTGAGTGCCGGGAAAGCCCACCATGAAGAGACGGGCACAGTCGCGGTAGAGGGTGGAGGAGGTCGTCACGGCGCGCAGTCTGGCAGAAGCCGGGGGCTGGGCGCTCGGGAGGAACACCGTGCCCCGGAAAGCGTCGGCTGCCTGTCAGGCCGCAGGGCGGTGAGGCGCGCTACTGGAGGATGGCTCCCTGGGCGAAGCGCTTCACCACCCCCAGCAGGTCGTCCAGGGAGAAGGGCTTGGGCAGGAAGGCCGCGCAGCGCAGGTGCTTCCAGTAGTCCGGCGGGCTGGCGCTCATCATCACCACCGGGATGTCGCGCAGCAGGGGATTGCGCTCCATCGCCTCCATCAGGGCGGGGCCGTTCATCACCGGCATCATGTAATCGAGCAGCACCAGGCAGGGGCGCTCCTCGGCCATCCGCTCCAGGGCTTCCTTCCCATTGAGCGCGATGGCGGTCCGGTAGCCTTCGTCGTTCAGGAGGTCGCGCATGGCCTCGACGATGCCGAACTCGTCATCGACGATGAGGATGGGGCCCATGCCTACGTCCCCTGGCGCCCGCCGCCGGGACGCCGGGGCTCGGACCACGTGGTCGACCGTGGCAGGCCGCTCATCATCGCCTCGACATCCGTGAAGGTGTCCGCCACCTCCATCCCCGTCGTGTGGATGCGCAGCTCGCGCAGGGAGGCGTCGTGCGGGCTGTTGCGCAGCTTCAGCACCGAGACGAAGCGGCGCAGCTGGGAGTTCAGCTCCGCCTGGCGCAGGAAGAGGACGTTCTCCGCCACCATGGAGATGCCCGTCATCGGGAAGGTCACCTCCGCGCCGAACGCGGAGGCCAGCTCGACGGAGTAGAGCATCGTCACCCCGCGCATGCGGCACTCGTTGACCAGCGCGGCCAGGAAGCGCGACACGCGGGGCTGCCGGAGGGCCGCCCTGCGGAGCGCGTCGTAGCCGTCCAGGAAGAGCCGGCGCACGCCGTGGGTCCGGATGATGTCCAGCAACTGCACGCCCAGCTTGTCCAGCAGGTTCTCCGTGGGCGGCCGGAAGCTGACCTCGAAGTCCCCTCGGTCGATGAGGGGCTTCAGGTCAAGCCCGATGCCCGCCGCCTGCGTCACCATCCGCTCGGGGGAGTCGTAGAAGGCGAAGTAGTGGACGCGCTCACCGCGCCGGGCGCCTTCCGCGAGGAAGTTCAGCCCCAGCAGCGTCTTGCCGCTGCCCGACGGCCCCAGGAGGATGGTCGTCGAGCCCTGGGGCACGCCCCCGGTCAGCATCGCGTCCATCCCGGGAATGCCGAACGCGCACTTCGCGTCCATCGGCGGCCCCGGCGGAGTCCCGGACTCCGCGAGCGTCTCCAGGCGGGGATAGATGACGAGGCCATCCTCGGTGATGTCGAAGCTGTGCTTGCCCAGCAGATAGGGGCTGCCCCGGAACTTGCGCACGAGCAGCTCGCGCACGGCGCGCGCGCCGAACAGGCGCTGCCGGAGCAGCAGCAGCCCGTCCACCATGGTGTGCTCGGCGCGCAGCCCCTGACCGCGGCCCGTGGTGAGGATGAGCGTCGTGCAGCCCATGAGGCCCGTCACCACCTGGAGACCGTGGATGAACTTCTTGATGGCCTGCTGCGACGGCGCCACCTCCTCCGCGGCCACCAGCCCATCCAGTACGAGCAGCGTGGCCTGGTGGTTTTTCGTCTCCTTGCGGATGAGCTCCGCCAGCGCGTCCAGCCCCCCCTGCTCCAGCACCGTGAAGGCGCTCAGGTAGGTGATGGCGTCGGGCAGCAGCGTGGGGTCGAAGTAGGACAGCGAGGAGAGGTTGCCGACCAGCTCCGTGTGCGACTCCGCCAGCAGCGTCAGGTAGAGCACGCGCCCGCCGTGGCGCTTCACGTGGTGGAAGCTCACCTGGTTGGCGAAGATGGTCTTCCCTGAGCCCGGAAGGCCCATCAGCATGTAGGTGCGGGCCTTGCGAAAGCCGCCGTGCAGCACGGTGTCAAGGCCTGGGATGCCCGTGGATATCCGTTCCGCCACGCGTGGAGTGCCTTCGGTCATGTCGCGTTCCCTTTCCTGGGCCCGGCCCGGGTGTGGCCCCACTGGAATGATTGAGAGCAGTGCGCTCGCCGTCTCAGGGGAACACCTCTTCCCACAGCACCTCTTCCGAGATGCCGCTGAAGCGCACGGCCCCAGCGGCATTCAACAGAAGTGGAGCGCCTCAGAATCCGCGCAGCACGGTCCGCGCGGTGCCGCCCGTGGGGCCAGCGCCGCTCGCGATGCGATACCAGCTCACGCCGTCCGTTGAATAGCGGAACCCGAATGCATAGGCGTTCCACGGCGTATACGCGAGCGGCTCCGCGGCGAGGTTCCAGCGGTACCGGTAGTTGTTGCCCACACGACCTTGATAGGCCAGCCAATGGTGCTGCGTGGGGCGCCGTCCACGCTGAACGCCACCTGCGCCTGGAGGAGCTCCGGACGCGCGGTGGCGGCATCCGTCACGCCAGGCACGTACACGTCCGCGTCCACGAACTTGCAGGCGCGCTCCATGACGTAGCTGTCGATGACGATGGGGTCCGCCAGTCCGTCGCGGTGCTCGCAGTCGCGCGCGAAGCTGCCGCCCCAGTCACCCGCCCACGCCACCGCGGACGGCGACTGCGCCTCCACGGGGAAGACGTAGTTCTGGCCGTAGTTGCTGTCGTACCTCGCCGCGCAGGTGCGGCCGGAGGTGAAGAACCACGTCTCCACGCTCGTGGCGTCCGAGGGCACCGTCACCTCGAAGGGCTTGTTCACGAACGAGGTGCTGCCCGTGGCCTGCTTCACGCTGCCGCTGAAGAGCTGGCCGCTGGGGAGGAAGCGGACGTAGGCCAGCGTGTCCCACGCCTGCTGGCCGGCGTAGGTGCTGTGGTGGCAGTCCGTCATCCGGTACAAGTCGTAGTCGACGACGAGCGTGCCGCCGCGGACGATGGCGCCGTGCTGTGAGTGCGTCCAGCCGTTGAGGAAGCGCACCGTGGCGGTGGGCGTGGTGAGCGGCGCCTGGCGCGCCTGCGCGGGGCCGACCGGTGTCTCCTCCTGCTGCGCGGCGCCACCACAGGCCGCCGTCAGCGGCAACGCGAGGGCCAGGGCCTTCCAGACAGAGGTCTTCATGCTGGGTTCTCCAGGGAGCGTGGACCTCGCCACTTACCAGGACTTCCTGACAGATGCGCTGCCGGTCGCTCGCCCTGCCAGGGAGCGTGTGGCCTCACGGCGGACTGCTGGGAGAACGGGCGGGCTCCGCGGGCGGTAGCGGGAGGGCGGCGG
>NZ_JAAIYB010000129.1 GCF_010894475.1 Myxococcus vastator
GGGCGAGAGACAGGGCCAGGGCGATGGGCGTCATGTCGGGGCCTCGGGGGAGGAAAGCCCCTGTCTAACAGGGCGGCGGGCCAGGCGCAGGGCTCCGCACGGTTGCAGGGGGCCGGGCTCCGTGCGAAGGCGGACGCCGCCCGTGCACCTCGACCTTCAACCCGCACCCCCCGCCGGTGCCTTCCGCAAGCTCGCCCTGGGGACGTGGCGCTCGCCGGGAGACCCCAGCGCCTATGCGGCGGTGGAGGTGCGCATGGAGCGGGCGGTGGCCTTCCTCGAGGCCTTCCGCGCCCGGACGGGACAGCGCCTCACGGTGACGCACCTGGTGGCCAAGGCCGCCGCGGATGCGCTGCGCCGCCATCCGGAGGCGAACGTCCTGATGCGCTGGAATCGCCCCTGGAGGCGCAAGGAGGTCGGCGTCTGCGTGTTGGTGGTGCAGCCCGCGCAGACCGGGCGCGCGGACCTGACGACGGCCACGGTGCACCGCGCGGACGCGCTGTCCCTGGGCGCCTTCGCGGAGACGATGGCCTCGCGCATCGAGGCGGTCCGAGCGCGCCGGGATGCCGTCATCGAACGGGGCAAGCGGCGCTCCTCGCTCCTCCCTGGCTTCCTGATGGGGCTGGCGCTGCGGCTGCTGTCCTTCGTGTGGTTCACGCTGAACGTGGACCTGCGCTGGGTGGGCATGCCGTGGGACCCGTTCGGCTCGGTGGCGGTGACGAGCCTGGGCTCGCTGGGGCTGGAGCGGGGCTATGTGGCCCTGGTGCCGTACACGCGCGTGCCCTTCCTGTTGGCTCCGGGCTCGGTGCGGACGGAGCCCGTGCTGGACGCGGGCGCGCTGGTGCCTGGGCAGGTGATGACGCTCACCTGCACCTGGGACGCCCGGCTCATCGGCGTGGAGGACGCCGCGCGTGTCCTGCGCGACATCGGCGCCGCGTTGGAGGACCCGGAGGGGACGTGGGGCGGGGCTGCGAGCGGTGCGGAGGTGGGGTAGCATCGGGCCGCTGCTTCGAAAGGGGCCTTCATGTCCGTGGATACGAACCGCCGTGTCATTGCATCGCGCCCCGTGGGCCGCGCGCTCGGTGGACAGGACCGCTTCGAAAAGGAGTCGCTGGAAGGCCCCGCGGAGGGCGGCCTCGCGATGACGCGGCGGCAGCGGATGGCGGGCGGCTCGCTGCGGGCTGGAGAGGAGAGCCCGTTCGCCGCGAAGCTGCGGAAGCTGGCGGGTGGCGCTCCGGATGATGAGCGCTGAATCCGCTTGAGCCTCACGCCGCGTGAGGCCGTACCCACCTCATCACGCCACACTGCCGTGGCGGGATGAGGTGTGAATCATGTTCGAAAAGCACTACACGCCGGAGCAGCTCCAGCAGTTGAAGGCCCGCCGCGAGGCCCTGGGCGAGGAGGCCATCCGCCAGGTCGAGGCCGAGTGGCCCCAGCTCATCGCCCGCGTCCGCGCGGAGCTGGACCAGGGCACGGACCCCACGAGCGAGCCGGTGCGCTCGCTGGCCTTGCGCTGGCGGGAGCTGCTGAAGGCGTTCACGGGGGGCGACCCTGGCATCGAAGGGGCGCTGAACGCGACGCATCAGCAGGAGCCCGAGGTCGCGGCGAAGCACGGGTTGGACCCCGCGCTCTTCGCCTACATCGGCAAGGCCATGGCCAGTCTGGAGGAGCCGGCGTCGCCGGGGTGAGGCCGCCTGCTTCGTCGTCGCTGGATTCAGTCACGGCGCTCCAGGCACGTCCCTGGGGCGCTGTGTCACCGAACGCGAGGCGTGGATGCGCGAGGCCTCAGCGCCTGCGGCCGGGATAGGCCTGAATCTGCGTGGCGTAGGTGTCACCGTCCGCGATGTAGTTGAACGCGGCCTGCACGGGCGTGCCCGCGGAGAGCTGTTTCGGTGAGACGCGCTTGCCGTTGGCGCTGATGCGGGTGGTGTTGGTGACGAACAGGTTGAAGGTGTCTCCGGACTCCGCGTCGCGGACCACGACGCGGTCTTCCCCGACGGAAGCCACCCGCCCTTGCATGACGACGCTGGCCAGCACCGTGGAGTCCGTGTCCGCGTCGGGCGCCGTGGCCTGCATCCCTGAGCCGCCCGTGCCCGTGTCATCGCGCCGCAATGTGTCCACCTCGGCTTCGAGCCGCTGGACCTGGTCGCGAAGCCGCGCGACCTCTTGCTCGAGGTTCTCGGGCCGCGCGCCGTTGGCTGCCTGCGTGTCCGTTGCGCCGCCGCTGACCGCGCCGCCCGTGGTCGCGCCAGCCGGTGCTGCACTGCCACCTGTCGGGCTGCCCTGGTTCGACGCGGGGGACTGCGGTCCCATCGTGCTGCCGCTGGCGGCGTTCGCGGGTGTCTCGGGCTGCCCGCTGCCACCGATACCCGGCTGTGGGGTGTCCCCGCGTGTCGCGCCCGCGGGTGGCGCGGCAACGGGCTCCGCGCCGGTGTTGGTCTCAATCGAGTCCATCGAGCTTCGTCCCAAATCATCGGGAGCCAACTGCGTTGGCGGAGTGAAGTTGCCCGGTTCAGAGGCTCCCTGTGGCTGGAGGGGGCCTGGCGTTCCGCCTGTCGCCGTGCCTCCGGCCGAGCCACCGCCTGCTGACTGGGCAAGCCCAGCCGACGAAGTAAGAAGGCTGAAGCTCAGGGCGGCATGGGTGATGGCGCGTCGCATGGTCGGTTCCTTTCTCTTTGCCTCGCAAAGGTGAGGTCCGGGAGCGAGGCGGCAAGCGCGGGAACAGGCGAACAGCCAGGAGGATGGCCGCATGTCGGGAGCGTTGGCGTCAGGATGCTCCTGTCGAGTCCTCCCTCGGGCCCCTCAGCGCCGGGGACATGACGGCTCACGAGCGAGGAAGCTCAGCTCCAGCGCCGCCGCTCGTGAGCACCGCTGCCTCCGTCATGGCCGCATTCACCCGGGGACTCCGGTGAGCCCGCCCCTGGACGGGGCTTCAGAGCGTGCTGTTCGGAAATGTCGGGGGTTTTGCGCCACAAATGTCCCGACATTTTCGAACAGCGCGTTGATGCTCAGCGTCACCAGGTGCTGTTCGGCAGTCCCATGGTGAGCGCTCAGTTGGGCATCGAGGGTGTGGACCCAAGGCGTCCGCGTGCTGTCCGCTTCGCGCGATGTACGCGGCGCCTTCTCCCTCACCATGCGGGCGTTGTCTCCCTTTCAGAACAGAATGACACGGCCACCCTTCGGCCCCGTTCTGTGCTGTCGTGGGGAATCGAACTGGGACGTAGCGCCGGGCCGCTGTTGACACCACCACCCGGCAAGGTCGGGAGCGCCGCCGTGAGTGGACGGGAGAGTCCGGTGTCTGGGGGCAAGGCGGCGCGCGCTTCCGCCAAGGAGGCCCGCCTGCGCCGAGCCGGTCCATGGCCGCTCACCGTGGCCACCGCCGCCGCGCTCGGGCTGCTCGTCTACGTCGCCACCACCAGCCTGCCCTACCTCATCTCCGCGCCCACGTCGGATCCGCACTTCGGCGCGCTGAACCACTGCCTCGCCCGTCACCTGCAGCGCCCCCTGCTGGGCTGGGCCGTCTCGCCGGATGCCTCGCGCGCCGCCGTCTATGGCGCCCAGGCCATGGCGGTCTGCACCCTGCCGGAGGGCTCCCGGAGACTTCCCCTGGCGGGCATCCGCGCCGTCACCTTCGACCGGGAGAATCGCCTCTGGTGGTCGCGGGCCGGACAGCTCTGGCGCGACGACGGGGCCGAGGCCCGGCGCATGGGCGACTTCTCCCCGGTGTCGCTCGTCAGCCACGGGAGCGGGGTGCTGGCGCTCGACGCGGAGGGCCAGCTCGTCTCGGTGGCGCCTGACGGAGCGGTGCTGGGGCAGGCGCCGGTGTCCAGGGCGGAGGCACGGCTGTCCGTGGGAGCGGAGGGCACCTTCGCCGCCGTGCTCGACGGGGCCTCGCTCCGCTTCTACGAAGCGCGCACCCTCACCCCCCTCCCCGTGGAGGTGCCGTGTGAAGCGGAGGGACTCTGGTGGCTCGAGCGTCCCGAGCGCGTCCTGATCGCCTGCGCCCAGGACGCCGAGCAGGCTTTCGTGGTGGACCTCCGGACCGCCCGGTACGAGCCGGCGAGGCGCCCGTCCGGGACGCCTGCTCGGAGGCTCCTCGGACGGCCCCTCTATGTGCACGGCTGCGACGGATTTCCGTGCACGGCCCCCGCCCCCTGAGATGTTGGTATGAGGCGCGGCGTCCCGTGCCTTTCACGGGCGGTCCGGCCTCCTGAACCACCGCGTTCATTGGTGAACGCTCAGGGGTCCGCGGGGCCTGCATTGAATCGACAAGCCCGCGAACTCCCTGGAGATTCACCCCAGCCCGGGCGCCGCTTCAGCGCAGCCAGCAGCGTTCATCCCGATCAGAGGTTTCTCGCGTGGACGACACCAAGGTTCCCCAATCCCCGACCAACGGCCGCAAGCGTGCCTCCGCGCGCAAGCCTTCGGGGAACGGCACTTCCCGCCCGGAGGAGCCCGCTCGCGAGGTGGCCTCCTCCGCGGTCAACCGCGTGCGCGGCGACCGAGGACGACCCCGCTCCACCTCGCCAGCCGACCTTGAGGCGGCACCGAAGCCCGCCCGTCGCAACACCCGGGGCCGCGGCGCGCGCGCGTCCAGCCCGCGGAGCCAGGGACGCGGCGGCCATCCGCTGCAGCCCCTGCTCGCCGCGCTTCGTTCGGTGCACGGCGGGGACTTCACCGTGCGGCTCCCCGGCGGCGCCACCGACCCGGTGATGGAGGAGATCGCCAGCGCCTTCAACGCCGTGGTGTCGCTCAACGCCACCCTGACGCAGGAAGTGGTCCGCGTGGAGCGCGTGGTGGGCCGCGAGGGCCGCATGGGCGAGCGCGTGTCGCTGGGCGACGTGCGCGGCGACTGGGCCCACAGCATCAACTCCATCAACTCGCTCATCGGCGACCTGGTGCAGCCCACCACGGAGGTGGCGCGCGTGCTGGTGGCCGTGGCGCAGGGCGACCTCACCCAGAAGATGGCGCTGGAGATTGATGGCCAGCCCGTCAAGGGCGAGTTCCTCCGCATTGGCACCACCGTCAACGCGATGCTGGACCAGCTCAACTCGTTCGCCGCCGAGGTGACGCGCGTGGCCCGCGAGGTGGGCAGCGACGGCAAGCTGGGCGGTCAGGCCGAGGTGCGCGGCGTGTCCGGCGTGTGGAAGGACCTCACGGACAACGTGAACCTGATGGCCAACAACCTCACGGCCCAGGTGCGCAACATCGCCGAGGTGTCCACCGCGGTGGCCAACGGCGACTTGTCCAAGAAAATCACCGTGGACGCGCGCGGCGAGGTCTTCGAGCTCAAGAGCACCATCAACACCATGGTGGACCAGCTCAACGGCTTCGCCTCCGAGGTGACGCGCGTGGCGCGCGAGGTGGGCACCGAGGGCAAGCTGGGCGGTCAGGCCGCGGTGCCCGGCGTGTCCGGCACGTGGAAGGACCTCACCGACAACGTGAACTTCATGGCCTCCAACCTCACCACCCAGGTGCGGGGCATCGTGAAGGTGGTGACGGCCGTCGCCAACGGCGACCTCACCCAGAAGCTGATGGTGCCGTCGCAGGGGGAGATTGCCGCGCTGGGCGCCACGCTCAACGCGATGACGGACACCCTCAACGTCTTCGCGCAGCAGGTGACCAGCGTCGCGCGCACGGTGGGCGTGGAAGGCAAGCTGGGCGCCCAGGCCCAGGTGCCCGGCGCCGCCGGGACGTGGAAGGACCTCACGGACAACGTGAACCTGATGGCCAGCAACCTCACGGCCCAGGTGCGCAACATCGGCGAGGTGACGACGGCCGTCGCCAAGGGCGACCTGTCCAAGAAAATCACGGTCGACGTGCGCGGCGAGGTGCTGGAGCTCAAGGACACCATCAACACCATGGTGGACCAGCTCCGCGCCTTCGCCTCCGAGGTGACGCGCGTGGCCCGCGAGGTGGGCACCGACGGCAAGCTGGGCGGCCAGGCCGACGTGAAGGGCGTGGGCGGCGTGTGGAAGGACCTCACGGACAACGTGAACTACATGGCCTCCAACCTCACCACGCAGGTGCGCAACATCGCGCTGGTGACGACGTCGGTGGCCAACGGCGACTTGTCCAAGAAAATCACCGTGGACGCGCGCGGCGAAATCCTGGAGCTGAAGAACACCATCAACACCATGGTGGACCAGCTCAACAGCTTCGCCTCCGAGGTGACGCGCGTGGCGCGCGAGGTCGGCACCCACGGCAAGCTGGGCGGCCAGGCCGAGGTGCGCGGCGTGTCCGGGACGTGGAAGGACCTCACGGACAACGTGAATGTCATGGCCGTCAACCTCACCACGCAGGTGCGCGGCATCGCCAAGGTGGTGACGGCCGTCGCCAACGGTGACCTCACCCAGCGCCTGAAGATGGAGGCCAAGGGCGAGGTCGCCGAGCTGGCCGACACCATCAACGCGATGACGCAGACGCTGTCCATCTTCGCGCAGCAGGTGACGGACGTGGCGCGCACGGTGGGCGTGGAGGGCAAGCTGGGCGCCCAGGCGGTGGTGCCGGGCGTCGCGGGCACGTGGAAGGACCTCACCAACAACGTGAACCTGCTCGCCAACAACCTCACCGACCAGGTCCGCAACATCGCGGAGGTGACGACGGCCGTCGCCAGGGGTGACCTGTCGCGCAAGATTACCGTCGACGCCAAGGGCGAGGTGCTGGAGCTCAAGAGCACCATCAACACCATGGTGGATCAGCTCAACAGCTTCGCCGCCGAGGTGACGCGCGTCGCGAAGGAGGTCGGCACCGAGGGCAAGCTGGGCGGCCAGGCGGAGGTGCGCGGCGTGTCCGGCGTGTGGAAGGACCTCACGGACAACGTGAACTTCATGGCCGTCAACCTCACCACGCAGGTGCGCGGCATCGTGCGCGTGGTGACGGCGGTGGCCAACGGCGACCTGAACCAGAAGCTGACCCTGGACGCCAAGGGGGAGATTGCCGCGCTCGCGGACACCATCAACGCGATGACGCAGACGCTGTCCATCTTCGCGCAGCAGGTGACGGACGTGGCGCGCACGGTGGGCGTGGAAGGCAAGCTGGGCGCCCAGGCGGAAGTGCCGGGCGTCGCGGGCACGTGGAAGGACCTCACCAACAACGTGAACCTGCTGGCCAACAACCTCACGGCGCAGGTGCGCAACATCGCCGAGGTGACGACGGCCGTCGCCAACGGCGATTTGTCCAAGAAGATTACCGTCGACGCCAAGGGCGAGGTGCTGGAGCTCAAGAGCACCATCAACACCATGGTGGACCAGCTCCGCGCCTTCGCCGCCGAGGTGACGCGCGTCGCGAAGGAGGTCGGCACCGAGGGCAAGCTGGGCGGGCAGGCCGACGTGAAGGACCTGTCCGGCGTGTGGAAGGACCTCACGGACAACGTGAATGTCCTGGCCGGCAACCTCACGGACCAGGTGCGCAACATCGCCAAGGTGACCACGGCGGTGGCCAACGGTGACCTGTCCCAGAAAATCACCGTCTCCGTGAAGGGCGAGGTGCTGGAGCTGAAGAACACCATCAACACCATGGTGGACCAGCTCCGCGCCTTCGCCTCCGAGGTGACCCGCGTCGCCAAGGAGGTCGGCACCGAGGGCAAGCTGGGCGGTCAGGCCGCGGTGCCCGGCGTCGCCGGCACGTGGAAGGACCTCACGGACAATGTGAATGTCCTGGCCGGCAACCTCACGGACCAGGTGCGCAACATCGCCAAGGTGACCACGGCGGTGGCCAACGGCGACTTGTCGCAGAAAATCTCGGTGGAGGCCCGGGGCGAAATCCTGGAGCTGAAGAGCACCATCAACACCATGGTGGACCAGCTCCGCGCCTTCGCCGCCGAGGTGACCCGCGTCGCGAAGGAGGTGGGGACGGACGGCAAGCTGGGCGGTCAGGCCGCGGTGCCCGGCGTCGCCGGGACGTGGAAGGACCTCACGGACAACGTGAACAGCATGGCCTCCAACCTCACCGCGCAGGTGCGCAACATCGCGCTGGTGACAACGGCGGTGGCCAATGGCGACCTGTCCAAGAAGATCACGGTCGACGCCAAGGGCGAAATCCTGGAGCTGAAGGACACCATCAACATCATGGTGGACCAGCTCAACAGCTTCTCCGCGGAGGTGACGCGCGTCGCGCGCGAGGTCGGCACCGAGGGCAAGCTGGGCGGTCAGGCGGAGGTGCGGGGCGTGTCCGGCGTGTGGAAGGACCTCACGGACAACGTGAACTTCATGGCCCGCAACCTCACCACGCAGGTGCGCGGCATCGTCAAGGTGGTGACGGCCGTCGCCAACGGCGACTTGAAGCAGAAGCTGGCCGTGGAGGCGAAGGGCGAGGTCGCCGCGCTGGCGGAGACCATCAACAACATGACGGACACGCTGGGCACCTTCGCCGAGCAGGTGTCCACGGTGGCGCGCGAGGTGGGCGTCGAAGGGAAGCTGGGCGGCCAGGCCCGCGTGCCCGGTGTGGCTGGCACGTGGAAGGACCTCACGGACAACGTGAACTTCATGGCCTCCAACCTCACGACGCAGGTGCGAGGCATCGTCAAGGTGGTGACGGCCGTCGCCAACGGCGACCTGACGCAGAAGCTGGCCGTGGAGGCGAAGGGCGAGGTCGCCGCGCTGGCGGAGACCATCAACAACATGACGGACACGCTGGGCACCTTCGCCGACCAGGTGACGACGGTGGCGCGCGAGGTGGGCATCGAAGGGAAGCTGGGCGGCCAGGCCCGCGTGCCCGGCGCGCGCGGCACGTGGCGGCAGCTCACGGACAACGTGAACCAGCTGGCCGGCACCCTGACGAGCCAGCTGCGCGCCATCTCCGACGTGGCCACCGCGGTGACGAAGGGGGACCTCACGCGCAGCATCACCGTCGTGGCGGAGGGCGAGGTCGCCGCGCTGAAGGACAACATCAACCAGATGATCGTCAACCTGCGTGAGACGACGCAGAAGAACCAGGAGCAGGACTGGCTCAAGACGAACCTGGCGAAGTTCAGCGGCATGATGCAGGGCCAGAAGAGCCTGGACGCCGTCAGCCGCCTCATCATGAGCGAGCTGACGCCGCTGGTCTCCGCGCACCACGGCGCCTTCTTCCTGGTGGACGGCGTCGAGGCGGGAGTGCCGCTGCTCAAGCTCACCAGCACCTACGCGTACCGGGAGCGAAAGAACATCGCCAACCGGTTCCGCTTCGGTGAGGGCCTGATAGGCCAGTGCGCGCTGGAGCGGAAGACCATCCTGCTCACCCACGTGCCGGAGGACTACATCACCATCTCCTCCGGGCTGGGCGAGGCCGCGCCGCTCAATATCATCGTCCTGCCCGTCCTCTTCGAGGGCGAGGTGAAGGCCGTCATCGAGCTGGCCTCCTTCCACGCGTTCAGCGCCATCCACCAGATCTTCCTGGACCAGCTCACGGAGACCATTGGCGTGGTGCTGAACATGATCATCGCCAACATGCGCACCGAGCAGCTCCTGCTCCAGTCGCAGGACCTGACGCAGGAGCTCCAGAGCCAGTCCAATGAGCTGACGCAGCAGCAGGACGCGCTCAAGCGCAGCAACATCGAGCTGGAGGAGAAGGCGACGCTCCTGGAGGAGCAGAACCGCCGCGTGGAGGAGAAGAACAACGAGGTGGAGCGCGCCCGCGTCAGCCTGGAGGAGAAGGCCGAGCAGCTCACCGTCATCTCCAAGTACAAGAGCGAGTTCCTGGCCAACATGAGCCACGAGCTGCGCACGCCGCTCAACTCGCTGCTCATCCTGGCCAAGCTGCTGTCGGACAACAAGGACGGCAACCTCAGCACCAAGCAGGTGGAGTACGCGAACACCATCTACGCCTCCGGCGGAGACCTGCTCAGCCTCATCAACGAAATCCTCGACCTGTCCAAGGTGGAGGCCGGGAAGATGCAGGTGGAGCCGCGGGACATCGTCCTCACCGAGCTCAACCAGTTCATCGAGCGCAGCTTCCTCCCCGTCGCGGAGCAGAAGGGCCTGTCCTTCACCGTGGAGGTGGGGCCCGGCGCGCCGCGCCACATCCGCACCGACCCTCAGCGGCTCCAGCAGGTGCTCAAGAATCTGCTGTCCAACGCCTTCAAGTTCACCGACGAGGGCAGCGTCCAGCTGAAGGTGAAGCAGGTCGAGGCAGGCACGCACTTCGACCACGAGACGCTGCGGCGCTCGCGGTACGTGCTCGGCTTCGCGGTGTCGGACACGGGCATCGGCATCGCGCGGGACAAGCAGCGCCTCATCTTCGAGGCGTTCCAGCAGGCGGACGGCTCCACCGCGCGCAAGTACGGCGGCACGGGCCTGGGCCTGTCCATCAGCCGCGAAATCGCCAAGCTGCTGGGCGGCGAAATCCAGGTGACCAGTGAGCCCGGCCGCGGCAGCACCTTCACCCTCTACCTGCCGCCCGAGTACCTCAGCCCGGAGGAGGAGGGCCTGTCGTCCCTGCCGTCCCCGTACGAGCCTCCGCCCCGGCTGCCGCCGCCTCCGACGCCGGAGCCGCCGAGCGCGGAGCCGCCGGTCGCGCAGCCGGTGGCGGACAGCGGCCACGTGCTGGACGCGGCGCTGCCGCCGCCCATCGAGTCGCTGCTGACGCCCGTCGCCGTGGAGGATGACCGCGACCACATCCGCGAAGGGGACCGCGTCCTGCTGCTCATCGAGGACGACGTGAAGTTCGCCCGCATCATGGTGCAGATGGCGCGGGAGAAGGGCTTCAAGGCCCTGGTGGCCACGCGCGGTGACACCGGCCTGTCCATGGCCAACGAGTTCCAGCCGCACGCCATCACCCTGGACATCCAGCTCCCCGTGGTGGACGGCTGGAGCGTGTTGGACCGGCTCAAGCGCAACCCGCGCACGCGCCACATCCCCGTGCACGTCATCAGCGTCATGGACAAGAACCAGGGCAACTCGCAGGGCGCCTTCGGTTACCTCACCAAGCCCGTCAGCAAGGAGGGCCTGGAGCGGGTGTTCAACCAACTGGCCAGCTTCCTGGAGCGCAAGGAGCGCCGGCTGCTGCTGGTGGAGGACGACGACGTCCAGCGCGACAGCCTGGTGACGCTGCTCAGCGAGGGCGGCGACGTGGTGGTGACGGCCGTGGCCACCGGTGAGGAGGTGCTCCAGCGCCTGGAGACCGGCGAGTTCGACTGCGTCGTCATCGACCTGATGCTGCCCGACACCGACGGCATCCGGCTGGTGGAGGAGGTCAAGACGCAGAACCGCTTCCGCGACCTGCCCATCGTCATCTACACCGGCAAGGAGCTGACGCCCAAGGACGAGGCCCGGCTGCGCCGCTACACCGGCAGCGTCATCCTCAAGAGCGGGACGAAGAGCCCGGAGCAGCTGCTCAGCGACACGGCGCTGTTCCTCCACCGGCTGGACCAGAACCTGCCGCCGCGCGCGCGGGCCGCCCTGGCGCAGCGCAACGACAAGGACGCGGAGCTGTCCGCCAGGAAGGTCCTGGTGGTGGATGACGACATGCGCAACATCTTCGCGCTCACCAGCGTGCTGGAGAACCACGGCATGCAGGTGGTGTTCGCGGAGAACGGGCGCGCGGCCATTGAGATGCTCGAGCAGCACCGCGATGTCGACATCGTCCTCATGGACGTGATGATGCCGGAGATGGACGGCTATGAGACCATGCGGGCCATCCGCAAGGACCTCAAGTACTCCAGCCTCCCCATCATCGCGGTGACGGCCAAGGCGCTGAAGGACGACCGGGAGAAGTGCATGGCGGCCGGCGCGAGTGACTACCTGCCCAAGCCGGTGGACACCGACAAGCTCCTGGAGCTCATCCGTCTGTGGGTGACGGCTTGATTCACTGAGTGATGTTTACCGTACGGCGCTCCTCTTCCGGGCTTGGGTCCGGTCGAGGGGACGCCTAGCCTCTTCCACCTTGAGAAAAGGTAGGACCGGGGCAGATTCATCCGCCGACTTCAATGACGCCTAGCGAACACATCTCCGCGGACCGCAACCAGGAAAGGCCCTCCCCGCCCCGGGCGAGCATCCTGATGGTGGATGACCATCCATCCAACCTGCTCGCGCTCGAGGCCATCCTCGAGCCGCTCGGGCAGGAGCTGGTGAAGGCCACCAGCGGTGAGGAGGCGCTCAAGTTCCTGCTTCAGCGCGACTTCGCCGTCATCCTGATGGACGTCCAGATGCCGGGGCTGGACGGCTTCCAGACGGCCACGCTCATCAAGCAGCGCGAGCGCACGCGCACCATCCCCATCATCTTCCTCACCGCGCTCAGCCGCGACACGGCCCACGTCTTCAAGGGCTACGCGCACGGCGCGGTGGACTACCTGCTCAAGCCGTTCGACCCGGAAATCCTCCGCTCCAAGGTCAGCGTCTTCGTGGACCTGTTCCTCAAGGAGCAGCAGCTTCAGCGGCAGGCGGTGCTCCTGCGGCAGCGCGAGCGCGAGGCGATGGAGCGGCAGAGCGAGCTGCGCCACCTGCGGCTCACGGAGTCCTTGCCGGAGGTGATGTGGGCGGCGCGCTCGGACGGCAGCTTCACCTACGCCAACCGCGCCGCGCGGGACTACACCGGCATCCAGGCGGACCAGCCGCTGTCGCTCAACACCTTCCTGGAGTTCGTCCACGCGGCGGACCGCGAGGCCATGCGCGCCGCATGGGTGCAGGCCATCCGCATGGGGCAGCGCGTGGAGCGCGAGTTCCGCCTGCGCCGCTTCGACGGCGTGTACCGCTGGCACCTGGCGCGCGCGGTGCCGGAGCGGGACGAGAATGGCCTGCTGGCCGGCTGGATTGCCGTGGCCACGGACATCGACGACAAGCGCCGGGCGGAGGAGGCGCAGGGGCGCTTCAAGGCGACGCTGGACGCGACGCTGGACTGCGTCCTCATGTTCTCCCCGGACTCGCTGACGCTCACCTACGCCAACGCGGGCGCGGCCAAGCAGCTGGCCAGCAGCACCGAGGAGCTGGTGGGCCTGTCGGTGCTGGAGGTGGAGGGCGCCTTCGACGAGGCCGGCTTCCGCAAGCTGCTGGCGCCGCTGGTGAGTGGCACGTTGCCCAGCCAGACGTACTCCACCAGCCACCGCCGGCGGGATGGTTCGGAGGTGCCGGTGGAGGTGGTGCTCCAGTACGTGGCGGCGGACGGCGGCCCGGGGCGCTTCATCTCCGTGGCGCGCGACATCACCGAGCGGCAGCGGGCGGAGACGGCGCTGCGGCTGGCCAGCGAGGCGAAGGACTCCTTCCTCGCGGCGGCCAGCCATGAGCTGCGCACGCCGCTGGCCGCGGCCAAGGGCCACGCGCACCTGGCGCTGCTGAAGCTGGGCGGCGAGACGGAGTCCGGGCCGGGCAAGTCGCTCAAAATCATCAACCGGCAAATCGACCGGATGGCCAAGCTGGTGGAGGACCTGCTGGACATCAGCCGGCTCCAGGCAGGGCGCCTGTCGCTGGAGCTGGAGCGGTTCGACCTGAGCCACCTGGTGCAGGAGACGCGGGACCGCATGGCGGTGCTGTCGCAAGGCCATGAAATCCACGTCGAGGCGTCCGAGCAGCTCGAGGGGACGTGGGACCGGGGCCGGCTGGACCAGGTGCTGACGAACCTGCTGTCCAACGCCCTGCGCTACTCGCCGGAGGGCGGGCCCGTGTGGGTGCGGGTGCAGGGTGAGCGCGACGAGGGCGTCCACCTGTCGGTGACGGACACTGGCGTGGGCATCCCCAAGGAGAAGCAGGCGCTCATCTTCGAGCGCTTCGGCCGCGCGCACGGCAGCAAGTACGGCGGCCTGGGCCTGGGGCTCACCATCAGCCAGGGCATCGTGGAGCAGCACGGCGGCCGCATCTGGGTGGAGTCCCCGGGCGTGGCGGGGGAGGGCTCCTCCTTCCACGTCTGGCTGCCGCGCGAGACGGAGGCGCCTGCCGTCGCCGTGCCCCCGGAAGCAGTGACGCGCTCCACGAACTGAGCCTCCCGGGGGGAGCGGCGTTTTTTCTGGGGGGCGCGTTCCCACGCTGGCACGGTCGCGTGTCCAATGGAGCGTGGAGAGAAAATGGCCCGGGGACTAGGCGCCTCGGAGCTCGCCGACCTCTATGAAAAGTACGCGCCCACCGTCCACGGGAGGGCCAGGACCCTGCTCGGCCGCGATTCGGACGCCTGGGACGCCGTGCAGGAGGTCTTCTGCCGGCTCCTCCAGGCGGGTGGGGCGTTTCGCGCGGAGGCACGCCCCATGACCTACATCTTCCGGGTCACCACCCATGTCTGCCTCAACATGCTGCGGAGCCGGGCGCTGAAGGACGTCCCCGTCCAGGCGCCCACCGAAGCGGAGGCGGCTGGCGAGGACCCGCAGGAGGTGGAGGCGCGCAACCTGCTGCGGGTGCTGGCTCGCGAGCTGGATGACCGGGCCCTCCAGATTGCGACGCTCCACTTCGTGGACGCGCTCACCCAGGAGGAAATCGTGGAGGTGGTGGGCCTGTCGCGCAAGACGGTGGGGCGCGAATTGGAGAAGGTCCGCGTTCGCGCGCGGGAGCTGGCGCTGGAGCCCCGGTCATGAGCGGGCACCTGTCGAGGCTCGCGCTGGATGAGCTGGTCGTGGAAGACGCCCCCCCGCCCGCGCATCTCGCGACGTGTGCGCAGTGTCAGGCGAAGCTGGCGCGGCTGCGCGAGGCGGCGGGCGCGGCGCGTGTGGCGCCTGAGTTCGCGTGGACGCGAACCCGGGTGCTGGCGCAGCGCGCCGCACCTGCCCCCGCGCGGAGGCTCCTCCGGACGTGGCGGTGGGCGGTTCCACTGGCCCTGGCCTTGGGGCTGGCTTCGGTGGTGGTGCCGCGGGAGCCGCCGGAAGGCGTCCGCGTCAAGGGCGGTCCCTTCGTGTCCGTGGTGCGGCAGTCGGACGGCGCCGTGGATGCGCCGTTGTCGCCTGGGGACGTGGTGACGCTCTCGCTGAAGCCGGCGCCCTACCGGTATGCGTTGGTGTTCGCCACGGACGCGGCGGGCAAGGTGTCGCTCCTGTGGCCCGCGCGGGGCACGCAGTCGGGAGACCCGACGGCGCTGGTGATGCCGCCCACCTTCATCGTCACGCCCGGTGACTTCGTGCTGGATGCGTTCTTCTCGGACGCGCCGCTGCCGGCCGAGCCGGGCCGCGCGGCCCTGGCGATTCGCGCCGCCGCCTGCGCTGCCCTCGAGTTGTCTTCGGATTGCCAGCCTCCCGCGCGGCTCGAAGGCGCGGCGCACCACTACCGTCTCGCCGTCCCCGTGAGCTCCAGCCCATGATGCTGCTCTCGCTGTTGACCGCCGCGCTGTTGTCGCAGGCTCCCGTCGAGGAGGCTCCGCCGCCCAGGCGCTATGCGTTGCTCATCGGCGCCAACCGGGGGCTGGCCTCCGACGAGCCCCTGCGCTTCGCGGACGCGGACGCGCGCCGCATGTTCACCCTGTTCCGGGACGCGGGGGGCCTTCTCCCCGAGGATGCCCAGGTCGTCCTGGGCGCGGATGCCAGCCAGGTGAAGGCGGCGCTCGGGACGCTGCGCGAACGCATGGCGCGTGATGCCACGCCAGGCGACCAGCTCCTCGTCTACGTGTCGAGCCACGCCGACGGTGAGTCGCTGCACCTCTCCGGGACGCGCCTGCCGGTGAAGGACCTGGTGGCGTTCATGGAGGCGTCCCCGGTGGGGGTGGCGGTGATGTTCATCGACTCGTGCCGCTCTGGCGCGGCCACCCGCATCAAGGGCCTGGAGCCGGTGGAGGAGCGGCTGGTGCAGTGGTCCGCGCCCGCCATCAAGGGGCGCGTCATCGTCACGTCGTCCAGCGCGGACGAAGCCTCGCAGGAGGCCGATGACCTCCAGGGCTCGTTCTTCACGCACCACCTGCTGGCGGGACTGCGCGGGGCGGGGGACCTGAACCGGGATGGGCGCGTGACACTTCAGGAGTCCTATGCCTACGCGTACGGGCGCACGGTGGAGTCCACGCTGCTGACCCGCGCGGGGACGCAGCACCCGAACTTCCACTTCGATTTGAAGGGGCAGGGGGAGCTGGTGCTCACCGAGCCCGTGCTCGCGCCCAGCAGGCTGCTCATCACCGTGCCCGAGCCGGGCGAGTGGGTGGTGGCCTCGGAGCAGGACGGCATGGTGATGGGCGTGTTCTCCAAGGGCAGCGGTCCGGTGATGCTGGCCCTGCCGCCTGGGGGCTACCGCCTGCGTTCGCGGCGGGAGGACGCATGGCTGGAGCTGCGCGTCGCGGTGCCCGAACAAGGGCACGTGCTGGTGGACGAGCCGCTGCTCCGCCAGGGCGCGTTGGTGGCGATGCAGGAGAAGGGCCCCACGGGCTGGCGGGGCGCGGTCCACCTGGGGGGCTCCTTCTTGACGCGGACCGCCAGCAGCTTCGGCGCGGGCAAGGGGGGCCACCTCACCGCCGTGTTCAAAGCCCCCATCGAGCCGGGGCTGCTGGACGTGGTCTGGGGGACGTTCGCCGGGCGCGCCAGCACGTCCGCGTTGAGCCGAGGTATCCGCCAGACGGAGTGGTCCCTGCGGCTGGGAATGGGGCGCCGGTTCCACGGCGAGGTGGGGGCGCTGGTGCTCGGCCCCGAGCTGGGCGCGCTGTTCTTCCTCCAGAACGATGGGGGCACCTCCAGGCGGGGCGTGGCGACCTACGGCGGCGTGAGCGCTTCCGTTTGGGTGGGTGGAGCGGATGTGTCGCTGGTCGTCACGGGGGGCCTGGGCGGCGCGGTGATGCCGCTGCCCGAGGGCAACGTGCTACGGCCGCTCGCGAGCGCGGGGGCCGGGCTGGGCTGGAGTTTTTGAGAGGCCAGGTTCCCGTCCGCGTCGGTTCGCGTGTCCAAAGAGGCACATTCCTGTCAGGAGATTCGATGCCTCGCTCTTCCGTCGTGCCCCCGGCACTCGCCACGCTTCTCATCGCGGCGCTGGCCATGTCTGGCTGTGGTGAAATCTCAGATGGACAGCCAGGCAGCCCTTCCCCAAGCGACGCTCTGCGCCTGCAAATCAACAACGCACCGGAAATGGAGTACGCGAACGGAGTCCTCCCCGTCACGGTGCGAGCGCACGGGGGCACGCCAGAGACAGTGGAGGTCTTCTTGAATGGCTCGCTCCTGGCCACGCTGCTGCCGCCTTTCCAGTTCGAGTGGGACACAACCCAGCTGCCGGAGGGCGTGCATCAGCTTCAGGCTCGAACGCAATGGAAGGGGCACTCCCTCCTGAGCCCGAAGCATTCCGTGACGGTCGACCGCACGGGCCCCAGCGTCGTGAGCCGGTCGCCCATGAGCGGCCTCCGCGTGGGCCGCACGACGACCTTGGCGGTGACCTTCTCGGAGGCCCTCTGGCTCACTCAGGACGAAGGCCCTACGGCCAGTGTCCAGATAGAGGGCCGAACCCTGTCCCCGCGTATGTCGTTGTCCGAGGACCGCTTGACGCTGCATGCGCAGATAGACAAGCCAGAGGTGCTGCCGTCAACGGGCTCGGCTTCCGTGCCGCTGTGGAACGTCAGGGACCGGGCGGGAAACCACGCCGTACACAATGGGCTTCCTGTAGGGCACGTCGACTGGACCTGGGAGGTCGACCTTTTCCATCAAGAGTCTCCGCACTGGTCGCAGTGGCCGTCATCAGGGAGGGATGGCCCCGCCTCGGTGACGGACCGGCTGGCACTGGTCGTGGAACCGGACGGGGCGCCGGTGGCCGCGCTCGCCGATGCGCTCGGCAGCGCGCCGCTTGACGAGGCTGTGCGCGCGGCGGGCATCGTCGTGGGGCGCTTGGAAGACGGTGCCTGGCAGGAGGTCGGTGCCCCGGTCATCGCGCCAGGGGCCTCTCCGGAGGCCATCGTCTCTCATCCCCGCCTCGCGCTGGGCTCGGAGGGGCGTCTGGTGATGGCGTTCCTCCAGCGTGATGCCGCGGAGGCCAACCCCGCGCTCCACGTCTTTCAATGGTCGGTGGACACCTGGGCGCCGCTGGGCGCGCGTGTGAACGCGCCCGATGCCGCGGCGTTGCTGGGCGCCGCGCTCGCGGTCGACAGCGAAGGCCGCCCCATCGTGGCCTGGAGCGCCGCGGATGGAGTTCATGTCCACCGCTGGGAAGGTGGAGGGTGGCTGCGATTGGGAGACGTTCAGCGGGTGGGCACGGGGCCGGAGGCCACCGTCTCGGCATATGCGCCCGCGTTGAGCGTGGATGGCTCCGGGGGCGTCTTTCTGGCCTGGGCGGAGGCCGAGTCCTCGGCCGTTGGCGCGGGGCTGTACGTCCGCTATTGGAATGGTTCGGCTTGGGAGGCAAGGGAAGGGCGGCTTCTCCACGAAACCCAGGACAGTCTGCGGGAGCAGGCGACCGAGCCCGCGCTGGCCACGTTGCCGGATGGGCGGCCCATGGCGACCTGGGCTGAAGCCGACTTCTTGGGTTACCACCGGAAGGTGGTCGTGGCTGAATGGGTGGGTTCGGCGTGGGACCTCCGCGTCGTGATGGCCACGGGGTCCTACGTCCATGCGCGGGAGCGCCGCTGGCCTTCCGTCGCGGTGGATGGCAACGGGCACATCATGGTGACGTTTGCCGTGAGCTCTGGGGGTTACAGCAGCGGTTCGGCCTCCGGCGTCTACATGTACTGGCACCGGCGGGGCTCGTATGCGACGGACCACATCTCCTCGGATGGCTCCGTGTCTCCTTCGACGTTGGCGGTGGGGAGGTCCGGAAAACCGGTGATTGCGATCTCCAACTACAGTTCGTTGTACGGGGCCGACAGGGTGACGCTCGTCCAACTGAACGAGTAGGTGGGCTGACGGGGACGGGGC
>NZ_JAAIYB010000012.1 GCF_010894475.1 Myxococcus vastator
CGCGGGCGAGGGGACGGTGCCGCGCGATGAACGCCGCGGTGCTCTCCGGGCTGGCACATGCGGAGAGGATGAGCTCGGGCGTCACGAAGGCGGTGGCGATGGCATCCGCGACCCGGACGTCCTTGCTTCCAGCCGCCAGCAGCTCAATCACGTGCGGAGGCGGCGGCTGGAGCAGCGCATTGGTCCAATGCGTCGCCGGCGCGGTGGCGGCCCACGAACCGGCTTCGGCCTCGCGACAGAAGGCCGCGTCGAAGGGGCGGCTCTCCGCCAGCGCGGTGACGATGTGCTCCGCCAGCGCGAACGCGGAGGCGGACCCCGCGTTGGCGCCCTGGCCCGCGACGGGGTCGTTCGTCACATGCGTGTCGCCCACCGCCAGGACGAAGCGGCCACCCGACAGAGGCGCCCAGCCCTGGCGCACCGTCGGCGTGAAGGCGCCCTGGAGGTAGTCGAGTGGCCCGAGCACGCCGAAGCTCGCCGGGTCCACGCGCTCGTAGGTGGCGGGGGCGAAGCGGCGCAGGAAGTCCATCAGCATCGCCTCGAAGGCGCGCGGGTCTTCGTCGTAGCGCTGCGTGCCGAGCCGGGACAGCTCACTGCCGGGCAGCGCCTCGATGAGCACGCTGGGCACGCGCCCGTTCGCGGTGACGACCTGGGACTCGAAGATTTCGCCCTGGCCGGGAATCAGGTGGGCGTTCATCCCGATGGGCTCCTGCATCCGCACGCCCTTGAGCAGCGCGGCGAAGAGCATGCGCGGCGGCTGCGTGTGCGGCGACAGCTCGGGCACGCGAGGGAACAGGCGCGTCAGGCCATTGCGCCCGGTGGCGACCACCATCAGCGCGTGCTGCCGCGCCAGGCGCTCCAGCACGTCCACGTCCACGGGGAGCACCTCCAGCTTGCCGCCGCGCGCGACGAAGTCCTCCGCGAGGCGCGGCTGGTACTGGCGGTAGTCCACGAAGATGGAGGGGGAATCCACGCGGCCCCGGAGGCTGAACGGGTGGGGGTCGCCGTTCACATGGATGCCGATATAGAACATGTCGGCGTTGGGGCCGCTCCAGTGGTCCACGCCCAGGACGCGCTCGCGCATGCGCGTGGGGGCGTGGTGCGCCACCGTGTTGAGCAGACGGGAACCCCGTAGCCGGCTCGGCTCCTGCTCCGTGAAGATCGTCACAGGCACACCGTGGGACAGCAGCTTCAGACCCAGGTGAAGTCCCGCGGTGCCGGCGCCAACAATTCCAATGCGCTCCATATGACTCTCCTCCGTGCCCCGCGCCGTCATGGCCGTGTCGGGATGGACCCCCCAAGGGTCGGGGTGGTTCCTTAACACAACACAAACGGAGATCTTCAGACGGGACGTACTTGATAGCCGAGAAAAAGAGAGGCGCATTGCGTCATGCCCTGATGGGCAGACGTGGACGTCGGGTTGGGAACAGCAAGCGCAAGGCTTTACAGTGGGGCGCAATGGCCCAGTTCCTCGACGTGGCGTTGAAGGTAGGAGACCTGACCGAGTTCACCGCGGACGCGGTGCTGTTCAAATACGCACAGAGTCTCTATGGCGCGACGGGTCAAGCGGCCCGGCGCCTGGAGCTGGCGGGCGTTCCCTTGGCGCAGCTCACGCTCGTGCCCGGTGCGAGTCGCCTCGTGGAGACGCGGGGGGCCCTGACGGCGCCACTGGCGCTCTTCCTGGGCACTGTTCGTCTGGGCGAGTTCGGCTACCACGAGATTCGTCAGTTCGCGGTGCGTGCGCTGGCGGCGCTGGAGAGCCACTCGGGCCTCGCGCATGTCGCGGGCACCGTCCATGGCCCCAACTACGGCTTGGATGAAGACGAGGCCGTGCTCGCCTTCGTGGGCGGGCTCGTTGAAGCCTTCCAACGTGGCGCCGGGCCTCAATCCCTGACGCGCTTCACGGTGGTGGAGCGGGACGCTCGCCGTGCGCAAAGACTTGCCAAGGCCTTCACACGCGGCTTGAGCGCAACGCCTGGCGTGGAGCCGCTTCCGGAGGGTGGCTTCCGGGTGCGGCGAATGTCCGCCGTGACGCAGGCGCCGTCCCTGGCGACGGCGGGCACTGTGTCCATGGCAAAGCCTCACGCCTTCGTGGCCATGCCTTTCGCACCCGAACTGGAGGACACGTATCACTACGGCATCCAGGGCCCGGTGAAGGCCGCGGGCATGCTGTGCGAGCGCGTGGACCAGGAGCTGTTCGACGGCCCCATCATCCAGCGCATCCGCGAGCGCATCGAGACGGCGAAGGTGGTGATTGCCGACCTGTCCCTGGCCAATCCGAACGTGTACCTGGAGGTCGGCTATGCGTGGGGGCGCGGGCGGCCCACGCTGCTGCTGGTGCGTGACGTGAACGAGCTTCGCTTCGACGTCGCGTCCTATCGCTGCATCGTCTACCGCAACATCCGTGAGCTGGAGACGCTGCTGTCTAAGGAACTCCAGCGCATGGACTGAGCGGCGCGCGTCACCAGCCGCGCGCGGTGATGGCGTGCGTGCCGGCCCAGGTGCCCTGGCGCAGCAGGTGCAGCCGGTCGTGCAGGTTGACGGAGGCACAGGCGTGGTTGGGTACCACGCGCACGCGGTCGCCCACGCGGGGCCGCCAGGCGGTGCGGGAGAGGTCGAGCAGGCCGTGCTCCTCCGACAGGCCGCGCACCAGGATGTCCGGCATGTCGAGCAGGGCGCCGTACCCGCCTGCGTCCGCGAAGCCCTCCTCCTTGGCCAGGGCCTTGGAGCCCGCGTCGATGACGGCCTGTCCTGGCACCGTGGTGCTCACCACCGTGGCCAGCACGGAGTACGCGCATTCGTCCCACTGGCATGCGCCCACCGCCGCGGAGTTGCGGTCGTTGAAGATGTTGATGCCCGGGCGAATCTCCGTGAGCCCGGTGACTTCGTGCGAACGCCACAGCGTCGGCGTGGAGCCACCACTCACGGTAGAGGGCCGCAGTCCCGCGTCCGTCAGGGTGCCCACGTAGGTGGCCAGCCGCGCGGCTTGCTCGCGCATCGCCGGGCCCAGCTCCGCCTGGGGCATGCGCAGGTGGCCGGCGTAGAAGGTGATGCCTCGGTACTCCAGGCCACTGCTGTTCGTCACGGCGCGAGCCAGGGCGACTGCGTCCTCGGGGGATTGGACGCCCACGCGCCGCATGCCCAGGTCCAACTCCACCAGCACGCCCACGGTGCGGCCAGCCCGGCGGGCCTCGCGGCTCAACAGCTCCAGCGCTTCGCCCGAGTCCAGGGCCACGGTGAGCCGGACGTGAGAGGGCAGCCGCATGAGCCGGACGAGCCGCTCCGCTCCCACGGGAGGATAGGCGAGCAACACGTCGTCGCAGACGGCGGCCATGACCTCGGCTTCGCGCACGGTGGCCACGGTGACGCCCTGGGCTCCTGCGGCGAGCTGAAGCGCGGCCAGCTCCGGCGTCTTGTGCGTCTTCGTGTGTGGCCGCCACCGCAGGCCGTGCTGGCGGGTGTACGCGGCCACTCGCTTCAGGTTGGCGTCCACGCGGTCCAGGTCCACGAGGGCGGCGGGTGTCGTCATCATGTCCAGCGAGGTCACGTCCATGCCTCGCATGGTGGCACCCCGAAGCGCCCGGCTCCAGGGTGTCTGGGGGCGTTCGTCTCGCGTTCGTGAAGTGCTACACCTCCGCGACCCGCGAGGTGAGGCGGCACATTCCATTGCTCGCCACGCGGGAGAGGCCACATGCCAGACACCTCGTTGACCCTCAGGGCCCTCAACCGCGCGACGCTGGCGCGACAGATGTTGCTGGCGCGTGAGCAGACCTCCGTGCTCGGCGCGGTGGAGCGGCTCCTGGCGCTCCAGGCCCAGCAGGCGAAGCCGCCGTTCGTCGGCCTGTGGTCGCGTGTCGAGGGCTTCGAGCGAGCTGCGCTCCAGGTTTTGCTTCAGTGCAGGGAGGTGGTCCGGGCCACGTTGATGCGTGGCACGCTGCACCTCGCGAGCGCGGGGGACTACCGGAACCTGCGCGCCAGCTTCACGCCGCTGCTCGAAGCCTCGGTGGCGTCGGTGCTTCGCGAGCGCGCGAAGGGGCTGGACGTCGCTTCGCTCGTCAAGGAGGCGCGCGCCTTCTTCGAGGAGGCCCCGCGCACCTTCGAGGCGCTCCGCGACCACCTGGTGGCCCGCCATCCCCAGGGTGACGAGCGCGCCATGGGCTTCGCGGTGCGCATGTTCCTGCCGCTCATCCAGGTGCCCACGGAGACGGAGTGGGGCTATCCCGGCACCACGGACTTCGCGGTCGCGGAAGCGTGGCTGGGGGCGCCCTTGCGAGCCGAGGCGGACCTGCCCACGCTGGTGCAGCGCTACCTCGCGGCCTTCGGTCCGGCGTCGGTGTCGGATGCCCAGACGTGGTCGGGCCTCAAGGGCCTGAAGCCCGCCTTTGAAGCGCTGCGCCCTTCGCTGCGCACGTTCCGGGACGAGAAGGGGCGGGAGCTGTTCGATTTGCCCGAGGCGCCTCGTCCGGACGAGGACACGCCCGCGCCCCCGCGCTTCCTCCCGGAGTTCGACAGCCTGGTGCTGGGCCATGATGACCGGGCCCGGCTGGTGGATGAGGCGTACCGCGCCAGGCTCATCACCAAGAACCTGCGCATCCCCGCGACGTTTCTCGTGGACGGCTTCGTCGCCGGGACGTGGACGGTGGAGCGCAAGCGCGCGATGGCCGCGCTCGTCGTCGAGCCCTTCGCGCCGCTCAAGAAGAAGAAGGACCGTGACGCGCTCGCGAGGGAGGGTGAGGCGCTCCTGCGCTTCCTTGAGCCCGAAGCCCGCACGTTCGAGGTTCGAGGGAATTAGTCGGAACGGCATCCACCTCGCCCTCCTTCACCTGGGCTGCAGCCTTACTCTGCTGCGGAGGCTCGCCGGGCATTATTGAGTTGTTCCAAGCTCCCGAACGAGCGGAGAGCGCGAGAAGTGCTCGTCGAGGGTCTTCTGATGCTCGGGCTGAGCGAGAGGACGCAGCCGAGTCCATTCGTCCAGGCAGCGCTGCACGAACTCGCGGCCGGTCCGTACGAGGTCGGTGTCGTGGCCGTACTTGAGCAGGAACTTCTCGACCCGTGCGATGTGCTCCCAGGTGATGCGGTCCAGGACCTTCTCCTTGGCCAGTGGGAGCGCGAGGTCCTGGGGCAGGTACTGACGAACACACACGAAGTCATAGGCGGGGGAGAGCCGAGCCGTCCGCCCGTCCGGATAGATGAGCGACCAGTTCTTGAGGTGCGCGTCCGTATTGCAGCACAGCAGGAGGAAGAGGACACGCCGCAGGTATTCCGCCAGGTCCTCGGGGCCGCAGAGGTCGCCGATGAAGCGCGCGAGGCCATCCAGGCTCCACCCCGTGTACTTCATTTCAGGAGGAAGTCCTCGAACCTGGGCGAAGTCTTCCTGGTGCACGCGGCTGCCATCGACGACCCGGTCGTACCGTTCGATGGCAAAGACGTGCTCACCGAGGGCATGGAAGCGCTCGTCCAGCCCCTCGATGTCACGCGCCGCGATGAGCCGATGCCGGGGCACGTTCAAGCCGGAGGCCGCGGCCCAGGCCATCGTGACGAACTCGTTCTCCGGGAGCTTCGGGTAGGTCTCCGAGCCGAACTTGAGGATCCACCGTCCCCCCATGCCCCGGAAGGGCAGCGTGAAGCGTTGTTCTGCGCTCTCGACCGCGGAGAACTTCAGCTGGACACCGCCGAGCGAGAAGCGCATCCCTCCGTCTACCGGAGGCGCTATTGCCCCAGGCTCGTCGAACGCACGGGCGCGGGGAGGCACAACCACCTTGTCTGTCGTGGGACGAACGATGACAGCGCCAGGGAGGTCCTCGCCGACGATGGCCAGGGTGTCGGCCGCGGAGCCCGGCGCGAACTGCGTCTGCACCATGGCCTGGAGGGCGCCTTCCGGAAGGAGATTGGCGAAGAAGGTCGGAAGCTCACCCGGGAAGCGGGCCTGGCGGAAGACCCGGTGCTCCCGACGCTCCTCGAACTGCTGGCCGAGCACGGGTCGCTGGCGCAGGGAGGCGTAGGACTCGTCGAGCACGAACGAGATGACCGCCGTGTGCTCCTCGCGAACGATGGCTCCAACCCGCGTGGAGTTCAGGAACACGTCGAGCATCAGGCGGACTCCTCGTCGAAATACGCGTCTAGCGGCGGCCGGTCGTGATCCGCATCGTCGACGCCCGCCCAGGCTCGAAGCGTGGTCTGCACGTACCGGGTGAGCGCCCTGGCGCGGCAGGCTTCGAAGGCCTCGCTGTGTCCAGCGATGAGTGCCGCCAGCATGGCGTCGTCCAAGCAGTGGCTTTCGAGGGTTGCGGCATTCTGCCCTGCGCTGAGCTCACCAACGTCGAACTTCGGGTGCAGCAGATAGTCGGCGATGGTTCCCTTCCCCTGGACGACCGCGCCCGGGAAGTGGTCCTGCTTTTCGATGAGTGTGCCGAGCTCCAGAGGCTCACCGCGGTCTTCGCCGGTCAGCCACCGCGGCTCCAAGGCCGCGAGCGCGACAAGCTCTATCTTCGTCCTTGCCGTTCGCCGGTTGAAGGGCTGCAGCGGCGCCGCGAGGGCTTCGTCGACGTCGGCACGGTTCCCGAGCTTCAGGAGGCGCTGGATCGTTCCGTGTTGGTCGTCGTCGATGGCCTGCCACTTCGGTTGATCGGTCTTGTAGTCCAGCCGGTGGTCGCCGCTGAGGTTGCCTCGCCAGAACCAGCGGACCATCAGGGCGCGGTTTCGGTCATGCAGCTTCGGGTGAGCATCGAAGAGCTTCGCGAGTGTCGACACGACATTGCCATACGGGAGCCAGTCGACATGGGGAACGCCACAGTCCCTGGCCAGGAACTCGACGGTTCGCACGAGCGCCTGGGAGACACGGGAAAAGACTGCCGGCACCTCGGCTGCGGAGAGCACGTCGACGAGCTTCGCGCTCGACGGTTTTCCGGCGACCGCGAGCGCCGCGCGTTCGATCTGCTTTCCTTCGAGCTCGCCGAAGCCCATCTGGGTCAGCTCGGCGCGGACCCGTTCAATGGGCTTGCCCTCCTCGCGTGTGGCATGGAGTGCCTCGAACACCTCGTCGGTGCGGAGCGCGCGGCTGTTCCGGTTCATCCGGGCGAACATGACCTTCACGACGTCTTCGGTCTTGTCGTTGAAAGGCACGATGTATGCGGGCAGCAGGTATTCGCGCAGCTGGCCCGCGATCTGGTCGGCCCGGTCACTGAATTCGTCAGGCAGGGCGCGTTCGCGGAGCCACTTGTTCAGGAGCGCGGAGCTTGCGAGCACGTGGGTGGGGACCCAGTGCGGCGGCGGCGCGCGCCTTCGGGCTCCGAGCACGAAGGCATTGGCCTCCAGGTCGAAATAGATGGGCCGGTATGCTCCCGAGTGTTCATCGATCAGCGCCATGGCCAGCGTCGATAGGCGTTGCTGCCCGTCGACCACCCACAACGCATCGTTCACTTCTCCGACGTCGGCGGTGAAGCCGCCCAGGACGACTCGCTCGGCGGGGGCGGCGCCCTGGGCGAGCAGCAAGGTGCCGACCGGAAAGCCTTTCTGGAGGCTGTCGAAGAGCAGGCGCCGGTCTTCATCGTGCCAGCGGAAGCGCCGCTGGAAGTAGGGGATGCGCACCTTTCCGGCTCGGATGAACTCAAGCAGCTTCGCGACGCTGTGCGTCTTCGTCTCGAGCGCCGACGTGCTGAGTCCATCGGCGGTGCGGTTCGTGCTCGACATGGTTCACCCCTCCCGCTGCGGTGCGCGGCCCGCCCGTCTTCAAGCACGCAGGACTCTGGCACGCACGGTGTTGACGCGCCACGGGTTCTACGCTCGTGGTTCCAGGTGCGACCAGGACAGCGCGGCAGGAGGGGCGAACCCTGGACTCTTCCCCGGCCTTGGTTCGGGACCAGGTGGCGGCACGCTGGCCCGGGAGAACCCACTGCGCTGCCACTACAGTGCGTCGTGCTTTTCCGCTTTTCCTCGGGCTAGGCTGCTCATGCAGCTTGCTCAAGAAAGGTGGTTTCGCATGCGTGTTTCACTGAAGCGGTTCGCGCTCCATGGTGCCGTGTTGCTGGCCGTCGCGGGCCTGACGGCGTGTGGCGTGGTGGATGAAGAAGGCGCGGTAGCCGGCGCGGTGAGCGAAGAGGCGGCGCTCAACACGGGGTGCTGTACGGCGCAGGGGGGGACGACCCAGGCCTTCTGTGACTCGATTCCCCAGACGCCGGGGCGCTGTAACGAAGTGAACCAGGGCACCTCCTGCATCTGGACGTGCACGGGGTGCTGCCAGGCGCTTCCGGGGACGACGCAGGCCTTCTGCGACTCGCTTCCCCAGACGGAAGGGCGCTGCAACCAGGTGTGGGGCGGCACGGCCTGCACCTGGACCTGCTGAGTCGCACCGCCGTACCGCGTCCACCGCCGCGCCAGTGTCCGGGCGGCGGTGGATGCAGTCTTCAGGTGGCTACTGCGGCTTGGGCGCCGCGACCTTCTTCGCCGGGGGCCGGTACTTCATGCCCAGGGCGTTGAACACGAACGAGTACACGTCGACCTCCTCCTCGATGCGCGCGTTCAGCGGCGTGCCGGCGCCGTGGCCCGTCTCCGCGTTGGCGCGCAGCAGGATGGGGTTCTTCGACTGGGTGGCCTCCTGCATCCGGGCCACCATCTTCCGCGAGTGGAACGGATCCACGCGCGGGTCGTTCGCGCCGGACGTGAAGAGCACGGAGGGGTAGGCCGTGCCGTCCTTCACGTTGTGGAGCGGCGAGTACGCGTGCAGCGCCTTGAACTGCTCCGGGTTCTTCACGGTGCCGTACTCGGTGATGTTGAACTGGCCGTTGGGCGTCAGCTCCACCCGGAGCATGTCGTAGATGCCCACGCGCGCCACGACGGCGCCGTACATCTCCGGGTGCTGGGTGACGGACGCGCCCATCAGCAGGCCGCCGTTGCTGCCACCCTGAATGGCCAGCTTCTTCGGCTGCGTGTACTTCTGGTCCACCAGCAGCTTCGCGGCGGCGTAGAAGTCGTCGAAGACATTCTGCTTGTTCGTGAGCGAGCCCTCGGCGTGCCACTTCTCGCCGAACTCCGAGCCGCCGCGCAGGTTGGCCACCGCGAACACGCCCCCCTGCTCCAGCCAGAAACCGGCGAGCACGTTGAAGTTCGGGCTGATGGAGATGTTGAAGCCGCCGTAGCCCGTCAGCAGCGCCGGGTTGTTGCCGTTGAGCTTCGTGCCCTTCTTCTTGAGGATGCTGACCGGCACCTTCGTGCCGTCCTTGGACGTGGCGAACGCGCGCACCACCTCCACGTTGCTCAAATCCAACGGCGACGTGCGGGCCAGCGCCGTCTTCTTCACCGTGTTGTCCTTCGCCGAGTACCGATACCAGGCCATCGGCTGGGTGAAGCTGGTGTTGACGAAGAGCACGTCGTCACCGCCCTGGCTCACGAGCCCGCCCACGGAGGACACGGGCAGGGTGGGCACCAGCCCCAGCGCCTTGCCCTTCAGGTCCACCATGCGCAGCTGCGAAGGTCCGCCGAGCTGCTCGCTCACATAGAGCCGCGACTTCGTGGGGAAGAAGCCCTGGATGCTGGCCTCTCCCTCCGGCACCACCACCGTCGCCTTGTCCAGCGTGGGCGTGGCCAGCGGCAGTCGCAGCACCTTGCCGCGCGACGCGTCCTTGCGGCTGAGCAGGTACATCGCGCCGTCGTGGCCGAAGCGCGCGCGGATGACCTTGTCCTCGAACTTCGACACCTGCGACCACTTCCCGGCGGCGTCGCGCAGGTACACCATGTACTCGCCGCCATCGCCGTTGGCCACGACGGCGGAGATGTGCTTGCCGTCATGGGACGTGTCCAGCTCCGTCATCGCGATGCGCGGGAAGTCCTTCCCCATCACATACGTGTCCTTCTGGGTGGGCGTACCGAGTTGGTGGAAGTAGACCTGCTGGAAGAAGTTCCGGTCCGCCTCGGGGCGCTCCTCGCCGCGCGGGTGGCGCGTGTAGAAGAAGCCCTTGCCGTCCGCCGTCCACGTCAGGCTGCCGCCCGCCGTACCGCTGTTCACCCGGGGCACGGTCTCATTCGGCAGTGGCTTGCCGGTGGCCACGTCATAGACGGTGACATCGCCGCTCTCCGTGCCGCTCTTCGACATCGACACGGCGATTCTCTTGCCGTCCAGCGTGGGGACGTACCAGTCGATGGTCGTGTGGCCCGACGGGTCCACCACCATGGGGTCCAGCAGCACGCGCTCCTTGGACGTGTCCTCCACCGAGCCGAGCACGACCAGGAAGGCCTGCTGCTTGGGCGGCTGGTACTTCATGGCGAACAGCGTGCCGCCGGCCTCGTGCAGCCCGCCGTAGCCGGGGGACTTCCAGCTCAGCAGCTCGGAGACGCGCTGGCGGATGGACTCGCGTCCGGGCAGCTTGTCCAGGAGCGCGCGGGTGTACGCGTTCTGCGCGTCGTTCCACTGCTTCACCTGCGCGTCGGACGAGTCCTCCAGCCACTGGTACGGGTCCTTCACCGCCGTGCCGTGGTAGGTGTCCACCTGCTCCTTCTTCGGCGTCGCGGGCGCCTGGGAGGCGGCCTTGCGGGGCGCCGCCGCGGTGGGCGCGGGGGCGGCCGGCGCAGCCAATGGCAGGGTCAGCACCGCCGCCGTCAATGCGGTTGTCAGCTTCACGGTTCACCTCGAGGTTGGGAAACGCGCGGCAGCCTGCCACGTCCCTTGGGACGGGAAACGGCTTCGTTGCGTCGGGAATGCCGCCGCGCGCCGGGTGTTCGCTCGCGCCTGCGCCGTGTGACTGTTGAGGATGAGACGGTGCGCCCTGGCCGTCAGCGCAGCGGCAGCGTGACGAGCCCCGCCGCGAACCGGTCGAACGCCTCGTTGGCGGGCAAGGCGGTGCCGTCGTCCATGTTCCCCAGCATCAGCGCGAAGACGACGCGCGGGTGCCGCGCGTCTGTCGGCCGGTCCACCACCCCCACGAAGCACCGCTGGCCGGACAGCGTGCCCGTCTTCGCGCGGATGTGGCCCGCCGTGTCAGTGGTGACGGGGCGGGCCGCGAGCGTGCCGTCCTGGCCGGCCACGGGCAGGCTGTCCAGCAGCGCGGCGCCGTAGGCTTCGCGCAGGCTGGTGAAGAGGACGCGCACCAGTCCACGCGCGGTGGCCAGGTTGTACCGGGACAGGCCGCTGCCATCCACCGGGCGCAAGTCACGCGAGGGGATGCCGCGGCGGGCCAGCTCCTCCGTCAGCGCGGCGCGCAGGGCGCCATAGCTCTCCGTGCCCGTGAGCTCGCGCGCGAAGCGCAGGCCCAGGCGCTCCGCGTACAGGTTGAGGGACTCCTTGTTCGTCACCTTCACCAGCTCGGACAGCGGCGGGCTGACCAGGGTGACCAGGGGCGCGGGCACGGCGGGTTGCATGGGCGTGGGCGCCTCCAGCGTCATGGGCAGCCGGGGGATGCCGCGCTCCAGCAGGGACGCCTCCACGCAGGCGGCGAAGAGCTGCTCGGGGTCGTCCACCGACAGCCTCACCGCGGCGGAGCGGGGGCAGGTGTCCGCGGCGGAGCGCCACAGGCAGCGCACGCCGGGCCCGCCACGCTGGCGCACGCAGGCCAGGGAGGGGCGCTCCGCGTTCGTGTCCACGCCCACCACTGCCGTCAGCGTCGCGAAGGCGGGCGTCACCTGGATGACGGGGGGCTGCGCGCAGTCCGCGCCCGCGGCCCGGGACAGGGCCACGTCCACCACGTTCTCCCGGAAGACGAAGGCCGTGGGCGCCGCGCTGTAGGCATAGGCGGCGTCATCCCAGGCCCAGCCAGGGCCGAACGGGAGCTCCGCCTCCTTCGCGCCGCGCACGCGCACCTGCCCGCGCCACTGGCGGACGCCGCGCGCCTGGAGGGCCTCCGCCACCTGTTCGCACGCCAGGGCCGTCTCGGGGAAGCGCCACGAGCCCAGCGACGGGTCCCCGGTGGGCTCCACCACGATGTCGCCCAGGAAGAGGCCGCCCTCCAGCGAGCCCTCCAGGGCCACCGGCGTCTGGTAGCGGAAGTCCGCGCCCAGCGTGGAGAGGACAGCCGCGGTGGAGACGACCTTGAGCGTGGAGGCGGGCAGGAGCCGGACGTGCTCGCGGTGGGTGAAGAGCGGCTCGCCCGTCCGCGCGTCCACCACGTAGGCGCTGGCCAGGGCGCCTTCGGCCTCCAGGGTGTCGAAGAGCGCGCGGGCCAGGGAGGGGAGGGTGTCGCCCTCGGGCCGCGTCTCTCGGAGGCAGCCGGAGAGCACCAGGGGGGCCATGAGCAGCAGTGAGGCGGACAGGACGCGGCGCATGTCGCCCACCACGCTACCGCCGTGGGGCGGGCCTGTCATGCGGCCAGGGACAGGGCGCCACCCACGCCGAGTGCCTTGACGGCACGGCGCGCGCCCCCCATCCTGCCGCGCCCCATGCCTGTCCTTCGTGGTGCTGTCACGTTGTCGCGCTTCCGGGTCGAACCGGCGAAGGAAGCGCCCTCGGATGTCAAACGCTGGCTGACGCGCGGCCTCAAGGCGCACGCGTTCGAGCCCATCGACCGTCGCTCCGAAGAAGAGCGCGCCGTCGGCTTCGTGGAACTGGAGAACGAGGAGTCCAGCGAGTTCTCCGCCGGCCGTCTCTACTATGGCGAGTACGCCCTGTTCGCCTTCCGCATTGACACCATCAAGGTGCCGGCCGCGGCGCTCAAGGCGGAGCTGGCGAAGTGGGCCGCCGCCTTCGAGAAGGAGAATGGCCGCCCGCCCAGCCGGGGTGAGAAGACGCAGAGCCGCGGTGAAATCCGCCAGATGCTCCGCAACCGCGCCACGCCCCGCACGTCGACGGTGGACGTGAGCTGGAACCTGAAGACGCAGCAGGTGCAGATCTGGTCCGCGTCGCGCAAGGTGGTGGACGAAATCACCGTCGCGCTGGAGGGCGGGCTGAACGTGAAGTTCTTCGGCATGACGCCGTCGGCCATGGCGCAGACGGCGGGCATCGACGAGTCCCTGCTGGGGCCCACCACGGAGCTGATTGGCATGGACCTGCCGACGACGGCGGAGGTGGCACATGGCGAGGCGTGACGAGGCGCGGGCCGAAGCGGCCTTCATGCGCGGTGATGTCGGCGTGGACGGCGGCGCCACCGAGGAGACAAAGGACGAGGCCGAAGCCGAGAAGGGCAAGGCGCAAGACCAGCTCCTGCGGGGCCGCGCCTACCTGGGCCGGGAGTTCCTCACGTGGCTCCTGTGGCGCACCGAGACGGGCGGGCCGCTCGTGGAGGTGGAAGGTGAAGGCGTCAGCGTCCTCTTCATGGGCCGCGTGGTGCTGCGCGGCGTGGCGGGCGACGTGACGGAGCTGAGCGCCAAGGGCACCCTGGCGCCGTACTCCGAGCAGGTGAAGCACTCACTGGACCGCGGGCTGCTGGTGGCCCAGGCCCGCCTGCGCTTCACCCAGGGCGAGAAGGAGTTCGAGGCCACGGTGGACTCCGAGTTCCTCGACATCCGCGCGGGCAAGCTGCCGGCGCTGATGAGCGAGGAGGAGGATGACCAGCTCTCCGAGCGGCTCTTCCTGATGGAGCAGCTGTCCGCCATGGTGGACGCGCTGGTGAAGGACTACCTGTCCGTGCGCGCCGGCAAGGGCTGGAGCAAGACCGTCGTCCCCGCGATGAAGGAGTGGATGCGCGGCGACGAGCAGGGCGCGAACGCGCTCGCCAAGGCCGCCCGCGCCCGGGGCCGTGACGCGCGCGCGGCGCGGAGCTGAGCAGACCGCCCTAACGAGTCGCCGGGTCTGGAGGCGGCGGAGTCCTTCGCCGCGTCCAGGCCAGAGCCAGGCCGGGCAGCAGCACCATCCCCGCGAAGAGCAGCAGGAACGACTCCATCCGCGCGGCGCTGGCGCCCAGCGCGGCATGCGTCACGGAGACGCCCAGGTTGGCCAGGGCGCTCACGGTGAGGAACGTCCGGGGGCGCATGCGGCTGGTGCCCGCGAAGAGCACGGACGTCTCCGCCAGCACCGGCACCGCGCGGAAGGCGAGCAGGAACCAGGGCCCCATCCGTTCGGCGGCGCGGGCCAGCCGGGTCAGCTCGGCGTCACCCGCCATGCGCCGGAGCGCCGCCGTGCCGGCGCGCGCGCCCAGGCCATAGCCCACCGCGCAGCCCGCCATCATCCCCAGCCAGGACGTGGCCGCGCCGCCCCAGAAGCCGAGCAGGCCCCCGGCCGCGGTGCCCACCAGGCTGGAGGGCACGGGCAGCACGACATCACCGGCCAGCAGGCCCCCGAGCAGCAGCGCCACTTGCCAGGACGGTGGCCGCAGGGCCAGGAAGTCTCCAGCCGCTGCCTCCAGGCTGGCGCCGAACCAGGCGAAGGGCACCAGGATGGCGGCCAGCAGCAGCCCGCTGAAGGCGGCCCAGCCCATGACGGCGCGGCCGGACAGCCCGCCTTGCCCCGCCGCCGCCAGGCCCGGCGTGGGCTCAGCCATCCGCGATGGGGAGCCGGGACGCCGCGGCCATCAAGGACGTCTCGCGCTCGGCGGCCAGCGAGCCCTCCTCGGTGAAGGCGATGCCCACCACCGCGCGCACCCGGCCTGTCGCGTCGAGCACCGGAATCGCCACCGCCGCGCGCGCGTCCACCGCCTTCGCGCCCGGCTTGATGTCGCTGGACGTGTCCTCCTTCAGGTTGCACGTCTGCACGGGCTGCTTGCGCACCTGGGCGAGCCCCGCCATCCCCTTGCCGTGTGGCACGTGCTGGACGGCCGTCATCAACGGCGGCGGGATGTTGAGGGCGGCCACGAGGAAGAGGTCATCTCCTCGCTGAAGGTGGATGGTGCCCGCGGTGGCGCCGTGCTCGCTGGCGAACGACTCCAGCCACGACTGGTAGGACGCGCTCTTTTCGTTCATGGCGCGGAAAACTGTGCGCCCCGGCTTCGCCCGCAGTCAACGCGCCCCAGGCCCTGGCCTCCCAAGGGGAGGCGAGCATGCATCCGCAAGTCGACGCTTGAACCCATCCTCCGCGACACTGTTCAGGCCACGTCATTCCAGTGTACTGGAGGGCACCTCGTGCTCCCGCCCATGCAGGATGCGGCGCGATGCTCCCCTGGAAGGTCGCCGGTCGATGAAGCCGCGTTCGCTTCGCTTCTATCTCGGGTTGCTCGCGCTCGGCCTGCTCGTGCCGCTGGTGCTCTTCGCGGCGGGGGCGGTGAACCGCTTCGCGGTGTCGCAGCGGGAGGCCCGGGCGCAGGGCATGCGTGAGACGGCCCGGGCGCTGGCGCTCGTCGTGGAGCGCGAGCTGGGGCAGTCGGTCCGCGCGCTGGAGGTGCTGTCGCATTCAGCCCCGCTGTCGCAAGGCGACCTGGCGACGTTCCATGCCACCTGCCAGGCCGTGGTGGCGTCCCAGGCCCAATGGGGCTCGCTCTTCCTGCTGGATGTGGAGGGCCGGACGATGTTCTCCACGGACCAGCCCTTCGGAACCGACCTGACGGCGCTCGTGGATGAGCGGCCCTACGTGCGCGAGGTCGTGGAGACGGGGCGCGTGGTCATCTCCGACTTTCCCTCCCCGCGCCTCCAGGGGGCGCCCACCGTGGCGGTGGCGATGCCGGTGCGGCGTCAGGGCGTGCTCGCGGGCGTGCTGGTGGCGACGTACGCCATGCAGCACTTCGACAAGCTCTGGGACGAACAGCGCGTCCCGGGGGACTGGCTGGGCGCGCTGGTGGACGAGGAGGGCGTCATCCTCTCGCGCAGCCGGGGCCGCGCCCGGTTCGTCGGAACGAAGGCCCGGCCCGAATACGTCGAGAGAATCCGCGCGAGCCGCGAGGGCTTCTTCGCGACGCAGACGGTGGATGGGATGAAGTCGTTCACGGCCTACTCGCGCTTGCGGTTGGTGCCCTGGACGGTGTCGTTCTCGGGGCCCCGCGAGGTGTTCACCGCGTCAGTGAACCAGTCCCTCTTCGCGCTGCTCATCGCGGGGCTGGGGTGCTGTGTCGTCGCCGCCGCCTGGGCCGCCTGGGTGAGCCGCCGCATGACGCGTCCGCTCCGCGCCCTGGCCCGCGCGGCCCGGGAGCGCCCGGATTCGGCGGATGCCTTCACCAACGTGGGGCCCACGGGCATCTCCGAGCTGGAGGATTTGCGGGCGACGCTCGCGCTCACCGCGGCCATGGTGATGGAGCGCGAGGTCGCGCTGCGGACGAAGATGACGGAGGCCGAGGCGGCCAACCTCGCCAAGGACCAGTTCCTGGCCATGCTGGGCCATGAGCTGCGCAACCCGCTGTCCGCCATCACCAGCGGCGTGAAGGTGCTGTCGGTGACGGAGGACGCCGCCAGCCGCGAGCGGGCGCGCGCCCTGGTGGAGCGGCAGGCCCTCCATCTGGCGCGGCTGGTGGATGACCTGCTCGACGTGGAGCGGGTGAGCAGTGGCCGCATCCTGCTCCAGAAGCAGACCATGGACTTGTCGGAGTGCGTGCGGCGCGCCGTCGCGGCGCTGGAGTCCTCCGGACGGACGCAGGCGCACCAGGTGGAGGTGGTGGCCCCGCGCGCCTGGCTGGAGGGGGACACGAACCGCCTGGAGCAGGTCGTGACGAACCTCGTGTCCAACGCGCTCAAGTACACCCCGCACGGCGGCCACATCCGCGTGGTGACGCGGGAGGAGCCCGGCCACGTGGTGCTGGAGGTGTCCGACACCGGAGACGGCCTGTCACCGGAGCTCCAGGAGCGCGTGTTCGAGCTCTTCTTCCAGGCCGAGCGCACCCTGGACCGCGCGCAGGGAGGCCTGGGCATTGGCCTCACGTTGGTGAAGCGGTTGGTGGAGCTGCATGGCGGCTCCGTGTGCGCGCAAAGTGACGGGCTCGCGAAGGGCAGCACCTTCACGGTGCGGCTGCCTCGCGGCCAGGTCGAACAGGTGCCCCTGGTTCAAGACGCGCCCGTGGCGCCGCCTCCCGGACGTCACGTGTTGCTGGTGGATGACCACACCGACAGCAGGCAGCTCGTCCGCGAACTGCTCGAGCTGGAGGGGCACACCGTCAGCGAAGCGGAGGACGGTCCCTCGGGGCTGGCGCGGGCGCGCGAGCTGCGCCCCGAAATCGTCTTGCTGGACATCGGCCTGCCCGGGCTCGACGGCTACGAGGTGGCCCGCGCGCTCCGAGCGACGGACGAAGGGCGCGACCTGGTGCTCATCGCCGTGACGGGCTACGGCCTGGAAGAGGACCGGCGCCGCGCGCTGGAGGCAGGCTTCGACGAGCACCTGGCGAAGCCGGTGGACCTCGCGCGCCTGCGGGAGTTGCTGCGACCGAAGACGCGAGCCACGCGGGCTCACTCCACGTAGCCGGGACAGTTCTGGACCGCGGGCTGGCACAGCTGCAACACGCGGGCTGGGTCCGTGAAGGTCTGCTCCCGGGCCTGGAGGAAACAACCCGCGGGGTCTTCGTCGGGCGCGGCGAACTGGCACAACTGGACGGCCTGGCGCTGCGTGAGGGCGCCTTCCTCCTGGGCGCGCACGAAGCAGTCGGCGGGCGTGGATGAACGCGCGCCGCGGCAGAGCTGGGTGGCCAGGGAATCGTCGAGTCCGCCGTCCGTCGCTCGCTGGTAGCAGGACACCTGGGGCGCGACGCCCTGGGCGACCGCCGCCGCGGGCACTCCCATGAAGGCGAGCACGGCGGTGAGCGCGGCGCCCACGAACGGACGAACGAAGCGGGATGTCCCAGTGCCTGTCTTCATGAGGCCTCCTTTCCGAGCAATCTAGGGGCTTGCGCGCGGTGAGGCCGGCCCCCGCCCGTCCGTCCGCCCCGGGACAGCGCGACCTGGGGAGGGGTTGCTCCGCTGTCTGCCATTTTCAGCGGGACTGTCAGGTCCGCGCGCCATGTCCGGGGGAAGACGTCCCAGGAACGATGCGCGGGCCTGATTCACGACGACCGCCACCCACGGGGTCCAGCATCCGGCAAAGGCCGCCCCGCCGCGAGGTCCAGTCCCTGGCGTTTCGCCTCATCCCGAGCCACCACAGCAGCGCCATGAAACAACGACGACCGTCTGTCCTGATGCTGCTGGGCGTGGTGGCGCTCGCGATGGGCCTGCTCGGCATCTCGCTCGCATGTCCTGGCTCCTCGGGTGACCGTTCCGGTCGCCCTGGGGACGAAGATGAAATCATCGACCCACAAGCAGACGGAGGGCCAGGCACGGGTGGCGACGGGAGCACGCCGATGGCGCCAGAGGACGGGGGCCCGGGTACCCAGGTGCCCTTCGGGCTCGACGTTCGCCCCGCGAACCCGACGTGTGTCGCGCCTCCCCGGCCCCCGGACCCCGCGGGGGCCACCGTCTCTCGCGCGTTCCCGGAGCTGAGCTTCACCCAGCCCCTGTTCGCCCTCCAGGCGCCGGGAGACAACCGCCGCATCTACGTGGTGGAGCGCGGGGGAAGGGTGCGCGTGTTCGACAAGGACGCCACGCCGCCCACCAGCTCCGTGGTCATCGACCTCTCCGGACGGGTGAACACCGAACATGACGAGACAGGCCTGCTCGGGATGGCCTTCCACCCGGCGTTCGCCACCAACGGTCAGGTGTTCCTCTCCTACGTGGGGAACAACGCGATGGGGAGACTCGGCTCGTACATCGTCCGCTACCTCAGCCCGGATGGCGGGGCCACCCTGGACCCGGCGAGCGCGGAGGTCGTGCTCGAACAGGACCAGCCGTTCTCCTTCCACAACGGCGGCCACCTCGCGTTCGGACCGGATGGCTTCCTCTACTTCGCCTTCGGTGACGGCGGCGGACGGGTGGACCCGAACCAGACGGCCCAGAATCCGGAGCTCCTGCTGGGGAAGATGCTGCGGCTCGATGTGGACAGCGCGCGCCCCTATGCCATTCCGCCCACCAACCCCTACGCCACCAGCGGCGGGCGGAAGGAAATCTACGCCACCGGCTTCCGCAACCCGTGGCGCTGGAGCTTCGACCGGAGCACCGGCGCGCTCTGGCTGGGCGACGTGGGTGAGAAGCTCCTCGAGGAGATCAACCGCGTCGAGCTGGGCGGCAACTACGGCTGGAGCATCCTGGAGGGGACCGAGTGCGTGCGCGGTAGCGGCTGCGGCACCACCGGGTTGACGCCGCCCGTGGCCGTCTATGGCCGGACCGAAGGCGTCTCCATCACCGGCGGCTACGTGTACCGCGGCGCCGCCGTGCCGGCGCTCTCCGGCAAGTACGTCTTCGGTGACTTCGGCTCGGGCCGCATCTGGACGTTGCCGGGCGACGCCGTGCCTGGCGCCGCCGCGGTGCCGCAGGTGCTCGTCACCACGCCGCTCAGCATCGCCTCGTTCGCCGAGCTGAACGACGGCGAGCTGCTGGTGGTGGACTTCGCCGGGGGAGGTCTGCACCGCATCCACGCGTCCACGCCCCCCGCGCCCGGCGGCGAGGCGTTCCCCGCGCTGCTGTCCGCCACGGGCTGCGCGGACCCGGCGAACGCGAACCTCCCCTCGGCGGGCCTCATCCCGTACGGCGTGAACGCCCCGCTCTGGTCGGACGGCGCGCAGAAGGAGCGGTTTTTCGGCGTGCCGGACGGGACGGTGATGACGGTGGGGCCGGAGGGCGTGCTGGACGCGCCTCCCGGCACCGTGACGGTGAAGACGTTCCTCCTGGGCGGCAAGCGCGTGGAGACGCGCCTCTTCATGCGCCATCCGGACGGCACCTGGGCGGGCTACACGTATGAGTGGAACGAGGCGGGGACCGACGCGACGTTGCTGGAGACGGGCAAGGTGAAGACGGTGGGGGCGCAGACGTGGACGTACCCCAGCCGGGGCGAGTGCATGCAGTGCCACAACGCCACCGCGGGCTTCGTGCTGGGCCTGGAGGTCGCGCAGCTCAACCGGGATTACGAATACCCGGGCGGGCGCGTCGCGTCGCAGCTCCGGACCCTGGAGCACATTGGCGTGCTGACCCTGCCGGCCCCGGTGGAGCAGCTGCCCCGGATGCCGACGTACACCGGGCCGGAGCCCGTGGAGGCGCGCGCGCGGGCCTACCTGCACGCCAACTGCGCCGTCTGTCATCGGCCCAATGGCCTGGGCCGCGGTGAGTCGGACCTGCGCTACGCCACGTCGCTCGCCGCCGCGAAGATTTGTGGCGTGGCCCCGCAGCAGGGCGAGCTGGGCGTGCCCGGAGCGATGCTGGTCACCCCGGGAGACCCGTCGAAGTCGGTCCTGTCGCGGCGCATGCACTCACTCACGCCGACGACGCGCATGCCGCCGCTGGCCAGCGCGGTGGAGGACACGGAGGGCGCGGGGCTGGTGGATGCGTGGATTACGTCCCTGCCCGCGTGTCCCGCGGGGCCCTGAGGCCTCGCGGGACGGGGGCGCCAGCACCGGTGATGCTGGCGCCTCAGGTGGGCCGCTGGAGGGTGCCGGAGGCGGGCTTGCCGTCCTTCAGCCCCGGCGTCCGCACGTCGTAGTGCGCCACCACGGGCTGGTGGTCGGAGGACTCGGTGCCGCGGTCCACCTCGAAGAGGCGGGGGACCAGCCCAGGGCTGGCGTAGAGGTTGTCGAAGCGCTTGCCCGTCGCGGGCACCACGCCACTCTCATCCGGCAGCGAGGTGAGGGTGGCGCTGTCCGCGATGTCCTGCAGCCGCAGCCAGTGTTCGCTGCCGCGCTGCACCCGGCCGGAGCGCAGCTCGGCGCAGGCCTGCTTCGGCGTCATGAGCGCCCCCCCCGGCAGGCGCACCTGCGCGGTGGTGGCGTGGGCGATGGTCTCCGGCAGGCCCTGCTCCAGCACGTGCAACTCGTGCCGCAGCCGCGGGTCGGCGATGTTGCCCACCCCTGGGTCCCCCACGCTGGCGTGGGGCTCGCCGTAGCGCACCTCGTATTCCTCCACCGTGTCGGTGTCGTCGTACGTCCTGAGGTGCGCCATCAGCCAGGAGCCGCCCGTCTTGATGGCGGTGTTGGCGTTGAAGTCCCCCAGCACCACCGCGTGCATGACCTCGCGATGTTGCAGCAACGCATTGAGCTGGCGGAGGTTGCGGGCGTTGATGCCGGAGTCGCCCAGGGTGTGGTGCACGTTGTAGAGCACCACCGGGTGGCCCTCCACCTCCAGGCGCACGTACAGCGCGCCCCGGTCCTCGGGAATCTCGCAGGGGTCCCCGCCGCGCCGCATGATGGCCGCGTCCCGCTCCGCGTCGGGGATGGCGTACGTGAAGTGCGCCGCGTCCACCAGCGGGTGCCGGGTGAGGAAGGCCTTTCCGTTCACCAGCCGCGCCCCGGGACCGCCGTCATGCCCCTGGTACGCCAGGTGGAAGCCGTAGCGCTCCGCCAGGAGCACGGAGATGGGGACGTTGGCCTCCTGCAGGCCCAGCACGTCCGGCAGCCGCCCCTGGGCCTCCAGGTCGTCGAAGTAGCCCAGCAAGGCTTCGCGGCGCTGCCCACCGAGCAGGATGTTGTACGTCATCACCGTGAGCCCTGGACCGCGCGGCGAGCGCACCGCGGGGTTGCGGACCACCAGCGTGCGGCCGTCGCCCAGCGCCCGCTCTGTCTGCGGGAGGGGGACGGCGGCGAAGTCCGGAAGCGTCACGGTGGTCTCCCGGCGCGGCACGGCGTCCTCGTGCCCGTGCGCAATCCGGCCAATCAGGGGGCCGACCCCCGGCAGGTGCTCCAACATCTCCGGAACCTTCATCGGGGCTCCTGCCGCGGGAGCGGCTGCGCGGGTTGAGGGCGGAAGGTGTCTTCGTGAAAGGCAACTGGCGCCACAGGTCCTCCTCGATGCCCTCAAGGTCTGTGCTCGCCCTCCCCATGACCAGGGGGCTCACGGGGAATGGAGGGCTGGCCGGGCTGCCCCGTTCGGGTGGAGGGCGGCCAGGCACCCGGGCGCGCTGTCCGGGGCTTGGAGACCGAGGAAGCCGGGGCGCGCTTGTGGTTGAATACCGGACATGCGGCAACTGGCGTTCCTGGCGGTGATGGCTCCTCTCCTGGTGGCGTGCGCCACGACTCAAGCCTTGCCCCGCAGCACCTCCTGCGAGAAGGGCCACCTCTGGGCCTGCAACGAATGGGGCGAGCAGCTCCTCCAGGACGGCGACCGGAGCCAGGCGGAGACGGCCTTCTCCAGGGCGTGTGACGGTGGCTCGCAGCAGGGGTGCCTGGCCCTGGGGCGTTTGCGCATGGCGGACGGCAACCTCGCGGGCGCCGAGGCGCCGCTCGTCACGGTGTATGAGACGGACAGCGAGGAAGGCGCCCTGGCGCTCGCGGACCTCTACGACGCGCGGGGCGGCGAAGCGCACGCCCTGGCGGCGGCACGGCTCCGGTGGGAGGCGCCGGCGCTGGACAAGCCACCCTTCGACTTCGCCATGCAGTACCGGGTGGGGGCGTGGCGGCCGTCGGCGGACCTGGCCCTCACCATCCAGCCCATGGCCTTCCTGAGCCGGCGGCTCAACATCGGCTCGAACCTGGCCTACACGAGCCGGGGCATCTCCGAGTTCAACGGCTTCGTCGGCTACCAGCACTTCGTCAATACCTGGGTGGTGCCCTACGGCCGGTTGATGATGGGCACCGCGACGCGCGCCTCGCGCGACCCGGGCTTCAACGTGGGCGCGGAGGTGGGCACGCGGCTGGCCCTGGGGTACTTCGGCCATGTCAACGTCGCGGCCGGCATGTCCCGGGCGAGCGGCAATTACATGTCCGTGGGCGTGGGCCTCAACGGCCTCTTCGTGCTGCTGGCGCTGCTGCACGTGCGCTGACGCTTCAGCGCGAGGGCCGCCCCAGCACGTAGGTGATGGCGGCCTTGCCCGGGGCCTTCGCCTCGCCCACCTCCCAGGTATAGCCCTCGCGCGCCAGGGCCGCCGTCATCCGCCGGAGCTCGTCGGGCTGGTGCGTCCTCAGCGCGGACACCAGCCCGTCCCAGAAGATGATGAGCGGGGCCACGGGTACCACGTAGGTGAGCAGCAGCCGCAGCGGCGTCAGCGGCCTTACCAGAGGTGTGAAGAGCAGCACCAGCAGGGGCACCAGCAACATGGACAGCAGGGCCGGGGGCGTGCGGCGCACCGTCTCGAACGCTGCGAAGGGAACGCCGCGGGCCTGGGCGTCCTCGAGCACCGCGCGGGCCTCGTCCGGCCGGAAGTGATGCAGGGCGTTGAAGAGGGTGCGCATACCCCGCAGGTCCGCCGGAACCTGGAGCGCGTCCACCGAGCGTTCCAGGTAGTGCACGCCCTCGGTCCGCGCCCGCTCGGCGGCCTGGGCATTGGGGAACTTGTCGGTGAGCACCACGCGCGCGTCGATGCCGTGCTGCTCCGCGAGCAATTGTCGCAGGCGGGGCAGGGGGCCTCGGCCGCCGGAGCCCAGGTCCACCAGCTCAGGGCCCTGTGTCGCATTCAGCCCGCGCGCCAGGACTTCCGCCGCCGCGTCGAAGATGCCCAGGCGCGTGCTGATGGTGTGGAGGTAGTCGGTCGTCAGGTCCCGCAGCGCGGCGGGGAACCACGCCTGGTCGGTGAACTCGAAGAGGTGCAGCCGGGGGAGCAGCGAAGGCGTGTCGTCCATGAGAATCCAAGAGTGCGCGCCCCCCGCCGTCCGCGCACTGACGGATGGCGACAGAACGGCTTGCTGTCCGCGCCAATGCGCCATTAGCGTCCCGTTCGTGGCGCGGCCGCCTCCGTCCTCATCCTCCGAGCCGTCCTTGTCCGCGCGGATGGCGCGGCAGGCGCTCCGGCTCGCGGCGACGCTGGGCCTGCCGGTGGAGGTGCTCTGCCGGGAGGCGGGCTTCCGGATGGAGGACCTGGACGACCCGGAGCTGCGAATCCCCTACGCCGCGCTGGACGGCCTGCTGGAGCGGGCGGAGGCGCTGTCCGGGGACGCCAACCTGGGGCTGCACATCGCTCGCGTGGACCTGGTGGACCTGGATGACCCGGCCACCTTCGTCGTCCTCACCTGCGCGACGCTGCGGGAGGCCATGGCGCGGGGCTGCCGCTACCAGCGCGTCTGGGGTGACGGGGAGCGCTTCCTGCTGGAGGAGACGGAGCGCGGGGTGCGCATGCGCTTCACACCCGTGGGCGCGCCCCGGCCCGCGCACCGGCACCTGGTGGACGCGGCGCTGGTGCAGTTCGCCACCGGGGTGAGGGCCTTCACGGGCGTGGAGGTCCGGCCGCTCGTCGTGCGCTTCACCCACACCGCGCCCGCGGAACTCCGCGAGCACGAGGCGCTCTTCGGGTGTCCCTTGGAGTTCGGCGCGCCCTTCAACGCCATCGAGTTCTCCCACGAGGACGCCCAGCGGCCCTTCCTCCACGCGAACGCGCTGCTCAACGCCATGTTCCAACGCCAGGCCCAGCGCGCGCTGGAGCGCCTGCCGGACGTGTCCACGACCACCGAGCGCGTCCGGGAGCAGGTCCGGCGCGAACTGGCCGGCGGGGACTTTTCCTTCGCGGCCGTTGCCCGAGCCCTGCGGCTGCCGCCGCGGACGCTCCAGCGGCGGCTCGCGGGCGAGGGGCAGCGCTACGCGGCCATCGTCGAAGCCCTGCGCCGCGAGCTGTCCGAGTCCTACCTCCAGCGCCGCATGTCCATCGCCGAGGTGTCCTTCCTCCTCGGCTATGCGGACCCGGTGGCCTTCCACCGCGCCTTCAAGCGCTGGTGGGGGCTGAGCCCGGAGGGCTTCCGGCGAGAGCGGCTCCAGGCCCCACGCTGAGCCCGGACCGTCGTCCGTCCGAGCGGCGTCTCAGGCCGCCTCGCGTCCGCTCTCCGCCGCCGCCCGCGCCAGCCGCTTCTGGATGGCGAGGAACAGCGCCTCGTGCGTGGCGGGGGAGGCCAGCTCCACGTCGCCACCGGCCTGTCCGAACGCGGCCACCGCCTCACGCAGGGCCTCGCGCGCGGACATGGCCAGCATCAGCGGCGGCTCGCCCACGGCCTTGCTGCCGTGGATGGTGTTGTGCTGCTGCGCCCGCTCCAGCAGCCGCACCCGGAAGTCGATGGGCGCGTCGCTGAAGGCCGGCACCGCGTAGGTGCTGGCGGAGTGCGTGAGCAGCCGGCCATTGGCGTCCCAGCGGAGCTCCTCGCCCGTGAGCCAGCCCAGGCCCTGGACGAAGCCGCCTTCAATCTGCCCGCGGTCCACGCCGGGGTTGAGCGAATCGCCCACGTCCTCCAGCAGGTCCACGCGCAGCACGCGCTTGACGCCCGTGTGGCCGTCCACCTCCACCTCGCACACCGCCGCGCCGTAGGCGAAGTAGAGGAAGGGGCGTCCCCGGCCCTTGGCCTTGTCGTAGCCGATGCCCGGCGTCTGGTAGTAGCCCGTCGAGGACAGGCCCACGCGGGACAGGTACGCCGCCTCCACCACGTCCGCGAAGGGCAGGGCGACCTCGGGCTCCCCTCGCGGGCCCACCTTCCCGTCACTGAACAGCAGGGCGTCCGGCGCCACGCTCCGCCCGTGCAGGTCCGACAACAGGCGCACTGCCACCGGGGCCAGCCGCTCCCGCAGCGTGACGCAGGCCACGCGCACGGCGGCGCCGTTCAAGTCAGAGCCGCTGGAGGCCGCGGTGGCGGAGGTGTTGGGCACCTTGTCCGTCGCCGTCTTCGCCATCCGCACGGCGTCCGCCGTGACGCCCAGCTCGCGCATGACCACGCCCAGCACCTTGGTGTGCAGGCCCTGGCCCATCTCCGTGCCACCGTGGGACACCATGACCGAGCCGTCCCGGTACACGTGCACCAGCGCGCCGGCCTGGTTGAGGAAGGTGGCGGTGAAGGAGATGCCGAACTTCATGGGGGTGATGGCGAGCCCCCGCTTGATGAAGGGGGACTGGGCGTTGAACGCCGCCACGTCGCGCCGCCGGTGCTCGAACTCCGACGACTGCTTGAGCTCCTCCCACACGCGGAGGATGCGCTCGTCCTCCAGCTCCTGGCCGTAGTGCGTGGTGTTCGTCTCTCCGGTGCCGCGGTAGAGGTTGCGCTCGCGGACCTCATCGGCCGGCAGCCCCACGGCCCGCGCCACGCGGGCGAGGACCTCCTCCGTCACCAGCATGCCCTGCGGACCGCCGAAGCCGCGGAAGGCGGTGTTGGAGACGAGGTGTGTCTTCGCCACCCGCCCGGAGTACGCCAGCGCCGGCACGTAGTACGCGTTGTCCAGGTGGAACAGCGCGCGGTCCAGGATGGACTCGGACAAGTCCAGGGACCAGCCGCCGTTGGACACCAGCTGGACGCGCAGGGCCAGCAGCCGCCCCTGGTCGTCGAAGCCCACCTCGTAGGAGGCCTGGAACGGGTGGCGCTTGCCCGTCACCGCCATGTCCACGTCGCGGTCCAGCATCCACCGCGCTGAACGTCCCGTGTGCCACGCGGCCAGCGCGACGAGCGCGGCGGGCGCGTTGCCCTGCGTCTCCTTGCCGCCGAAGCCGCCGCCCATGCGCGGCGACTTCACCACCACGCGGCTGCGCGGCAGGTGCAGCACATGGGAGATGATGGCCTGCACCTCGGACGGGTGCTGGGTGGAGGACACGACGGTGATGTCGCCGTCGTCACCGCGCTCGGCGAAGGCGGCCTGGGTCTCCAGGTAGAAGTGCTCCTGCCCGCCAATGGCCAGCGTGCCCGACAGGCGGTGGGGACTGCCGTCCATCGCCGCGTCCACGTCGCCCCGGCGGATGACGTGCGGCTCGGTGTGGTAGCTGCTCCGCGCCACGGCGTCCTCCACCGTGAGGATGGCGGGCAGGGGCTCGTACTCCACCTCCACGGCGCGGGCGCCCGCGCGGCAGGCCTCCACGGACTCGCCCACCACCAGCGCGACCATCTGCCCGTGGAAGAGCACCTCGCGGTCCGCCAGCAGCGGCTCGTCGTGGCGGATGGGGCCGGTGTCATTCATGCCGGGGATGTCCTCGGCCATGAGCACCTTCACCACGCCGGGCACCTTGCGCGCCGCCGTGGGGTCTCGCTTGAGGATGCGGGCGTGCGCATGGGGCGAGCACACCGGCCAGACCTCCAGCATGGGCCGCTGCTGCGCCAGGTCGTCCACGTACCGCGCGCTGCCCGTCACGTGGCCCAGCGCGCTCTCGTGCCGCAGCGCGCGTCCCGCGTCCGCGGGGACCTGCGCGTCACCCGCGTCGAAGCCCGGCGCGGCGTCCAGGGCCGGGCTGTGCGAGCCGGAGAAGAACTTCTCCAGCAGGCTCGCCACCAGCCCCCGCCGGTACGCCGCGCTGCCGCGCAAGTCGCTGATGGGCGTGAGCTCCTCCGCGAGCACGGGCAGGGCGCGCGCCACTGTCTCGGCCGTCCAGGGCTGCCCGGTGAGCACCGCCTCCGCGCGGCGTGCCCGCACGGGCGTGGCCGCGACGCCGCCGTAGCCCAGGCGCGCCAGCGTCACCACGCCGCCCGCGTCCAGCTCCACGCGGAAGCCCGCGGCGACGATGCTGATGTCCAGCTCGCGCCGCTTGGACACCTTGAAGGAGTCGGAGAGCCGCCGTCCGCCCTCGGGCACGGCGGCGTGGGGGATGACGATGTGGCGAACCACTTCGTCGGGCTGGAGCGCCGTCTTCCGGTAGGCGAGGAAGAAGTCGGACAGCGCCACCGTGCGCTCGCCGCGCACCGAGCCCAGGACGAGCGAGGCCTCCAGGGCGAGCAGCACCGGCGCCATGTCGCCAATGGGCGACGCGGTCACCAGGTTGCCCGCCAGCGTGGCGCGCTGGCGAATCTGCCGGGAGGCGAAGACGTTGAGCATCTTCTTCACCTCGGGCAGCTCGTCACCCAGGGCCTCCTCCAGCGCCACCAGCGAGGCCGCGCCGCCCACGTACCAGCCCTCCGGCTCACGGCGGACTGCGCGCAGGGACTCCACGCCCTCGGTGGAGATGAGGAAGGGGTAGCGGCGGGCCTTCTTGGTGATGTCCACCCCCAGCTCGGTGGCGCCCGCCACCAGGTGCGCCTCCGGGTGCTTCGCGCGCAGGTCGAGCAGCTCCTCCCACGACGTGGGGCGCAGGAACGTCTGTCCACCGGCCTCGTAGCGCAGCGGAGCCAACGGCTCGGCGGGGCCTTCGAGCGGCGCGGCGGGAATCGCCGTGGCGGGCGCTGGCCCTTCGTCGCGCTGGGCCAGGGCCTCCATCATCGCGTCGCGGATGGGGCGGTAGCCGGTGCAGCGGCAGAGGTTGCCACAGAGCTGGTCCGCCACGGCCGCCGGGGTACAGACGTCCTTGCGGGAGTACGCCTCCGCCATGGAGACGATGAAGCCCGGCGTGCAGAAGCCACACTGCGAGCCGTAGTGCTTCACCATGGCCTGCTGCACCGGGTGAGGCTTCTCGCTGCTGCCCACGCCTTCCACCGTCACCAGCTCACGGCCGGCCACCATGGGCACCAGGGCGATGCACGCGTTGAAGGCGCGCAGGCAGCGGTTGCCCTGGGCGTCCCGGTCCACCAGGGCCACGGTGCACGCGCCGCAGTCGCCCTCGGCGCAGCCCTGCTTGGTGCCGGTGAGGCCGCGGGCCCGCAGGAAGTCGAGCAGCGTGGTGTTGGGGGAGACGCCATCGACGTGGACCGTCGCGCCATTGAGCCGGAACTCGAACATGTTGCTCATTCTCCTGACGGGACCCCGCGCAGACGGGGCGTCTCCGAGGACGGGGCCCCGGCGGTGGTTTCGGTGTCTTCACCCGGGGCGCCCAGGTGATGGAGCTGGAGGAGGCCGGCGGCGATGCTCACCGCGACCTCCTGGGGCGACTTGCCGCCAATCTCCAGCCCCATGGGGCAGCGCACGCGGGCCAGTTGCGCCGCCGTCGCGCCCCGGGCCTCCAGGCGCTGACGGAAGCGGGCCCACTTGGTGTTGCTTCCAATGAGGCCCACGTAGCGAGCGGGCTTCTCCAGGGCGAAGGCGATGATGTCCTGGTCCAGGTCATGCCGGTGCGTCATCACCGCGAGGTACGTGCGGCGGGCGTCCCAGACGGCGCGCGAGGCGAAGATGTCCCACGGCTCCTCGTGGCGGATGACAGAGGCGGGGATGCGCTCGCCGTGGACCCACTCGGGGCGCTCATCCACCAGGTGGACCTGGAAGGGCGTGCCGTCCAACGTGCGGCACAGGGCCTGCCCCACGTGGCCGGCGCCGAAGAGGTACAGGCGTGGGCCGTGGTTCACCGGCTCCATGAAGACGTCCACCACGCCGCCACAGCACTGGCCCAGCTTCGAGCCCAGCGGATACCGGTAGGCACGGGCTTCTCCTCTCTCCAGGCAGGCGCGGGCGTCCGCGAGGACGAGCTGTTCCAGGTGGCCACCGCCCACGGTGCCGTGGAACGTGCCGTCCGCGCGGACAAGCAGCTTCGCGCCGGGCTCGGCGGGGGTACTTCCCTGACACACCGTCACGGTCGCCACGGCGAACGGAACATCGTCCCGCGACCACTCCGCCAGTTGGCGGACCCAATCCCACATGGTCCGGCCGAGTCTGCCACAGGCCGGGCCGCCCACGTCACGCCCATGACACGGCATCCGGCTCAAAACGCGTAGCGCACCTGGCAGTAGGGCAGGCGGCGGGCCAGCAGTTCCTTGAATTCAGCGACCAAGCGGCCCTTGAGTCCGGTGCGGTAGCGCACGTTGTGGCCTCCGCCCTGGGACACCTTGGCCTCCTGGGTGTCCGGCGTCCACAGCAGGGACTCCGCCTTCGGGTGCCAGCGGAGGTTCACCTCGTGGAGGCCCGGGTGGTGGGTGAGGAAGATGACCTCGGCGGCCAGCTGCGCCTTCGCGGCGGGGCCGATGGCCGCGTCCACCTGTTGGAACAGCGCGTCGTACTCCTCCTGCCAGCCCTCGTAGACGACGACGGGGGAGAAGTTGAGGTGGACCTCGTAGCCGGCGGCGACGAACGCGTCGATGGCGGCAATCCGTTCGGCGATGGGGCTGGTGCGCACGTCGAGCAGCTTCGCCTTGGCCGCGGGCATCAGGCTGAAGCGGAGGCGTGTCTTGCCCTTGGGGGCGTAGCGGAGCAGCTCGTGATTCACCAGCTTGGTGGCGAAGGTGCCCATGGCGTTGGGCAGCGTGGTGAACAGCCGCACCAAATCCCTCACGTTGTCGCTGAGGGCGGCGTCCGCGGCGCAGTCGCTGTTGCAGCCGATGTCATAGGCCCAGAAGCGCGGGTCCACGCTGTTGGGCTCCGTCTTGGGGCCCAGCTTCCCCGCGTGCCGGCGGATGGCGGCGACAATCCGGTCGATGTTGACGAAGACGGTGACGGGGTTGGCGTAGCCCTTGTGCCGGGGGACGTAGCAGTAGGCGCAGCTCATGACGCAGCCATTGGCGGCGGAGGGCGGGATGAAGTCGCAGCTGCGCCCGTTGGGCGTGAAGGACATCGTCTTCTTCACCCCCAGCACCAGGGTGCTGCCCTTGATGCGGTTCCACGCCTCCGCGTTGCCCGCGTTGCCGAACAGCCCGGGGATGCCCTGGTGCGAGGCCACGGGGATGCGCTCCGCGTCCGGGAAGCGCGCGAGGATTTCCCGGCCCCGCAGGTGCTCCTCGACGCCCGTCTCCACGTAGATGCGGGACACCTTGAGCAGCCGATCCAGCGGACCGGGCTCAGAGGGCGGCGGGGCCGGGGGGAACAGGTCCAGGTTCGACATGGGCCGTACATGGCGCACTTCGCCCGGCGGGAGAAGTGCCCACATGCCGTGGCCGGCGACTGGCGGACGCTCCTCCTGGCTCACGCCGCCAGGGGCGCGGGTGCGTCGGATGCGGCGCGCCGCATGGGCTGGGCCTTTCCGTACGTCAAAGAGCGCCACGCCCACTCCACCGGGCCGAAGCGGAAGCGTGACAGCCACAGGTGGCTCCAAAGAGCTTGGACGCCGAAGACGCCCACGCAGATGACGACGCACGCGAAGGGGCCCCGCTTGCCCGCCTGTCCCAGGCCATAGCCGTAGAAGATGAGCAGGCTGATGACCGTCTGCGACAGGTAGTTCGTCAGCGCCATGCGCCCCGCGGGCGCGAGCAGTCCCAGCGCCCGCTGCCAGGTGGCGCGCTGGAAGAGCAGGGTGATGCCCGCCACGTACACGCCCGCGAGCCCCACCTGTGCCAGGTTGCGCAGCGGCGCCAGCACCAGGGGCAGCCACATGGGCATCGTCTCAGGCGTGAGCACCTTGTTCTGCATGAGCACCGTCACCACCAGGCCGGGCGCGGAGCCCACCACCGCGGCCACCAGCCCCCAGCCGAGCAGGCGACGAAAGAACCCCAGGTGCGCGGGGACGTCCTGGAAGATGCCGCGCCGCCCCGCCCAGAGCCCGAGCGCGAAGCGGCCCAGGCAGGTCAGGAGTCCGGCCAGCATCATCATGAAGAACCCATCGCGGTAGAACCCGGCGCTGGTCTTCGTCACCTCCCACCAGCTCCCCCCGGTGATGGCTGTCAGCATCCGCGTGTGAAGGGCGGTGGACTTCTCGCGGGCGGCGGCCATGGCCGCGGCGCCGGCCTCGGGTGACTCCGCCAGGAGCTGCGGCAGCCGGAAGAGGAGGTTCGTGAGCACCGGCCACAGCAAGACGAGCACCGCCGCGATGATGAGCAGCGTCCGGTCCGAGCGCCGCCGCAGGAGCAGCAGGGCGAAGCCCATCAGCGCATACGACGAGAGGATGTCTCCGTACCAGAGCAGGAACAGGTGCAGGACACCCAACACCAGCAAGACGGCCAGCCGCCTCGCATAGAGCGGGACGAAGCCGCCGCCGCGCGCTTCGGCCCGGCCGAGCTGCACCGCGAAGCCCAGGCCGAAGAGGAAGGCGAACAGGGTGATGAACTTCCCGGAGACCAGCACCTCGAAGGCATACCGGGTGACGGTGTCCAGGAGCGAGGCATTGGCGATGGACGCCTCGGCTTGTTCCCGGGGCAGGAACACCCTGCCGCTGAACCACATCTGCACGTTGGAGATGAGGATGCCGAAGAGCGCGAAGCCACGCAGCGCGTCGAGCAACTCCAGGCGCTCACCCGCCTCGACTGGGCGGGCTTCGGCGAGTGGTGCGGAGGCCGCGGAGGAAGGGGCGGTGGGCATGATGGCTTGACAACGTCATACCGCCACCTCGATTGCGAATTCCCTCGTCTTTAAGGATTGGGTTACACGCCGATACGCGGACACACATTCTTCACGATGCAGGCATCGCATTTCGGTTTCTTTGCGGTGCAGGTGTAACGCCCATGAAGGACGGTGGCGGGGCCGAAGAAGGTCCACTGTTCCTGGGGCACAAGCTTCATCAGGTCTTCTTCAATCGCCTCGGGTTTGTCTTTCTTCGTCAGGCCCAGGCGCTGGCTGACGCGCGCCACGTGGGTGTCGACGATGATGCCGGACGGGAGGTTGAAGGCGGTGTTGAGGACGACGTTGGCCGTCTTCCGCGCCACGCCCGGGAGCGTCACCAGCTCATCGATGGTGCGGGGAACTTCACCGCCGAACGTGTCGAGCAGCGCGCGGCTCATGGCCTGCACGGACTTCGTCTTCTGCTTGAAGAAGCCGGTGGGCTTGAGGTCCTCCTCCAGCGCGGCGGTGTCCGCGTCGGCGAAGGCCCGTGGACCTGGGTACTTGGGAAAGACAGTGGCGGTGACGCGGTTGACGCGCTCGTCGGTGCACTGCGCGGCCAGGATGGTGGCGACGAGCAGCTCGAAGGGGGTGGACCAGTTGAGCTCGTAGCGCGCATCCGGATGGGCTTCCCGGAGGCGCTCGAGGAGGAGGGCGGTTTTCTCGGCGGGATTCATGGTGGCGTGTGTGAGCGCCACCTTATCAGGGGGGCAGCTCAGAAGAGACTCGAGTCAGGGCGAGCGAGGTGGTGGAGGAGGCCAGGCGACGAGGCTTCACGGCGGAGTACAAGCTGCGAGACGCGGACATCTCCCCGGTTGACGTGAGCGGTGGTCATCATCCTCGCGAGCCTGACTCCTGGCGCGAGCCTTGCTAACGTCCACGGGCACGATGACCTTTCGACGTTCGTCGCACCGCATGTCCTTTCGAACGTGGCTGGTGTGCCTCGTGTGTGTCTCCGCGCCCGCGTGGGGCTCGAACGGGGAGGACGGTGGGCCCGCCGAGCCCATGGGGCAGGAGGATGTCTTCCTGGAACTCCAATGGACAGTGGATGGTGACGATGAGACCTGGATGGAGGCTTGTGCGTTCGCCCCGGGAGGGGAACTCTGGCGCTTATCCGGGTCGAACAGCGGCGCAGCGCTGAGCCACGGCTCGGAACTCTTCGCCCTCCGACGCAATGACCAGGCCGTGTTGCGCTTCGGGCAGGTAGGAGCGCCTGAATTCGGCGGGGGGGCGCGCATCGACGAGAGCGAGCGCTGGCGGGTGCGCTGTGAGCAGGGCCGGATCGACATCGTGACTCCGGCCGTCCAGGTGTCGCTGCGAGTCGGGGCTTCGGAGCTCAAGCTCGACCCGCGCTTCTCGCGGCTCCTGCGCCCAGGGAGTCGCGAGTTCGGTGGACCGGCCGTGCAGTCGCTCGAGGAGGTCTTCGCTGCGTTGGCCTCCGGGATGGGGTTGGATACCGAAGGCGGCCCCTTTCGCGAGGGCGACTGGCAGGTGTCGGGGCTGAGGGAGGCGCTCAGCCGGGCACAGCTGCTGAACGTCGAGCGATTGCTCGCATCGGGCAATCTCGACCGGGCCCGCTCCGCTCTTCAAAGCCTGCCACCGGGGCCAGCCCTTCCCGAGCTGAGCAGTTGGACTTCGGCACTGAACCTCCGCCTGGAGGCCCTGCGCTCGAAGCCTCCGCTCATGCCCACGGGAGTCCGGAGGGTGGGCACCATCATGAGCCTGCCCGGACTGCTGCACGAGGACGACAACCCCATCCTCTTCTGGCGCCGCGCCCAGCTCTGCGTGCGGCAGGAGGCGTCAGCGCCGCCGCGCATGCGCTGCATTGATGCGCGAACCGGACGCTGGGAGAAAGAGGAGCCCTACCAGTCCCCCTATGGCGAGGGCTCGGGTGTCAGGTTCGAGTACCAGGGGGCGATTGGGTACTACAAGACCAAGGTCGTGACCCAAAGGTCGGAGACCGACCATGGAAACTGGTACGAGCCGGTCGTGGTGGCGCGAGGCAAAGGCGACCAGTTGGTGGTGGTGTCCGCCCAGGACCCGCGCCAGCACAGCGAGCTGCAGGGCCTCGACCTCTCCTCCGGACCGGGCTCCCTCCTCGCGGGAAGAAACCGGTACTACTTCTCGAAACCCGATGAACTCAGGTCCCTGAAGGTCGAAGGGCAGGCCTGGAGGTTCGTCGTTCCAGGTCCCCACGGCGAGGTGCACTGCGCGGCACACCCGCGGGTGTCGCCCAATGGGCGCTGGGCGGCATGCCCGGCCAGGCAGAAGGGAGGAGCGCCTACCTCGGACGCGGGCACTTCCTCCCGCTTCGACCTCTTTTTGTTCGAGCTCGCCCCCCGCGCTCCATGAGACCGCATGGTCAATCATCGTCCACTGGTTGTAGGGGCTCGAGGTTCAATTACGTGATGGGTTGCGGCCTGACGACGTCGTTCCACGCACCATGAAAATCGGCGGGCGTGATGTTGAGCGCCTTCATGCCGGTGCTCGAACTCGAACCGGCCACCGTTGAGCGACACGCCGGGACAGAAGGCCGAGCGGCGCGGGCAGAGCGGGAGTGGGAAGAAGCGCGGTGATAGGCCGGGACACAAAGGCCTGACACGCGCGCTCGTTGCCACGTCGTTGCGCCCCTGGACGTCACCCGCCCCGGGGCGCCAGTTGTTGGAGCAGCCGCACTGTCTCCGGCGCGGCCAGCGCGGGCGCATACGCCGTGAGCGCGACCCCGGACACCACGCGGGTAATGTTGTGGTCCACCTTGCCAGCCTGGGACCAGACGGCCCCGGGAGGCGCGGTGATGTACGCGGAGAAGGTGTGGTGGCCGGTACCGGGCCGCTCGCCAATGACGTGGATGAGGGCCCGGTTCCGGGCCGTGTCCTCCAGGCCCGCGTACAGCGCCTCGCCCACGCGGTACCCCGCGCGCACACGCCCGGACGTGAGCACCAGGTGCTCCGGCGCGGGCTGGTACCCCGCGGCAATCAGCGCCGCGCGCAGCGCCTCCAGATAGGGCGCGAGCTGGCCCTCGTCCATGATGGCCAGCGCGTTGAGTCCGTCGGACACCATCAACTGCACGTCATACCGTCCCGCGTGCCGTGTCCTCAGCGCGCGCACGGTCTCCAGGGACGCGGCGTCGAGCTGCTCGCCTGTCTCCGGATGAAGGATGTACTCCGTCCGGTCCTGCGACTTCGACACCAGCCGCACGCCCTCCGGAACGGTGGTGATGAACGTGGGTGTCAGCTCCGTCCACAGGCTCTTCTTCGAGTCCGCGTAGACACGGCGCAGCTCCGCGTCCAGCGTGGGTTCCAGGTCCCACGGATGCTCACCGTATCCACGCGCCAAGGGCACGCCGCGCGCGCGAATCGCGGACAGCTGCTGCTCCGCGTCCGCCCGGATCTCCGCCTCCGGCCGGGTGTCACCCTTCGCGCGCAGGTACTGGAGGTAGACCCAGATCGGATCTCCGAAGTGCGAGGTGGGCTTCCCCTGCGCGTCGATGACGCCCAGGCGTTGGAAGAAGGCCCACATCCGGTCATCCACCTTGTAGCCGAACTGCTCGCGGATGCGGACGTGGTCCTGGAACCCGGTGGTGAGGTAGCCCAGCATCGGGTCGTTCTTCGTGGGCAGCGCCATGAGGTACGCCGGGTTCGCCGGCATGATGCGCTCGATGCACCAGTCCAGGTCGTCCAGTGACACGTCCATGTGCAGCGTGGAGCAGATGTCCAGGCCAATGGTGAGCCCGTGCAGCTTCCCCATGGCGATGTCTTCCAGGCAGCAGCGCACCAGCTGCTCGCGGGTGCGGAACACCTCCGGCCCGATGAAGCCCGCCACGTCGTTGAGGTGCACCCACGGCGCAGCGCCTTGTCTCGCTTGGGACACCCGTTGGGACAGGGCCCTCGCGAAGCCGTACTTGCGCGACTCGTGGAGGACCATGTCGTAACCATGGCCGTGGCCGTTGGTGAAGTCCGCGCCCTGGCCCGTCTCGAAGTAGAGCCCGTAGGGGCCGGTGCGCTCGTCCGCATAGGCGAGCATCTTCTCCACGGAGATGTCGAAGGTCGCGTTGGCGCTGTCGCTGCCAGCGATGCTCTGGAACCAGACGCCCGTGGTGCCGGGCTGCCGCCGCTCCACCTCCGCCTGCACGTCGACATGGGACAGCACGCAGTGGGGCAGCACGTCCGTCAGCCCGAAGGTCACCAGCACCTCGAGCAGCGCGGATTCGATGGCGGCCACGGACTCCGGCGAGGAGGACACCGGGTTGCACCCGAGCACCACGTCACCCACCGCGTACGAGAAGCCGTCGAACACCTGCCAGCGGATGTCGTCCACGTTGTCGGTGGGCGAGTTGGGCTGGATGCGTGCTCCCATGTAGCCGCGCGCGCCCACCTGGCTGCCCGGCAGCGGGTTGAACACCTTTCTTCCCAGCGCGATGAGCTCCGCGTCGCTCATCAACTTGACGACGCAGCCAATGGCGTCGCTGCCCAGGCCGGGGCTGATGGCCTGGATGGCGGCCTCCTCGGACTCCAGCAGGAAGCGCCGCAGCCGTCCCAGCGTCCAGTCCGCCGTCTGCGCTGTCGCCAGCGGATCCTCGGCCTCCAGGCTCAGCGCGTGCAACGCGTCCTGGTGCAGCGGGTGTCGCCGCACGTCGGCCAGCCGCGTGTGCCCCAGGAGCCTGCGCGCATTCGAACGCGAGTGCTCATCCGCGGCGGCGACGCCCACCAGCGCGTCGCCCTCCTTGAAGGTGTTGGCCGCGCCGAGCACTTGCTTGTAGAGCGTTTCGTCGAAGCCGCCCCGGAGCCGCTGGACGTAGCCGAAGACGTCCTCACCCGGCTTCACGTCGGGGATGTAGACGCCCTCCGGCGGGGGCGTGGGTGACGGATTTCTCCGGCAGCCCAGGACGGAGACGGCCGCGCCTCCGACCATCGCGGTCAGCACGGCGCGCCGGTGCAGCAGGAACCTCGGGTCCAGGTGCATGGTTCTCCCTCGCTCAGGACTCGCCTGGCGGCAGGGAACACCCGTCATCCCGCCGCGCACAAGCAGGGCGCTGGCGCCGCCGCGTGTCGCTGTAGGGCGCCCAACGGAGCGCTCCGGCTGGGGTCTGAGCGCTCCCGCGAGGTTTGGACAATTGGCCCCCGTGCGGGCTGCGCGCGCATCCCTGGACGGGCGCTGCCGCTGCGCCTAGGGTCCGCGCGCATCCACTTCTCTCCCCCCGAGTGAGAACACCATGGTCTCGGACATCTTCAATCCGGCGCGCTGGAAGGCCGTCGAGGGCTTCAAGTTCAAGGACATCACCTTCCACCGCGCGGTGGACCAGGGCACGGTCCGCATCGCGTTCAACCGCCCGGAGGTCCGCAACGCTTTCCGGCCTCGCACCGTGGACGAGCTGTCCCGGGCGCTGGAGGCCACGCGCTTCATGACGGACGTGGGGTGCGTGCTGATTACCGGCAACGGGCCGTCGCCCAAGGATGGCGGCTGGGCCTTCTGCTCCGGGGGTGACCAGCGCATCCGCGGCAAGGACGGCTACAAGTATGAAGGCGAGGAGGGCGAGTCCGACCCCGCGCGCCTGGGTCGACTCCACATCCTGGAGGTCCAGCGGCAGATTCGTTTCCTGCCCAAGGCCGTCATCGCCGTGGTGCCGGGCTGGGCCGTGGGCGGTGGGCACAGCCTCCACGTCGTCTGTGACATGACCATCGCCAGCAAGGAGCACGCGGTGTTCAAGCAGACGGACGCGGACGTGGCGTCCTTCGACGGGGGCTACGGTTCGGCGCTGCTGGCGCGGCAGATTGGCCAGAAGCGGGCGCGGGAGATCTTCTTCGTGGGGGCCGACTACTCGGCGGAGGAGGCCTTCCAGATGGGCATGGTCAACGCCGTGGTGCCTCACGCGCAGCTGGAAGAGTTCGCGTTGGACTGGGCCGCGGAGATCAACACGAAGAGCCCCACGGCCATCAAGATGCTGAAGTACGCGTTCAACCTTCCCGACGACGGACTGGTGGGCCAGCAGCTCTTCGCGGGCGAGGCCACGCGCCTGGCCTACGGCACCGACGAGGCGCAGGAAGGCCGCGACGCCTTCGTCCAGAAGCGCAAGCGCGACTTCAAGCGCTTCCCCTGGTCGTACTGAAACGGCGGACGCTGAAGCGGCGCGGACGCCCTGGGAATACCCATCCAGGGTGATGGCCGGTGGAAGGGGTCTCGTGTTCTAGGCCTCTTCCATGCCGAACCTCTCCGCGTCCCTCCTCATCGCGCTCGCGAGCCTGGCGCTGGGCTGCTCCAGCGGCGCCACGAGCACTGTCCGCCGTCGCGCAACCTCCACGCCCGCGCCAGCCCCCGCCACGGCGTGTCTCGACACCATCTCATGTTGCCTCCAGCGTCATCCAACGCAACCCGAGCTGTGCGGCCTCTCCGCCTCGGAAGCCGTCGTCTACCTGTCGGAAATCCGGGCCGTGACGAAGGAGCGCGAGGCGAGCCGGGACGACGGCGCGAATGCTGGATGGAAGCGGCGCTGCGTGGACACCCATGCCCGGTGCAAGGAGGCAGGGAGGAGACGTTGGGCGGGAGACTGCTACGCCTGTTTCGTCCGCTGCGAGCGCGAGCGGGAATGGCCCTCCGACAGGTGTCATCGGCGATAGCGCTGGCGTCAGGCGCCGCCCACGATGTCCACGATGACGGCGTAGTGCACGCCCGCCGCGGCCACGACGAGCAGGTGGAAGATTTCGTGGTAGCCGAAGACAGTGGGAAGCGGGTCGGGCCAGCGGCGCGCGTAGATGACCGCGCCCACGGCGTAGAGCACGCCGCCCAGCACGAGCCACGCGACGCGCCCGGAGCCAATCACCTCCGGGAGTCGCAGCATCACCGGCGCGGCCACGGCACCCAGCGCGACGTAGAGCGCGGAGCGCATCCCCCGCGAGGTGTGCACCCCCAGGAGCGTGAGGCCCGCGCCCGTCAGCGCGGCGATCCACATCAACCAGAGCAGATACCGGCTGGTGTCACCCGTGGTGTCCAGCGTGGCCATGGGGGTGAATGAGCCCGCGATGAGGATGTAGATGGCCGCGTGGTCGAAGCGCTGGATGCGCCGGTACGCGTCCATGCCCCAGGTGAAGCGGTGGTAGGTAGCGCTCACGCCGAACATCAGCACCAGGCTGCCGCCGAACACGAGGTCGGCCACATACTGGGGGCCTCGCGCCGGCAGCAGCGCCAGCTGGATGCACCCGCACAGCGCCGCCACGAAGGCCGCGGCGTGGGAGACGCCTCGCAGCCGGGGCTTGACGCTCTCGATGAGGAGCAGGGTATCGGTGCCATCTCGGGACGCCATGAGCTGCTCGTAATCATCGCAGGTCATCACCGCGTCAGCGCGCGGGACATCCCGTCCACCTTCTGACGCCCGGAGCGCCCGAGCGTCCAGCACCGCGCGATGGAATCGCTTGCGGGTATCGAGGTCCGGGACGCGCGGATGGACGTGATCGAACAGCCGGCCCTCGTGGAGCGCCCCGCGGCGCCTCCAGGGTGGTATGGCGCACTGTCCCCCAGCGGTGCTTAGGGAGGCGCGAGGCCGACATGAAACCTCACATGCTGACCTTCTTTTGCGAGTTGGAGGCGGCGCCGCTGCGCGAGCTGTTCGCCACGCCTGGCGTCGTGGAGGACCTGGCGGCGCTGGAGGCCGGGGTGAGCCTGGGCTTGCTCGACCTGGGGCCGGAGCGGGCCCAGGTGGTCCAGCGGCTGAACCGGGTGGGCATTCCCGTCACGGCGTGGCTGCTGCTGCCCACCGACGAGGGCTACTGGTTCCATGCAGGCAACGTGGCGCAGGCCACGGCGCGCTACGAGGCCTTCCAGGCCTGGACAGCCGAGCACGGCTTGACGTGGGAGGGCGTGGGGCTGGACATCGAGCCGGACATCCGCGAGCTGCGGCGGTGGATGGAGGGCGGGTGGCGGCAGTTGGGCGAAATCCTGCCCAGGCTCGTGCAGGGGCGCCGCGTCCGGGATGCGCGGGCAGGGTACGCGCGGCTGATGGAGCGCATCCGCGCGGACGGCCACCGGGTGGATGCCTACCAGTTCCCCATCATCGTGGACGAGCGGGAGTCCCGCTCCACGCTGGTGCAGCGGCTGGTGGGGGTGCTCGACCTGCCGGCGGACCGCGAGGTCCTCATGCTCTACACCAGCTTCCTGCGGCCCTACGGCCCCTCCGTGCTCTGGAGCTACGGGCCCGGAAGTCAGTCCCTGGCGGTGGGCGTCACGGGCGGCGGGGTGGAGCTGCCCGGCGCCTTCGCCGCGAAGCCCCTGGATTGGACGGAGTTCTCGCGCGACCTGCGTCTGGCTGTGCGCTGGACGCATGACCTCCACGTCTTCAGCCTGGAGGGCTGCGTCCAGCAGGGCTTCCTGAACCGGCTCCGCGCCTTCGACTGGGATGCGCCCGTCACCCCGCCAGCGACGGCGGCGCGCCGCGTGGATGCCGTGAGGCGCGCGGCCAGGCTGCTCCTCCGCACGAGCGCCTGGGTCCTTCGTTGAAGGACGGACGGGCGGACAGCCCGGTAGCCGCCGTGCGTCATCGCCGTGGCGTGGCGCATCGCGATTGACGCTCGGGGAGGGCGGGGGTGTCATGCGCCCCGGCCACCTCCACCCGATGCCCGGCGTCCCTTCCGGGCTGGGAGCCTCATGTCCGCTCTTCGCATGACGTCCAAGCTGCTCGGCGCGCTGCTGCTGTCCGCGAGCACGCTCCACGCGGCACCCTCATGGGCCGCCGCGCCCGCCTCCACGCCCGTCGCCGTGCCCAACGGGAACTTCGAGATTGCGGGAGGCGCCGGCGCGCTCCCCGCGTTCTGGAAGGCTCGAGGCCGGGGGAAGGCGTCCGGAAGCGCCGCGGCGAAGGTGGAGGGCGCTCGCGGGCTGGCCATCGAAAATCCGGTGGGCGGCGCCGAGACGACGGTGGAGTCCGAGGCGATGAAGCTCCAGGTGGGCCAGCTCTACCGGCTCAGCGCCTGGGTCCGCACTCGAGGCGTCCAGGCGGACCCGCAGGCGCGCTACCCCACGGCGCACGGCGCCTGCCTGTCGATGAAGAGCTTCCCCTTCACCAACTGCTCGCCCGCGCCCGCGACGGAGGCGGGAGGCCGCGCGTCGGTGCTCTTCTTCGCCACCCAGGCTTCGGACCGGGTGCAGCTCCACCTGGGCCGCAACGGCAAGGCCACGGGCACCGCCTGGTTCGACGACGTCCGCATGGAGAAGGTGGACGACATCACCGCCTACATCCCGCTGGAGTCGGTGCGCTGGGCCGGCAAGGGCTTCCGCTATGACGAGGGCGGGTGGATCTACGTCCACATCGAGGGCGAGCCCTACGAGCGGGGCCACCAGTTCGGCCGGCTGGTGCCAGGGGAAATCGTCCGCTACATGGAGAAGCTCGGCATCGAGAAGGACAAGACGGACGCCTCCAAGGGGTGGAACCACCGGCGGCTGCTCGCGGACGCGCTCTTCCTGCGCAAGTACGACACGGAGTTCCTGGAGGAGATGAAGGGCATCGCGGACGGCGCCAACCAGGCGGGCGCGAAGTTCAAGGACCGCGAGCTGGACCTGCTGGACATCGTCACGCTCAACTCCGCCGTGGACGCGGGGCAGCTCGCCGAGGCGAACCGGGCCACGGGCACGCCGCTCACCGGCCGCACCTTCCTCAAGGCGGAGGAGGACGCGGCGCGGGCGGGGAAGGGGGACCACTGCTCCTCCTTCGTGGCCACCCAATCCGCCACCCCGGATGGCCGCGCCATCATGGGGCAGATCTTCATGTGGGGCGGCTACACGGGCGTCCACTGGGACGTGGTGCTGGACGTGAAGCCCACCAGGGGCCACCGCTTCGTGATGCAGACCTTCCCCGGGGGCATCCACAGCGGCGCGGACTGGTACGTCAACGCCGCCGGCATCGTCATTGGCGAGACGACGGTGGGCCAGTCGCCGTTCGACATGAACGGCACGCCCCAGAGCAACCGCATCCGCAAGGCCGCGCAGTACGCGTCGTCCATCGACGACGTCGCCCGCATCATGAAGGACGGCAACAACGGCCTCTACACCAACGACTGGACGCTGGCGGACACGAAGACGGACGAGGGCGCGTGTCTGTTGCTGGGCACGAAGAAGACGCGCCTGTGGCGCACCGGCGGCAAGGGGCGGGCCGGGGACACAC
>NZ_JAAIYB010000130.1 GCF_010894475.1 Myxococcus vastator
GTACCTGCCCCAGCCCTTCATGCCCTGCTCCCTCATATTCAACTTCGTCAAAAGCGCGTCTCCCATTCCAGGTGGAAGAGGTGGCGCGGCGGGTCGGGTGGCACACGCGCCACGCGCGCGTCCTTCAAGTCGAGCACCCACGCGTACCGGCCCCGGGCGGACACGGCGCTCGACACCCTCCACGCGACGTCCAGCGCGGTCCGCAGCTCCTGCTGGAGCCGGCTGCGCTCTGAGACGTCCTGGTCCTTCCACACCAACCGCCCATGCAACTTCAGCGACGCGAGCGGCTGGGCACGGACATCCAGCACGGCCTGCGCGTCGTAACGAAGTCCCTTCGTCTCCGGGGCCTGCACGCGCGCATGTCCGTACTGGAGCGAAATCGTCAGCCCCTTCGCGACGTCGGAGCGCACCCGGGCGGTGACGCCGTACCGCGCGCTGGCGCACAGGTCCGCCACCTCCTGCTCGGAGCGCGAGCCATCCGCGCACGCCCCCATTCCGCCCACGCCATTGTCGCGCAGCTCCACCTGCAGCGAGGGCCGCAGCCAGGGCCGCACCTGAAGGTCCCCGCGCACCGAGGCGCGCGCGTGCAGCGTGCCCGCGCTCCCAGCCGCCGCCCCATCCGCGGGCAGCGTCCAGGCGTCCACCTGCCCCCGCAGCCGCCACGCGCCTTCGTCACGGTGGAGGTAGCGCAGCCGGGCGCCCAACTCGTTGCGGACGCGCAGGCCTTCCAGCGCATCCGGGCCTGACGGCGCGCCGCTGTAGGGGTTGGCGAAACCGCGCCCGTAGTAGCGCAGCGACAGCTCCAACTCGCGCGACGCCCCTGACAGCACGGTGCGCTGAACCGCACCAAAATCCCCGCCACCCCCCGGCGCGGCATCGAAGCTGCGCGTGCCTTCGAAGAAGACGTCCAGCGCGCCACGCCCCCACGCGGCGTCGAGCCCGAAGGCGCCAAAGGCACCGCCCGCCGGGTAGCGGGCGGTGGGCTGGAAGTCGAGCTTCGCCCCTTCCTGCCCCCACACGGGCCGAGCCACCCAACCGGTGAGCCCGACATGGCTCCGCGACGACAGCGCCAGCGTCGCGTTGCCACCGCCCGCCAGCTCCTGGAACATCCCCGTCAGCGTCCGCGCCGTGAGCTTCTCCCACCGGCCCTCCGCCACCCGCACCCAGACGTCAGGCGCCTTGCACACGCCGCCACGGCCAGACGACGAACACAGCGAGCGGTCCAACACCGCATGCCGCGCCAGCGCGCGGGACTGATACGAGCCGAAGCCGGTGAGCGACAGCGCGGCCCCCGTCCCCAGCGGGCCTCGCACCGTGCCCGCGATGCCCCGGAAGCCCTCGTCCCAGCGGAAGTCCGGGGTGACGTCCGACAGGCGCTCCTCTGGCTCGCAACCCGCCCCGCCCACCAGACACGCGCGCTCCAAGCCCGCCGGAGGACGCACGTTGTCGTCAGGAAGGAAGCCGTCAGGCGACGGCAGCGCCGTGGTGTCCAGCGTGAGCCGCTGTCCGAAGCCCAGCCGGTACGTCCCGGCCAGCAGCGACGCGCGCGCGCCCGTCCACTGCACGTACAGCTTGGGCAACATGACGGAAGTCCCGGGCGCCTCCACCACGAAGGCATGCCGCCGCGCCTCCCACCGCGGAGGCTCCAGCGTCCGCCGGGCCAGCGACGTCAGCAGCCCCACCCGAAGCCCCGCCAGCCCTCCCGCGCGGACCTGCAACGCCAGCGGTGGCGCCAGTCCATCCGACGCGGCGAAGGCCATCATCAACCGCGCGTCACCCGACAGCCGCCCCGGCGTCCGCACGTCCAGGAAGGGCGAGAGCCGCCGCGACGCAGCCTCCGTCAAGGCGCCACCCGCGGCGCTGCCTCCTCCCCGAGAGCGCAGCAGCGCATCCACGTCCGAGTACGTCAGCCCCGGCAAGCCGTAGAGCGAGGCACGCGACGCCAGCCCCAGGTCCACGCCCGTCCGCCGCAGGGTCAGCAGCGCGGAGAACGTCTCGGCGGAGATGGCGCCCTCTTCCACGAGCGCGAGCAGGTCCTGCGCACCCACGGACTCGGGCTCCACTTCATACGGCGCGGCATGCGCGGGCAGCGCGCCCGCCGCCAGCCACCACCCCAAACACCATCCCACCCAGAGCACCCGACGCACGCGCCGCGCCTTGTGCATATCCGGGACCACGATTCCCTACAGCAGCCCCCTGCATGCGGGCCGTCCGGCACGCGGACGCGCCGTCCAAAGGCGGGACGCGCGCGTCAGGCCCGGCCCATGCGCGGGTCGACTTCCAGCAGGTCCGACGCCAGGAAGTACGCGGCCTCCGCGCGGCTCTGGGCGGAGACGTAACGAAGGCGTGACTCCTCGCTGCCATCCAAGGCCTCGCGCGCCTCGCGCAAGTCGCTCTCGGTGGTGAGCAGGAGGACTGCCAGATGCGGGTGTTCCAGCTCCATGCGGAACTCCAGATTAAACTGCTTTAATCGCGGAATGGGAGCACCCCGCGGTCCGCCCGCCGTCTGTGCATCCCCGAGGCCAGCGCTTTCCGCCCTGTCACCGCCTCCAGGTATGCTGGCACCCGGTTCCCATGGGCCACGTCCACATCGTCCGAGACTTCCCCTCCCCCCAGGAGGGCTTCGCGCGCACCGTGCGCGTCTATACCCCCCACGCATACGATGCGATGCCGGGCCATCGGTTCCCCGTGCTGTACATGCACGACGGGCAGAACGTGTTCGCCCACCCCGAATCCGCCCTCTTCGAGACCTGGTGCGCCAACGTCGCGTTGGAGCACGGCGTGGGCGAGGGAAGCCTGGAGCCGTGGCTCATCGTCGCCGTGGATTCGGGCGAGGGGCGCGTGCACGACTATTCGCCGTGGAATGAACCGCGCAGCCCGATTCACGCGCGCGGCGAGGCCTACTCCCGCTTCCTGGTGGAGCACCTCAAGCCGCTGGTGGACCGCACCTACCGCACCCGGCCGGAGCCGCGGTGGACGGGCGCCATGGGCTCGTCGCTGGGGGGCCTGATTTCGCTCTACCTCGGGTGCCGCCATCCGGAGGTGTTCGGCCGGATTGGCGCCCTGTCCCCCACCGTGACGTGGGGCGCCAACCAGCTCTTCGGCGCATGGACGGCGCACAGCCGCCGCTGGACGCGCATCTACCTGGACGCGGGCGCCCACGAGTACACGGACGCCAGCGGCGTGCCCGTCTACTACGGCGAATCCACGCGCGCCTTCTACGAGCACCTCAAGCACCTGGGCTACGCGGACCACGAGCTGGCGCTGGTGTTGGATCCACACGGCGGGCACCACGAGCGGGACTGGCAGCGGCGGCTGCCCTCCGCCATGCGCTGGCTGCTGGGGTGAGGCGCCGCACATGAAGCACCGCGGGGCGGTTCCCCTGGAGCAGCGGCTCGTCTACGTCCAGGTGGTGGAGGGCCTGCTCGAGCACGGGCTGCGCGGCGGCGTGTCGCCCCGCCTCAAGCACCGGCTGCGGCAGGCCGGCATCGACCTGGACCGGCCGCTGCTGCCGGGCTACCCGGTGCTCCTGTGGGAGAAGTGCCTGGACGTCATCGTCGAGGAGACCTTTCCGGGCCTGCGCCGGGAGGACGCCTTCCGCCAGCTCGCCGAGCGCCACGTGCAGGGCTACGGGCGCACCGTCGTGGGCCGCGCGGTGTATGGCGTCATGCGGCTGTTGGGCCCCCGCCGCCTGGTGCAGCGCCTGCCGCAGACGCTGCGCGCCACCGACAACTACACGGAGGTGGAGCTCACGGAGCAGGGCCCCACCACCTACGCCATGCGGATGAACTCGCGGCTGAACGCGCCCGGCTACGCGGAGGCGCTCTTTGAAGCCCTGCTGCGCGTGGGCGGCGCCGAGTCCCCCCGCGTGACGCGCCTGCGCGAGGACGCGGACAGCACCACCTACCAGCTCACCTGGACGGAGCGCTGAGCGCGCTCGTCAGGCCTTGTCCTGGATGAAGCGCACCGTGTCCCGCAGGGCGTCCATGTCCGTGTGGCGGGTGAGGTACATCTCCTCGCCCAGGAGGCTGTGGTAGATGCTCGGCAGCTCGCGGTGGAGGATGAGCGAGCTGCCCAGCTTCGCCTCCACGTCCGCGTGCGGGTGCCGGTAGCGGCGGGACTTGCGGCGCGCGCTGTGACAGACGTGGTAGCGCGGCGTGAAGCGAAAGTCCGCCACCGGGTCGCCCGTCACCACCCGCGCCCAGAGCCGGTACACGTCGATGTCACACGTGTAGTTCATCATGTCCACCATGAAGCCGCCGGGCGGCCGCAGGTTGGCCTCCAGCACCACGAAGCGGCCATCCGGCAGCCGGAAGAACTCCAGGTGGAACCAGCGCTCGCGCAGGCCGAAGGCGGCCACCACCTGCCGGCCCAGCACGTCCAGCGCGGGGGGAATCTCCTTGTGGCTCCAGAAGGAGATGTCGCGCTGCTCCACCACCGTCTCCATGCCGCCGTCGCTGTACTCGTGACTGAGGCTGAAGACGATGACGCCGTGCCGGTCCACGATGCCGTCGTAGGTGACGATGGTGCCGCGCACGAAGGGCTGCGCCACGTAGGTGGTGGGCAGCGGATGGGACAGGGCCGCGTCCACCTCCGCGTCGCTGGCCACCTTGAAGGTGTTGGCGGCGCCCACGCCCACGTCCGGCTTGAGCACCAGCGGGTAGCCCACGCGCGCGGCGAACGCCTTCACCTGCGCGGCGTCCCGGACGCGGATGAGGTCCGGGTGCGGCACGCCCGCTTCGTGGAACACCTCCGCCATGCCGGACTTGGAGCGCAGCCGGTGGATGTCCGCGGGCTGCAGGCCCGGCACGTTGAAGTCCCCACGCAGGCGCGCCTCCACCTCCAGCCAGGACTCGTTGAGCGAGTCGATGCGGTGGATGCGGCCGTGCCGCCACGTGAGGTAGCCCGCCGCGCGGGTGAGCGCCTCCTCATCCATCAGGCTGGGGATGAAGAAGTACTCGTGCAGGGACTCCTTCAGCTCGGGACGGAGCGACTCGTAGGACGCGTCACCGATGCCCAGGACCGTGACGCCCCGCTCCCGCAGCGCGGAGATGAAGTGGAAGTAATGCGGAGGGAAGTGGGGGGAGATGAAGACGAAGTTCATGGCTCCTCGGGGCACAGGCGACCATAACGCGCCGCGCGCCCGCGCCCAGTTCCTGACTGAACGCCCGGAGGCGGGAAGTCACTCCTTCCCGCCCCGGAGACGCCTGGAATCAGGGCTTCCCAGCTCCCTGCCCGTCACCCCGCGAAACGACTAGGCGTTCGGCCGGACCATCGACACTTCGAAGTGCCGCTGGACGACGTTGCCCGTGGTGGGGCCCTCCCGGTAGAGGTTGCCGGTGTCCTGGTCCACGTAGAAGCGGTTGTTGGGGTTGGTGTCCGCGCCGCGCTGCTCGTGGTTCGTCGCCGGGTCGTGGAATGTGTAGTACGTGCGGCCCTGCTCGTCCGTGCCGCGGCCCGTAATCACCACGAAGTGGTCGGTGATGCCGTCCACGTTGTCCGAGTTCCGGCCGGAGCGGTGGTCCACGCCCACGACGACAGGCCTGCCCGCGTCGAGCTGGCCGTCGATGTACTCACGGCCCCGGCGCGCCGCCGCGGCGTCCACCGTGACGCCGCCGTTGGGGTCATCACCCGTGGCGACCTGGATGCGGTTGTTCGGCCCCGTGACGGTGGCCCCAGCGCCCGCGGCCATCACCACCGCGGCGCGGAAGCAGGCCTTGTCGCCGGCGCGCTCCACCCTCGCCGCGTTGTACTGGCTGACCCACGGCGTGGCCGTCTGCACCGCCGGGCGGTCCGCCGCGGGCGCGATTTCGGCCGTGTCGTTCAGGTCGGTGGGCGTCGCGCCCTCGGTGGTGCCGGCCGTGAGGTTCTCCGGGCGCGGGCGCGGGCGCGGGATGGGCGCCTCGGCGGGCAGCTCGGCGGTGCCGGCCGTGAGGTTCTCCGGGCGCGGGCGCGGGATGGGCGCCTCGGCGGGCAGCTCGGCGGTGCCGGACGCCTGGAGGTTCTCCGGGCGCGGCTGCGGGATGGGCGGGTTCGTCACGGCGCCGCCACCATCGCGGTAGCCGCGCGCGTCCAGGGCCCGGACCAGCGCCGTCTCGCGCCGGGTCTGGTCGGCGCGCAGGCGCTGCTCGTCGTGGTTGAAGCCGGAGGCGCTGAGCTGCCCGTCGTCCCTGCGGAACGCATTCACGCGCGCGTCGACCAGCGCCTCGGGCGTCACGCCACGCGGGTCCTGCGCCAGCCTGGGCAGCTCGCGGTTGAGGAAGTTCTGCGCCGCGCGGGGCGACTGCGTGTGCAAGTCGTAGAAGGTGGAGGCCAGCAGCGCGTTGTTCGGGTCCAGGCCCGCGCGCTCGGCGGCGCGCTGGTACTGCGGCGTGACGCGGCCCAGCTCGCGGTTCCAGATTTCGTCCGCGTGCGACGGCGAGTTCGCGCCGCTCCCCTGATAAGAGAACGAGCCGCGGTTGTGCCTGGCATTGCCCGGGTCGGTGTGGCCCCCGAAGCTCGCCGTGAAGCCACCGTTCGGCGTGCGGTTGCCTTCCGAGGTGCCAACGACAATGGCGGACTCGGAGTTTGTCCCGCCCTGGCGGAAGGCCGTCAGGTCGATGTTGCGATAGCCATTCTGGGTGCCAGACACCCCAGCCGTGCCCGCCGGCGTGACGCCCTGCGCCACGGTATCCTGCGTGGAGCCAGGCTCAAAGCTGTCACCGTTCTGTGACGTCTCCGCCGGGCGGTTGGCCGGGCGCGGCATCGGACGCGGCGCGTTGGCCTCGAAGCCGTCGTTGGCGCCCGGGATGACGAGCGTCCTGCCCGCCTGGATGCGGTCCGGGCTCTGGATGTTGTTGGCTCGCGCCAGCGCATCCACGCTGGTGTTGTTGCGCCGGGCAATGGCGCTGAGCGTATCTCCCTGACGGATTCGGTAGGAGTTGCTGCCAGTCATCGACGGCTCCATGGGGGGCGAAGTAAGTCAGACGCCTCCATGATTTTCCGGATCAATGTCCGAAAGTTGCTCAAGCCGCGAAACAACAGCCTCAGCGTCCAAATCCAGTATTCATGAACAAACCCTGACGCAACGCACCAGCCGAGGGGTGATGACTGACACCCCGCGGCGGCAGCTTGAGTTGCTCAGTAATTGAACTGGAGCTGGACGCGCGTCACGTGTCCCTGCTGCTGGAGGTACGGGTAGCGGGACGAGGTGCGGTCCGAGATGAGGTAGGTGCCCGTCAGCTCCAGGGCCTTGTTGATTTGCCACTCGGCGCCCAGCTCCAGCTCCCGCACGTCGTAGAGCGGCGCGTTCGTCTCGAACTTCTTGCCGCCGTCATAGAGGGTGCCCCGGACGTAGGGGATGAGGGACACGCCCAGCACGCCGTCCAGCTTGTACATGAGCTGCGCATAGCCGCCCCGGAGCTGGCGGCTGTCGATGAGCAGGCCATCGACGGGCCCCTCGCCCACCGAGGGACCGCGGCCCAGGTTGAACTCGGCCTGGAAGCCCAGCGGCTGTGGGTAGATGACCAGGCTGACGATGCCGCGTGCGTCCACCATGTCGGAGCCCCGGGCGAGCGCGTAGGGCACGCCGTCACGCGGCGAGGCATTGAGGTCGAAGCGGCCATAGTAGCCACCCACGCCCGCTTCCACGTACTGCGAGCCGAACAGGAAGGGCCAGGTGACGCGAAGGACTCCATGCGGCGTGTCATTGCGCTCGGCGCGGTTGGCCGTCTGGCCATTGTAGACGCCGAAGCCGACCACGCCGTAGTCGCCCGAGCCCTTCAGGTTGTTGTCGACGAGGAACTTGAAGCGCTTCCGGATTTCGGCGGGCGCCCAGTAGAAGAAGACGCCCAGGTCGCGCTCGTCTTTGACGGCGCTGTTGATGGCGTCATTGCGGTCCAGCGCGAGGCGGTTCTGGCTGGACTGGAGGTTCTCGAAGCCGAACGGCACCTTGGACTGGCCCACGCGCAGCCGGAACTCCTTCTTCGCGTCCAGGAAGATGTCCGCGTACCAGTCCCGCACGATGCTGACGTTGTACTGGTCCCCGATGACCGACGCGAAGTCCGGCTGGAGGTAGATGGACACGCGGTCGTGGACGTCACCGAACAGCACCAGGCGCGCGCGCCGGATGCCAAAGCCGGTGTTCTTGCCGAGGAAGCGGTCACCCTGGTCGTTCACCAGGGCGTCATTCACCCGGAAGCTGGGCAGCCGGTTGTAGCGGATCTGCGTGTAGCCCCGGATGCGGATGCGGTCATACCAGGCCTGCTCCTTCTTCTCAGCCTCGGGCTTCGCCTCCGGCTCGGGCAGCGCGGCCTCGGGGACCGCCGTCGGCGTGGGCTCGGGAGCGGAAGACGGCTCGGTGGCGGACGGGGCCGCGGCCTCCTCCTGCCGCGCGTGGGCAAGGGGCGCCAGGAGCAGCGCGGAGCCGGACAACAGGACCTGGAGAGCAGCGCGGAACGAAGCAGTGGGGGTCATGACGGCGCGGAACTGCCAGCAAGGCGCGAAAGCGCGCCCGGGCTCGAGTTTGCGCTCCCGTTACAGGACGGCATGCACTGCCGCAACGCACGGGCCCGGGTTGTTGCCTCACCGTCACGGGCCGCTTCGCCGTGTCACAGAACAGCCCGGCGCATGTCACTCATTCGTGACATGCGCCGGTGTCACCGCCGCGCTCGCGTCAGCGCTTCCAGCTGCCGTCCATCAGGCGCTGGATGCGCAGCTCCAGCGGCGGGTGGCTGGAGAAGAGCGCCATCATCCCGCCGCCCCGGATGCCGAACGCCTGCATGTTGGACGGCAGCATGGCCGGCTCGCCCTGCTGCATGCGCAGACGGTTCAGCGCCCGCGCCATGGCGCCCGGGTCCACCAACTGCGCGCCGCCGTCATCCGCGCGGAACTCACGCCGGCGGCTGTACCAGGCGACAATCATGCTGGCGCCGATACCGAACACGATTTGGAGCACGATGCTGGTGATGAAGTAGGCCGGACCCGAGCCGCTGCTCTCCTCGCCATCCTCGGAGCGGCTGAGGAAGCGGTCCACGAAGAAGCCCACCACGCGGCTGAGGAAGATGACGAAGGTGTTGAGCACGCCCTGCAGCAGCGTGAGCGTCACCATGTCACCGTTGGCCACGTGGGCCACCTCGTGGCCGAGCACGGCCTCCACCTCGTCCCGCTTCATGCCATGGAGCAGGCCGGTGGACACCGCGACCAGGGCGCTGTTGCGCCTGGCGCCCGTGGCGAAGGCGTTCATGTCCGGGCTGTCGTAGACGGCCACCTCGGGCATGCCGATGCCCGCGTCGCGGGCCAGCCGGCGCACCGTCTCCAGCAGCCAGCGCTCGTCCTCCGAGCGCGGCGCCGTGATGACCTTCGCCCCCGTGCTCCACTTCGCCATCCACTTGGAGATGAGCAGCGAGAAGATGGCGCCGCCGAAGCCCATCACCGCCGCCATGATGAGCAAGCCCGGCAGGTTCAGCCCCACCCCGCGGCGGGCGAGCAGGTTCTCCACCCCGATGAGCTGCCCGACGATCGCCAGCATCGCGACCACCGCGAGGTTGGTCAGTACGAACAGTGTGATGCGCTTGGCGAAGCTTCCCTTCATGACGCTCTCTCTCCCTAGAAAAAACCTTGGGGACAACATTCAGCAGCGCGGGACGAATGCAAGCTTCCTCGGCCACTTATTGTCCCGACCGGACTAGAACAGCCTGCCGGCGGGACACTTCCCAAGGTTGTTCCTTCAGGAACCTGAGATTTTCTCTATGAAACGGCCTTCCCGGGCGTTTTCCCGTCAAGCCTGATTGGCCGCCGGGCGGTGGACCTGGGGCTTGCCCGTGCCGCTTCACGCCAGGGGTGCGACCTGCGCGCCTTATCTGCGACCCCGCCACACCCATGTCGGTCAATGACAAACCAGACGACGAAGGCGGAGAATTTCAACAACAATGAATGCCACGACTCCCGTCTGCCCACTGTCACCTTGGCGCAACTTTTCCGTCGCGCCATGAAATGCAGCTCAATCATGAGCGCTCGCATGGATTGACACGCGGATTTGACGGAATCCCAGGCAACTTTCTTTGAGCGGTTGGGAAAATGGGTCCAACTCCATTCTTCTTCTCAGGGAAGAGTCCCCCCATGGTAGCCATTGCCCGCACCTCCGCTGCTGCGTCCAGCAGCGCGTCCCGTTCCGCCTCGCCCACGCTGCGCAGTGGCGCGCGCGGCGCGGCCGTGACGCAGCTCCAGAACAAGCTCCGGGCCGCGGGCTTCAACCCGGGGGCGTCGGACGGCGTGTTCGGTCCGAAGACGCAGGCGGCGGTGCAGTCCTTCCAGCGGGCGCGTGGGCTGCAGGTCGACGGCATCGTCGGTCCCAAGACGTGGAGCGCGCTCAACGCGGCGGGCGGCGCGGGCGGCTCGGGTCCCACGCTGCGCAACGGCGCGCGGGGTGAGCCGGTGCGTGCGCTCCAGCAGCGGCTCAACGTGCTGGGCTTCAAGTCGGGCACGGCGGACGGCGTGTTCGGCCCCCAGACGCTGTCGGCGGTGAAGGCCTTCCAGCAGTCCCGTGGTCTGGTGGCGGACGGCATCGTCGGGCCCAAGACGTGGGACAAGCTGGGCATCAACGTGCAGGGGCCCGTCACCAACCCGGGCGGCGGCGGCGGCCGGGTCGTCACGGGCTATGTGAACGGGCAGCCGCGGCAGATTTCGCTCTCGCCCGTCCCCAACGGCAAGGAGATGCGCTCGGACGCGGCGGCGGCGTTCAACCGCATGCACGCGGCGGCGCGGGCGCAGGGCATCACCCTGAAGGTGAACAGCGGCTTCCGCAGCATGGCGGAGCAGGAAGCGCTGTACCGCGCGTACAAGAACGGCACGGGCAACCTGGCCGCGCCTCCGGGCTACTCCAACCACCAGGGCGGCATCGCGGTGGACATCAACACGGGCGGCACGGGCACCTCGACGTACCGGTGGCTGGCCAACAACGCGAAGAACTACGGCTTCGTGCGCACCGTCCCGTCCGAGCCCTGGCACTGGGAGTACCGGCCCTGACACAGGAGAGAGAGACATGAAGAAGCTGCTCATGGCGGTCGCGGTGCTGGCGGTTCCCGCGGGGGTTGTCGTCGGCGGTCTGGGCTACACGCCCACCGCCGAGGCCGAGTCGTTCAACCTGGCCTGTACGTACACGTATTACAACGACGAGGCGCTCACGGAGTACGTGATGACGCTGCACTGCTCCTGCGCGAACCCGGATTGCTACAACACCGAGGACGTGACGCCGTTCTACACGGTGGACTGCCTGGACATCTGCTGAAGCACCGTGGAGCCACCGCACCTCACGGTACGGTGGCTCCGGGCATGCAGCGGCTCAGCTCTTCGTAATCGGGCGGTAGCGGATGCGGTGCGGCTCCAGGGCCTCGGGGCCCAGGCGCTTCTTCTTGTCCGCCTCGTAGTCCTCGAAGTTGCCTTCGAAGAAGAACGCCTTGCTGTCGCCCTCGAACGCGAGGATGTGCGTGGCGATGCGGTCCAGGAACCAGCGGTCGTGGCTGATGACCACCGCGCAGCCCGCGAAGCTCAGCAGCGCGTCCTCCAGGCTGCGCAGCGTCTCCACGTCCAGGTCGTTGGTGGGCTCGTCGAGCAGCAGCAGGTTGCCGCCGCTCTTGAGCATCTTCGCCAGGTGCGCGCGGTTGCGCTCACCGCCGGACAGGTCCTTCACCCGCTTCTGCTGGTCCTGGCCCTTGAAGGCGAAGCCCGCCAGGTACGCGCGGCTGGGCACCTGCCCCGCCTTGCCCAGGTCCAGGTGGTCCAGCCCGCCGCTCACCTCCTGGAATACCGTGTTGTCGCCGTCCAGCGCGTCGCGGCTCTGGTCCACGTAGGCCAGCTTCACCGTCTCGCCGATGCGCAGCTCGCCCGCGTCCGGTGACTCCACGCCCGTCATCATCCGGAACAGCGTCGTCTTGCCCGCGCCGTTGGGACCGATGACGCCCACGATGCCGCCCGGCGGCAGCTTGAAGCTCAGGTCGTCGATGAGCAGCCGGTCGCCGTAGGCCTTGCGCAGGCCCTTGGCTTCGATGACGAGCCCGCCCAGCGGCGGCCCAGGCGGAATGATGACCTCGCCCGTCGCGTCGCGCTTGTCCTGCGACTGGTTGAGCAGCTCCTCGTAGGCCGCGATGCGCGCCTTGCTCTTGGCCTGACGGGCCTTGGGGGAGGCGCGCACCCACTCCAGCTCGCGCTTGAGAGTCTTCTGGCGGTGGCTCTCCGACTTCTCCTCCAGCTCCAGGCGCTTCTGCTTCTGCTCCAGCCAGCTGGAGTAGTTGCCCTTCCAGGGCACGCCCTCGCCGCGGTCCAGCTCCAGAATCCACTCGGCCGCGTTGTCCAGGAAGTACCGGTCGTGGGTGATGCAGACGATGGTGCCCTTGTACTCCTTGAGCGCCTGCTCCAGCCACGCGACGCTCTCCGCGTCCAGGTGGTTGGTGGGCTCGTCCAGCAGGAGCAGGTCCGGCTTCTCCAGCAGGATGCGGCACAGCGCCACGCGGCGCTTCTCACCACCGGACAGCTTCGTCACGTCCGCGTCACCCGGAGGCAGGCGCAGCGCGTCCATGGCCATTTCAATCGTGCGGTCCAGCTCCCAGCCGTTCACCGCGTCGATGGCGTCCTGCAGCCGGCCCTGCTCGGCCAACAGCTTCTCCATCTCCGCGTCGCTCATGGGCTCGGCGAACTTCGCGCTGACCTCGTTGAAGCGGTCCAGCGTGCCGCGAATCTCCTTCAGGCCCAGCTCCACGTTGCCCTTCACGTCGAGCGAGGTGTCGAGCTGCGGCTCCTGCGCCAGGTAGCCGACCTTGGCGCTGGGGTCCGGCTTGGCGACGCCGAAGAACTCCGTGTCCACGCCCGCCATGATGCGCAGCAGCGTCGACTTGCCGGAGCCGTTGGGACCGATGACGCCAATCTTCGCGCCGGGGAAGAACGAGAGGTAGATGCCCTTGAGGATCTCCTTGCTGTTCTTGACCTTGCGCAGGTCCTGCATCGTGAAGATGAAATTCTGGGCCATCTGGGCCTTCCTGCTTTGAGGCGGAGTGAGGGGCTCTGCGGATACCAGGGTGCAACAGCGCACTCAAGGTGAGAGCGTCCCCCAACCTCGTGGGGCTCGAACGACCGGCCCTGGCGGCTGGGAGCAGCCCGGGACAAGCCGTCCCCTCTTGGCCCGCCTAGCAGGCGTGGGAAAGCGAACGGTGCCACCAGCCGTCAGCGGACGCTCCACCGAGAGCCAGGCGCCGAATGAAGCCAAGATGTCCCGATGATGCGTCCTCGCAGGCCGCGCGAACCAGAGCCCCAGCCCTTGTATCCACAGCGCTCCGATGAAAGCCGGCTGCGCGACGACCTGGTTGACCCCGCCCCAGGTTTCAGGCGTGCTCCTGCACCATGTACCTGAAGCAAGTGACCATCGAAAACGTCCGCTCGCTCGCCGGGCTGAGCTGGGAACCGGAGCCAGCGCCAACGCTGGCGGGATGGCACGTCATCATCGGGGATAACGGCGCGGGCAAGAGCTCGGTCCTGAGGGCCATCGCGCTCGCCATGGTGGGGCCGTCCGAAGCCATTGCCCTCCGTCAAGACTGGAACGAATGGCTTCGATGGGGCTCGGAGTCCGGCGCGATTCGCCTCACCCTGCGCAGGGATAAGGAGTGGGACGACTACGCGGAGAGCGGAAAGTCGCCGAAGACCGTCGACTTGCAGGCTGAATTGATGCTGCTGCGGCATGGCACCAACGCCGAGCATGTCCAGCTCTCGGCCGGAGGCATCGGCCGCGATCCGCACCGAACCGTCTGGGGAGAGGGCCAGGGCTGGTTCTGCGCCTCCTATGGCCCGTTCCGCCGCTTCACGGGTGGAGACAAAGACCAGGAGAAGCTCTTCTTCTCCAATCCCAAGCTGGCCCGGCACCTGTCCGTCTTTGGAGAATCGGTCGCGCTCACGGAGTGCCTGGAGTGGCTCAAGCTGCTTGAGTTCAAGCGTCTGGAGGGCGGAGACGAAGGCGCGCTGCTCGCGGCGCTCAAGGAATTCATCAACCAGCCCGATTTCCTCCCCCATGAAGCGCGTCTGGACACCATCTCCTCGAAGGGCGTCCGCTTCGTCGACGGCAACGGATGCGAGGTCCCCGTCGAGAACCTCAGCGATGGCTATCGCTCCATCCTGAGCATGACGTTCGAACTCATCCGCCAGCTCGCGAAGGCCTATGGTGCCGAACACCTCTTCGCGCCGAACGACGCGACGACCGTGCTGGCACCTGGCGTCGTCCTCATCGACGAGATCGATGTCCATCTCCATCCCACCTGGCAGCGCCGAGTGGGGCGCTGGTTCCGCGAACACTTCCCGAACATCCAGTTCATCGTCACGACCCACAGCCCCCTCATCTGTCAGGCCGCGACCGTGGGCAGCATCTTCCGCCTGCCTCGACCTGGGAGCGACGAAGAGGCAGGCATGGTCACGGGGCTCGCCAGGGACAGGCTCCTCTACGGGAATGTCCTGGACGCCTACAGCACAGGCGTCTTCGGCGACGTCTCTACTCGCTCCCCCGAGGCCATCGAACAGCTCGAGCAGCTCGCGATTCTCAACCAGAAGGAGCTGGCCGAGGGACTGACGGAAGAGGAACGCACGCGCCGGGAGACACTCCGCGCGCGTGTCCCCACCGCCGCCAGCGCCCTCCCCACCGCGAACCTGGAGGATGCGTCGAAGTGATTCGCCTGCCAGACATCCCACTTGCCGTTGAAACCCATGCCGGCCTCGTGGGCTACCAGCAGTCAGTCGACGCGCATCCCTCGTATCCGGAACGCGTCAAGCATGCGAAGCAGCGCTTCTCCTCCCTCAACAAGAAGGGGAACCCCATCTTCGATGACGTCAAGGTGACGTTGACGAAGATGTGCTCGGGAGCCCGCAGGTGCGCCTACTGCGAAGACTCCGTCGCTGACCAGGTGGAGCACTTCCGTCCCAAGTCGCTCTATCCAGAGTGCGTCTTCGCATGGATGAACTACCTCTACGCGTGCAGCACCTGCAACCTGCGCAAGAACGATCACTTCGCGGTCTTCGCCCACGAAACCGGAGTGCTGACCCAGGTGAACCGGGCGAGGAACGCCCCTGTCGTCCCCCCGGCAATGGGCGATGTCGTGTTCATCGATCCCCGGGTCGAGGATCCGACGGACTACCTCCACCTGGACCTGCTCGATACCTTCTTCTTCCTGCCCGCGCGCGAAGGCGGGGACCGTGGAGCACGCGCGCGCTGAGTACACGATTCGCGAGCTCCAACTGAACACCCGGGACTGGCTTCCACAAGCACGGCGCGCCGCCTACCTGGACTACCTGGCCCACCTGAAGTGCTACCTCCGTGACAAGTCGGCCGGGATGCCGCAGTCCCACCTCGACCAACTCAAGAAGCACCTGCAGGTCCGACAACACCCGTCGGTCTGGGTCGAAATGAAGCGTCAGCACGCGTCCGTTCCCCAGCTACTCGTCCTGTTCGCGCAGGTCCCCGAAGCGCTCGACTGGTAATCACGCGCACCGGACTGACCACCCGCCTGTTGCCTGTCACGACGAGGCAGGAGCGTCGCGTCCGAAGGCACGTGGCACGCTCCAGACCTGGGTCCCCCGAACCTCCCGGCCCGGCGGCCCGTCGGCCCACCCTGTCCTCGCATCCGCCCGTCCCAGGCACACAAGCCGAGCGCCGCGCGAGCGGAGGTGTTACAGGAAGCGCGCCATGTCCGCCCCCGCTCTCGAACTCCAGGGACTCTCCAAGCGTTACGGAGAGTTCACGGCACTTCACACCGTGGACCTCACCATCCGTCCCGGGGAAATCTTCGCCTTGCTGGGCCCCAACGGCGCGGGCAAGACGACGATGATTGGCAGCGTCTGCGGCCTGGTGAAGAAGTCCTCCGGCAGCATCCGCGTCTTCGGCAAGGACCTGGACCAGGACCCGGTGGGCCCGCGCTACGACATCGGGCTGGTGCCGCAGGAAATCAACTTCGACCCGTTCTTCACCGTGGCCGAGTCCCTGCGCATCCAGCTGGGCTTCTACGGCCGCCCCGCGGATGAGGCGCGCATCGACGAGGTGCTCACCGCCCTCAACCTGCACGCGAAGAAGGACGCGTACACCCGCGCGCTGTCCGGCGGCATGAAGCGTCGGCTGCTCATCGCCAAGGCGCTGGTGCACAAGCCCCGCCTCGTCTTCCTCGACGAGCCCACCGCCGGCGTGGACGTGGAGCTGCGCCGGGACTTGTGGACCTATGTACGCAAGCTCGCCTCGGAGGGCACCACCATCGTCCTCACCACGCACTACCTGGAAGAGGCCGAGGAGCTGGCCGACCGCGTGGGCATCATCAACGAGGGCCGCCTCTTGATGGTGGAGGAGAAGGCCACCCTGCTGCGCCGCTTCGGCGAGCGCCGCGTCATCATCACCTTCGAGCAGCCGCAGCCGGGCCTGTCCGAGGCCGGCAAGCGCTTCGCCGCCCGCCTCAGCGAGGACGGCCGCACCCTCACCTACGTGGAGCGCGACGGCTGCGCCCCGTCCGGCGAGCTGCTCCGCGCCCTCTACGCCGAAGGGCAGCTCATCTCCGACGTGGAGACGCGCCGCTCTCGCATGGAGGACGTGCTCATCGAAATCCTCCGTGGCCGCCCCCAGCAGGCCGCCTGAGCCCTCATCATGAACGTCCTTGGGATGAAGACCCTTCTGGCGAAGGAGGTCCGGCGCTTCATGCGAGTGCCGGGGCAAACCGTCCTGTCGCCCCTCATCAGCACCACGCTGTATTTCATCGTCTTCGGCGTCTCCATGTCGAGCCGCGTCCAGACGGTGGAGGGCCTGCCGTACCTGCACTTCATCGTGCCGGGGCTCGTGTTCCTCGGCATCGCCAACAACGCCTTCCTCAACAGCTCCTCGTCGCTGTTCATCACCAAGATTCAGGGCACCGTGGTGGACCTGCTGGTGGCCCCGCTGGGCCCCGGTGAGCTGATGGCGGGCTTCATCGGCGGCGCCATGGTGCGCGGGCTCGTGGTGGGCCTGCTCACCTGGGCCGTGGCCACCTTCTTCACCGGCTTCAGCCTGGAGCACGCGGGCGTGGCCGTGTACTTCCTCGTCCTGTCGTCCTACGTCTTCAGCGTGCTGGGCCTGCTCGCGGCGGTGTGGGCGGAGAAGTTCGAGCAGATCAACTTCTTCCCCACCTTCGTCATGCTGCCCCTCACCTTCCTGGGCGGCGTCTTCTATTCCGTGCGCGAGCTGCCCGCGCCCTGGAACACCGTCAGCCTCTTCAACCCCATGGTCTACATGGTGGAGGGGCTGCGCTACGGGATGCTCGGCCGCAGCATCTATTCGCCCCTGGGCGGCGGGAGCATCCTCTTCGCCGTCGCCGTGGTGGCCACCGCGCTCACCTACGCCGTGCTGCGCTCTGGCTACAAGATGAAGGCCTGAGCCCCCTGGAAGCCGGGCAGGCGCCGCACGCCCGCCTGCCTGCTTGCCTCCAACCTTGTGGGGTAATTCGCGACTGAGCAATTCCCACGAGGTAAGAAAGAGCGATATCCTGTCGAGCACACATGGCTGTGCCATTCGGTAAGTACGAGCTGCTGCGCAAGATTGCCTCTGGGGGAATGGGGCAGGTGTTCCTGGCCCGCGAACATGGGACGGGGTTCGAGCGGCTTGTCGTCCTCAAGCTCATCCTTCCCCACCTCGCGGAGGACGACGAGTTCCTCGCCATGTTCCTGGATGAGGCGGGGCTGGTCGCGCGCCTGACGCACCCCAACCTCATCACCATCCTCGACTTGACAGAGATTGAGGGGCGCCACTGCCTGGCGATGGAGTACGTGCAGGGCGACGACGTGCGCCGCCTGGACAAGACGTCCCGCGCGCAGGGCAAGCCGCTGCCGGTGGGGCTCATCCTCCGCATCATCGCGGACGCGGCCGCCGGGCTGGACTACGCGCACCAGGCGCGTGACGCCCAGGGCAAGCCGCTGCGGCTGGTGCACCGCGACGTGTCGCCGCAGAACATCCTGGTCGGCTTCGACGGCGGGGTGAAGGTCATCGACTTCGGCGTGGCGAAGGCGGCCACCAGCAGCCAGAACACGGCCACCGGCGTCCTCAAGGGCAAGTACCCGTACATGTCCCCGGAGCAGGCCAGCGGGCTCGCCATCGACGCGCGCAGCGACTTGTTCGCGCTGGGCGTCGTCATGTGGGAGCTGCTCACCGGCAAGCGCCTCTTCAAGGGCGAGTCGGACATGATGACGCTGCGGCTGGTGAAGGACTGCCAGGTGCCGCGGCCGTCGCAGCTCAACCCGCGCCTGCCGCCGGGCCTGGACGAGGTGGTGCTCAAGGCGCTGGCGCCCTCGCCGGACCAGCGCTACCCGGACTGCGGCGCCTTCCGGCTGGCGCTGGAGGACTACACGCTCAACCTGCGGCTGCCCTCCAGCAGCGCGCACCTGTCCGCCTTCCTGCGGGAGCTCTACGCGGACCGCATCGCCCATGAGACGGACCCGGCGAAGCTGGACCAGCTCGCGGAGGACGCGGACCTGGACTCGCGCTCCAACTCGTCGCTCAGCGGCGTGCCGGGCGTGCTGGGGCCCGCCGGGCGCTCCTCCGCGTCGCGGGCCATGCGCGGCTCGCCCCATGGCGGCCCCGGAACGCGCTCGCGGCACGCCGCCGCGGCCGCGCCGCCGACGCAAGAAAAGACGCGAGGCACCGCCCCCCTGGCC
>NZ_JAAIYB010000131.1 GCF_010894475.1 Myxococcus vastator
GGCGGGCGGAGGGCAACGACTGTGGCCGTGAGGTCGCCTCCCTTCCATCCGGATCAGCTCGTCCCGGGCAGCGAGGTCGGCCCCTGGCGCGTCGTCGCGTCGCTGGGCTCGGGGGGCTTCGGCCGGGTCTTCCAGGTGGAGCGGGCGGGCCGCCACTACTCGCTGAAGATGGCGCTGCGTCCGGCGGGACTCCACGCGGCGGAGGAAGAGGACATCAACGGCCGGCTGGCGCATGAGGTCGCGGCGCTGCTGTCCTGCGCGCCCCATCCGAACCTCCCGGCGTTGCACGCCGTGGACCGCTGGCCCGAGCCTCCCGACGGCTACCTGTACTTCGTCACCGACTACATCGATGGCGAGACGTTCCACGAGTGGCGCTGGCGGGTGAAGCCCACGGCGGCGCACCTGCTGTCCGTCTTCACGGAAGTGGTCCGCGTGATGGCGGACCTGCACCGCCGGGGCGTGCACCACCGGGACATGAAGGGCGACAACGTCCTCATCCGCCGCGAGGACGAGCGCCCCTTCCTCATCGACCTGGGCACGGTGCGGCTGCCCGCGGCCACGACGTTGACGGTGGGCGTGGCGCCCGCCTCGCCCCATCTGCTGCCGCCCGAGTGCGTCGCCTTCCTGCGCGAAGGCTCGTGGCAGCAGGGCGCCAGCTTCGACGCGGGCGTGCCAGGGGACCTCTACGCGCTGGGCGCGCTGTTGTACGAGGCGCTCACGGATGGCTACGCGTTCGACCCGAAGCTCCCGTATGACCGCCTGCTGCCGGCCATCGAGACGGTGACGCCGCGCGCGCCCCACGTCGTCAACCCGAAGGTGCCGCGCGCCCTGGGTGACATCGCCCTGCGGCTGCTCGCCAAGCGCCCCGAGGACCGCTACGCCAACACGGAGGCCCTGCTCCAGGCCCTCTGGGATGTGGCCAAGGAGAAGCGGCAGCCGGCCTGGAAGGTGTCGCTGGACCGTCCTCCCGAGGGCGCGGACGCGGAGGCCCCGCGGGTGCGCATGGTGCCCGACGCCGCCACGTCCTCGCGGCCCGTCCGGCCCCGGGAGTCGTCCGGTGGCGCGCCGGTGCTGCCCCTCAATCCGGAGCCCCGGGAGGCCCCCGTGGCGAGCGCGAGCGCACCCGCCGCGGCGTCCGAGCCACCGGCGGCGCTCGCGGTGGAGGCGCCCTCCGTGGAGACACCCGCGCCGCGGGCACCGCGCCCGAGCCGCAGCGCCGCCGCGGGGCTGGTGGGGGCCGCGCTGGTGGCCGTGGGGTTGGTGGCGTTCGGGGTGAGCCGCCTCGCGCTGCCCACCGCGGGAGACCCGGCTCCTGCCCCGTCTCTTCCCATTGAGAAAGGAAGTCCCGCAGTGACGAGTCGTTCTTCGAATCCCCCCGAGATGCCCCTCCTGGAGGTGGTGCCGCCCTCTCAGGACGCGGGCGCGGTCCACGACACGGGCGCGCGGGACGAGGTGTCCGCGCAGGTGGCATCCTCCGACGCGGAGGGCGAAGCGGCCCCCGCGGCGCGGCCCAGGAAGCGCCAGTCGTCCGGAGGCGCCCTGGGCAAGGCCGCCGCCGTGGCCTGCCTCACCGCCGCCTGCGCCAGCGGGCCTCAGGTGAGGGAGGCGTCGCCCAAGCGCGAGTGCCCGCCAGAGGTGGTGGAGGGCATGCGGAAGCGGGGCTTCAAGATGGGCAGGATGATGGGCAACTGGGAGAGGCTCTACATCGACCCCAACGAAGGCATCATCCCCGTGCCGCCAGACGGCTCCCCCATCACCCTCCACGCCATCAGCGAGATTGTCAGTCACTACGAGGGGCGGTTCCCCAAGGGGACCCGGATGTACGGCACGTTGTTCCGGGGCAAGAAGTACGTCTACGGTTGGATCACCGAGGTGGAGACGCCCGACGGTCAGCGGCTGCCGGTCTGCGCCAACATCGTTGACAGTCCCTTCCCGAGGCGAGTCGGGATGCTCTACGAATGGGATAGCACGCCCGAGAAGCCGTTGATGGGTTCGGGCGTCAACCTGATGACGTCAGAGGTTCTCGGTCAAATGGGGACGCCCGAGTAGGCCTCCCGCTGTCATGGTGTGGACGCGCCCTTGCTGGAGGTGGCTCGCTCTTGAATGGTTCGTCCGCATTCATCGTGCTCGTGTCGGGAGTGTTGTGGGCCGCCACGGCGCAGGCCGCGGCACTGGATACGCCAGGCACTGGCACCGCGGTCCGGCGCATTGACGTCCAGGCGGGGATGCTGGTGACGCCCCCGGAGGTCCGCATCAGCCCTGGACTGTCCACCACCTTGTTCTTCGATGCGCGCATCCGCCCCGAGCAGTTGGTCCTGGAGGGCCGTGAGCGGTTCCAGCGCTTCGGGGTGACCGAGGACCACCTGGTGGTGGTCCCCTCGTCCACGTTTCGTGAGGGCGAGCGGCTGCGGTTGGAGGTCCGCTTCCATGACGGCGCGGTGCCCGATCGCGCCGTCGTGGTGCTCGTCGTGGATGCCGCGCGCGCGGAGCGTCAAATCGAGCTCTACCGCCACGCGCGCTCGGCGGCGTCCTACCGGCAGGAGGTGGAGGAGCTCCGAGCGGGGATGGTCCGTTTGGAGCGCCAGGTGCAACAGCTCCAGCAGTCGCGAACGGGGGCTGAGTACGCCCGAGAGACGCTGATCGCGGAGCTCGGGGACACGGGCATCGTCCACTCCCGGTTCTGGGTCCCCCGGAAGGTGGCGGGGGACGTCGCCCCCGCGCGCGTGGCCTTCGTCCGCCTGTCCCCCCGGTGGGCCGCGCTGAGGCTCACGCCAGTGAGGGCAGGGACGTGGAATGGCTGGCGCGCGGTGGGGGCGACGCTCACGGACGTCCATGGCAAGCGGCTGAAGACACTCCCACCCTGGCAAGAGGGCTCGGTGGGCCCCGACGGCCGCCAGCCCGTCATCATCATCGTGGACGAGCCGGAGGCCGCGGACCACGGCCGGTACACGCTCGAGCTGTGGGACGAGGGCCGCAAGCGGACCTTGAAGCTGGAGGGACTCCAAGCCCCGTGAGCGCGCCACTTGAGCCCCGCGCCCCGCCGTGTAGGGTGCCGCTCAGGCCGATGACCTCCATCCCCCCGCCCGAGTCCCTTCGCTGCATCAACGCCGATTCCCGCGAGCCGGCGGGCTACCGCGCCGCGCTGGGCGACACCCGCGCCGCGTTGCTCCACACGGACCCGCCGTACTGCCTGCTCACCCGGCGGCGCAAGGGGGGCGACCTGCGAGACACGCGCGCGCACAAGAAGATCGACCAGAACCCCATCGTCCGCTTCGAGACGGTGCGCGACTACCGCGCCTTCTCCGAGGCCTGGCTGTCGCGCGCCACCGCGCACCTGACGCCGGACGCGCCCCTCATCATCTGGACGAACCTGCTGGGCAAGGAGCCGCTCCTCACCGCCGCGCGCGGGCTGGGCTACCCGCACCTGCGCGGCGAGTACGTCTGGGGCAAGCGCACCACCGACAAGAACGCCAACGAGCAGACGCTCCGCGTCTACGAAGTCGCCCTCGTGATTGCCCGCACGCCCGCGCCGCCGCTGGCGCCAGGCGACTTGCCCACCGTCTGGGCCGTCGTCGGCGGCTACGACGATGAAGGCGAGGCGAAGCGCTGGGGCGGCCACCCGCACCACAAGCCCTTCTCCGTCCTGGAGCCGCTGCTGCGCACGTACAGCCGCCCGGGGGACACGGTGCTGGACCCCTTCGCGGGCAGCGGCTCCATGCCGTCGGCGGCGCTGCGGCTGGGCCGGCGGCCCGCGTGCCTGGAAATCGAGCCGGAGTGGGCCGAGCGCGTCACCCACCGCCTGCGCGAGACGGCCCGCGAGGAGGCTCAGCGCGCCAGCGCCCGGTAGAGGCGCGTGTCCGCCCACGTGGGGATGTCGGTGGGACGGTGTCCCCACCAGTTCATCACCAGCGTGCGGCGCTGGCGGGACGTCCCGGGCAGCTTCCCGTCGGGAATCTGGTTGTCCGCGTCCAGCACGCCGTGCGTGAGCGTGCCGTCGAACGTCACCAGCCGGTTGGGCCGGGGCGTCACCAGGTCGGCGGTGTCCAGGTTCGCGGGAGCCAGGGACGGGTTGGCCGCGTCGGGCGGCTCGCGCGTCACCACCAGCGCGCCGCCGCGCACCCGGTTGAGGAACAGCACCGAGGAGATGCGCGGGTGCACCAGCTCCCCGGTGCGCAGCGCGAGCTTCTCGTCGCGGTCCTGGTGGAAGTCCACGCGCACGTCCGTCGGGTACATGCGTGACAGCCACCACTCCACGCCGGCCACGCGGCGGCTGCCGGCGATGCGCGGACGCAGCGTGAGGATGATGTCCTCCACCACGTTGGCCGCGGGGCCGAAGTCGTACCAGAAGGTCGTCTGGTAGGTCTGGCGCAGGCGCTCCGTGCCCACGACGCCCAAGCGCCGCAGCAGGCGGCGGAAGAGCAGGGGGGGCACGGCGTTCTCGGTGAGTCGAACGAGGGTTTCCACGAGGAGGACAGCATGCCATCTTCGCCTACCGCCCGGTGGCGTGGACCATTCTCCTCCGGCGAGGAGGGCTCGGAGACTTGATGAAGGCGCACCAGAAGATGCTCGTCGGTATTGCCTCCGGCGCGGTGGCGGGACTTGTCGCCAACGTCGTCGCGGGCGGCGCGCCCTGGCTGACCTTCGTCGTGGACAACGTCGCCTCGCCGGTGGGGCAGATCTTCATCCGCCTGTTGCTGATGCTCGTGGTGCCGCTGCTGTTCTCCGCCATTGTCGCGGCGGTGGCGGAGTTGGACCTCAAGCAGGTGGGGCGGCTGGGGGCTCGCACGCTGGGCTACACCGTCGTCCTGTCCTCCATCTCCGTCCTCATCGGCCTGGTGCTGGTCAACACGCTTCAGCCCGGCGCGGGCCTCAGTGACGAGGCCCGTGCGCTGGCCCAGGGCGGGATGACCATCCAGGCGGCCGCCGCGCCAGGGGCGTCCTCGTTCGGCGCGGTGCTCATCTCCATGGTGCCCACCAACCCCATCAAGGCCGCGGCGGACGGGGACTTCATCGGCCTCATCGTCTTCTCGCTCATCTTCGGCCTGGGCGTGGCGCTCACCCCGACGGAGCCCGTGCTGCGCCTGCGGGATACCATCCAGGGCCTCTACGACGTGATGATGAAGCTCATCGACGGCGTGCTGAGCCTGGCGCCCTTCGGCGTGGCCGCGCTGCTGTTCTCCATGACGGCGCGGCTGGGCTTCGGCATCTTCGTGCAGCTCGCCTCGTACATGGGCACGGTGCTGCTGGCGCTGGGCCTGCACATGTTCATCGTCTACTCGCTGTCGGTGCGCTTCCTGGGCGGGCGAAACCCCATCGAGTTCTTCCGAAGCAGCCGGCTGGCCATCGTCACGGCCTTCTCCACGTCCTCTTCCAGCGCCACGCTGCCCACCGCGCTCAAGGTGGCGGAGGAGAACCTCAAGCTGCCGCGCAACGTGTCGCGCTTCGTGCTCACCGCCGGCTCGGCCATGAACCAGAACGGCACCGCGCTCTTCGAAGGCGTCACGGTGCTCTTCCTCGCGCAGGTCTACGGCGTGCCGCTCAGCCTGCCCGACCAGGCGCTCATCATGTTCATCTGCATCCTGGCGGGCATCGGCACCGCGGGGGTGCCGGCGGGCTCCATCCCCGTCATCGCGATGATTCTGGGCATGTTCAAGATTCCGGTGGAGGGCCTGGGCCTCATCCTGGGCGTGGACCGCTTCCTGGACATGTGCCGCACCACGCTCAACGTCACCGGGGACCTGGCCGCCGCCGTCTACGTGGCGCGCGGGGAGCCGGCCGACAGCCCGGCCGAAGAGGGAGCCGTGGACCCCTCCGCGTCCTGACGCCGGGCATTTCCCGCCGCACCTTCCCACGGCAAACGCAGTCCCATCGCAATCATCGGCAAGGAGCCCCGCATGAGGGTCGCCAAGAATTCCGTCGTCTCGCTCGAATACCGGCTGCACCTGGGGGACGGTCAGGTCATCGACCAGAGCGCGCCCGAGCAGCCGCTCTCCTACCTGCACGGGCACCGGCAGATTGTCCCGGGGCTCGAAGGCGCCCTGGAGGGCATGAGCCTGGGGGAGAGCAAGCAGGTGGTGGTGGCGCCCGGCCAGGGCTACGGCGAGCACGACCCGGCGGGCGTGCGCACCGTGCCGCGCGACATGCTGCCGCCCGGCTTCTCGCCGCAGGCCGGCCAGACGTTGATGGCGCAGACGGACCAGGGCGACATCCAGCTGCGCATCCAGGAGGTGCGCGAGGACGGCGTCGTGGTGGACCTCAACCACCCGCTGGCCGGCAAGACGCTGCACTTCGACGTCACCGTGAAGGGCGTGCGGACCGCCACGCAGGAGGAGCTCACCCACGGCCACGTCCACGGGCCGGGCGGGCATGAGCACGGCTGACGTGCCGCCCTGACGCGGCGCGGCCAGCCCAGGAGGTTGGCCCGCCCGTCACACGTCGCGCTCGCGAGGGGAAGGGGCGTGGATTATTGTCGCGGCCCCCATGAGCCAGTCCCCCTCGCAGACGCCCAGCCCCAGCGACCTCCGCATCCAACCGTCCGACGCACCGGGGGACGCGGGCGCCTCCGCGGCCCAGGACCCGGAGCGTTACTGGCTGGAGCACGTCTACCAGGGTGGGGCGCGCCAGCTCACGGTGCGCGCCGTCATCGCCGGCATGGCGATTGGCGCGGTGATGTGCCTGTCCAACCTGTACGTCATCCTCAAGACGGGCTGGAGCCTGGGCGTCACCATCACCGCCTGCATCCTGGCCTTCGCGGTGTTCGGCACGCTGCGCTCGATTCGGGTGCTGAAGTCGGAGTTCACCGACCTGGAGAACAACGCCATGGGCTCGGTGGCGTCGGCCGCGGGCTACATGACGGGCGGCGGCAACATGGCCGCGGTGCCCGCGCTGCTGATGCTGACGGGGACGCTGCCGTCCTCGGGCTGGCTGATGGTCTGGTTCGCCGTCATCTCCGCGCTGGGCGTCTTCGCGGCCATCCCCATCAAGCGCCAGCTCATCAACATCGAGGCGCTGCCGTTCCCCACCGGCACGGCCACCGCGGAGACCATCCGCGCGCTGCATGGCCATGGCGAGGTGGCCCGGCGCAAGTCGCGGCTGCTCGGCATCTCCGGCGCCATTGGCGCGTTCGTCGTGGCCCTGCGCGACGCGCGCTTCACGTGGCTGGCCAACATCCCGGAGAAGGTGAGCCTGCCCTTCACGATGCTGGGGCAGAAGGCGTCGGCGTGGTCGCTGTCCTTCGAGTTCAGCCTGCTGCTGGTGGGCGCGGGCGCGCTGGTGAGCTTCCGCACGGGCTGGTCCATGCTGCTGGGCGCGGTGCTCACCTATGGCTTCCTGGCCCCGGCCATGGTGAGCCAGGGCGCCATCGCCGAGGTCAGCTACCGCTCCATCAACAGCTGGATGGTGTGGACGGGCTCCGCGGTGCTGGTGTCCTCGGGCCTGCTCTCCTTCGCCTTCCAGTGGCGCAGCGTGGCGCGCTCCTTCAAGTCGCTGTCCGGCCTGTTCAAGGGGAAGAACGCGAAGGCGGAGGAGGCGGACCCGCTGGCCGGTATTGAGTGCCCGCCCTCATGGTTCCCCCTGGGCTTCGCGATTCTGGGCCCGGTGGCCGTGTTCCTCATGGCCTACCTGTTCCAGATTCCATGGTGGGCGGGCGTGCTGGCCATGCCGCTGGCCGTCGTCATGGGCGTCATCGCCAGCCGGGTGACGGGCGAGACGGACACCACGCCCACCAAGGCGCTGGGCCCCGTCACGCAGCTCATCTTCGGCGGCCTGGCGCCGGGCAACATCCCCGCCAACGTCATGAGCGCCAACGCGACGGGCGGCGTGGGGCTCCACTCGGCGGACCTGCTGACGGACCTCAAGTCCGGGTGGCTGCTGGGCGCCAACCCGCGCCAGCAGTTCGTCGCGCAGCTCTTCGGCGTGGTGGCCGGCGCGGCGGTGGTGGTGCCCGTGTTCAAGATTCTGGTGCCGGATGCCAGCATGCTGGGCTCCGAGGAGTTCCCCGCGCCCGCCTCCATGGTGTGGGCCGGCGTGTCGAAGCTGCTCGCCACGGGCGTGGCCGCGCTGCCGGGCTCGGCGCGCGTGGGCGCGCTGTGCGGCGCCACGCTGGGCATCTTCCTGGTGCTGCTGGAGCGCTGGGCTCCGGCGAAGGCGAAGGCCTACGTGCCGTCCCCCGCGGGCTTCGGGCTGGCCATCGTGATTCCGGGCTCCAGCTCCATCGCCTTCTTCCTGGGTTCAGCCATCGCCGCGCTGCTGCGTCGCACGAAGCCGAAGCTGGCGGACGACATGGTGCTGCCGGTGTCCTCCGGCTTCATCGCGGGAGAGAGCCTGCTGGGCATCGGCATCGCGATGGCGAAGGCCTTCGGAGTGATGCCCAAGTAGGACGCCGCGGCGGGGCGGGGCGCTTCAGTCCACCTTGAAGGTGGAGAACGAGGCGCCCGCCATGAAGCGGAAGGTGGGCGTGTCCATGCCAGCGCCCACGCCGGGCCCGCCCATGACGTAGAGGTCCATCCAGGACAGCGCGTGCTTGCGGATGGCCAGCAGCAGCTCGCCGCCCGGACGGCCACCTTGCAGCGGCAGCCCTGCCACGACGCTCACCTCGCCGCGCGTGCTCTCTCCGGCTCGCGACGTCACCGTGGCGCCCAGCCGCAGCTCGCTGCCGATGACGTCCTGGGAGAAGCCGGACACGCTGACGAGCTCGTGCTTCTTGCGCACCAGCACGCCAGCCTCCCCGCCCACCTGCCACGTCTCCGCCAGGAAGCCGACCTGCAGGCGGGGGTGCACCGCGTAGTCGTCCCGGGCCAGCAGCGCCGTGCTGCCCACCGGGAGCGCGGCCGACACGTCCGCCGCCAGCTGGAAGCCGAAGTCCTGACGCAGCAGCGCCGCGCGCAGGCCCAGCCACGGTGTGCCCATCCCCGAGCCTTCCGGGGCGTTGAAGTCGCGGAAGCGCGAGCCGCCCTGGCTGACGATGAAGGGCACCTCCGCGGCGACCTGGAGCCACGGCAGCACGCCGTAGGCGGCCGTCAGGTCCATGGTGAAGCGGTCCTCCACCAGGCCGCTGCCTCCGCCCGGCTCCCAGCGCCGCTGGAAGTGGAAGGGGAGCTGCTCGTAGTGCCCCTGGACGGACATCCGCAGCGCGCCCTGGGGCAGCGTGCGGCCCGTGCCCACCATCAGCGAGCCCAGCGCCGCCGGGTCCAATTCCAGACGCTGGAGGTTGAAGGAGGGGAGCGAGCGGCCCTGGGCCCGCGTTTCAGCGGGGCCGAGAAGCAGGGCCAATGAAGACAACGCAGAGACAAGCGCAAGTGCAGGCCGGGACGGCAAGACGACGCCTCCAATGAATCATGACGTGAGTGCGACGGCCCCGAAGCCCCCCACGAGTCGCACGACGCGCCAGCCCCGCGCAAGGGCGCCACACCTTCCCTTGCGTCCAGCAAGTATTGGGGTTCCAAACAACGCACTGGCTTGACGTGCCAGCCGTCCGGATTCTCCCTGGGTTTCCGCGAAGTCCCATTCCCAGACATGGCGGGGGATGGACAGACGCGCGTCGGCCTATGCGCTGGCGGCGGCCAGGTCCTGCAGCTCCTGCCAGCGCGTGTACAGCCGGTCCACCTCGGCGACGGTGGCGTCCAGCTCCTTCTGCACCTCCGCCACCTTGGGGCCGTTGCTGTACACGGCGGGGTCGGCGAGCTGGGCCTCCAGGCTGGCCTTGCGCGACTCGGCGGCCTCGATGGTGGCCTCCATGCCGTCCAGCTCGCGCTGGTCCTTGTAGGAGAGCTTCCCGGCCTTGCGCGCGGCCTTCGCGTCCGACTGCTCCTTCAGCCGCCGGTACATCGCGTAGTTGCCCTCGTAGCGGGTGACGCGGCCTTCGCCCTCGAAGGTGAGGATGCTGGTGGCCACCTTGTCCAGGAAGTACCGGTCGTGCGTGACGAGCAGGGTGCTGCCCCCGAAGTCCAGGAGCAGCCGCTCCAGGATGTTGAGGGTGACGATGTCCAAATCATTGGTGGGCTCGTCCAGCACCAGCACGTTGGCGCCCTCCAGGAACAGGCGCGCCAGCAGCAGCCGGTTGCGCTCGCCGCCCGACAGCGCCTTCACCTTCATGCGCTGCATGGGCACGGGGAAGAGCAGGTCGTCCAGGTAGTCGCGCAGGGCCACCTTCTGGTCGCCCAGCTCCACCCAGTCCTCGCCCTGCGAGGCCGACTCGTACACGGTGGCCTCCAGGTCGAGCTGCGCCCGGCTCTGGTCGTAGTACGCCACCTTCGTGTTCTTCCCGATGACGAGCTTGCCGCCGTCGGGCTCCACCTCGCCCAGCAGCACGCGCAGGAAGGTCGTCTTGCCCACGCCGTTGGGCCCCACCAGGCCCACGCGCTCGCCGCGCTGGAGGCGGAAGTCCACGCCGTCCAGCACCTTCCGGTCGCCAAAGGCCTTCTTCACGCCCTCGGCCTCGATGACGGTGTGGCCCAGCCGGGGCGCCGCCGCCACGCGCAGGTCCGCCACCTTGGGGCGCTCGAAGCCCTTCTCCGCCATCAGCTTCTGCGCCCGGTCGATGCGCGACTTGCTCTTGGTGCGGCGGGCCTCCGGGCCCTTGCGCAGCCACGCCACTTCCTGCGCAATCCAGCGCTCGCGCTTGTGCTGCGCCAGCGCGGCGTTCTCCTGCGCCACCAGCTTCTGCTCCACGTAGGCCTGGTAGTTGCCGGGATACGACGTCACGCCCGCGCCGGGCTGGATTTCGACGATGCGGTCCACCAGCCCGTCCAGGAAGTACCGGTCGTGCGTGACGAGCAGCAGCGCCCCGGGCAGCTTGTCCAGCTCCTCCTCCAGCCAGTCCACCGTGTCCGCGTCCAGGTGGTTGGTGGGCTCGTCCAGCAGCAGCAGGTCCGGCCGCGTCAGCAGGGCCCGGGCAATGGCCACGCGCTTGCGCAGGCCGCCGGACAGCTGCGCCACGGGCCGGTCCCAGTCCTTCACACCCAACCTGTCCAGCAGCGTCTTCGCGTGGTGCTCGGTGTCCCAGCCGCCCATCTGCTCGATGCGGTCGCTGAGCGCGGAGAACTGCGCCATGAGCTTGTCCTGCTCCTGGGCGGGGGCGGACTCCATCCGCTGCGCCAGCTCCGCGTGGGCGGCCAGCGTCTCCTTCAGCGGCCCCTGGGACACGGACAGCTCGGAGGCCACCGTGGCGCCTTCGGGGAACTCCGGCTCCTGGGGCAGGTAGGTGACGCGGGCGCCGCGGCGCAGCTGGAGCTCGCCCGTGTCGGCGCGGGAGGCCCCGGCCAGGATTTTCATCAGCGACGACTTGCCGGAGCCGTTGACGCCCACCAGGCCCACCCGCTCTCCCTCTTCGATGGTGAAGGTGAGGTCCTGGAAGACGGTGCGGCTTCCGAAGCTGAGCTGAACGTTGGCGGCGCGGAGCAGCGTCACGGGATTGGACTCCTGAAAAGGCGAAAGGCGCCCCTCATTGAAGAGGGACGCCTTCCTTACCGCCAGAGAGTGGCGGATGCGCGGACTACTTGCGCGCGGCCTGCTCAGCGGCCTGCTTCTCCTTGTACGCCGCCATCAGGGCCTCGGACTCGTTCCGGGGCACCGGCGTGTAGCGGGAGAACTCCATCGTGTACTCGCCCTTGCCCTGGGTGGCGGAGCGCAGGTCCGTGGAGTAGCCGAACATGGTGTTCAGCGGCACCTCGGCCACCGCCGTGACGTAGCCCTCGGCCGTCTCGGTGGAGAGGATGGTGCCGCGGCGCTGGTTCAGCTGACCCACGACGGAGCCCTGGAAGTCCTCGGGGGCCTGGACCTCCACCTTCATCATCGGCTCGAGGATGATGGGCTTGGCGGCGGCGTAGCCCTCACGGAAGCCCATGATGGCGGCCGTCTTGAACGCCATTTCGGACGAGTCCACCGCGTGGAAGGCACCGTCGTTGATGACCACGCGCACACCCACCACGGGGAAGCCGATGAGGCTGCCCTTCTTCACGGCCTCGGTGAAGCCCTTGTCGCAGGCCGGGATGAACTCGCGGGGGATGGAGCCGCCCACGATGTCGTCCACGAACTCGTACTGCTGCACCGCGTCCGAGGGCAGCGGCTCCAGGTACCCGCACACGCGGGCGAACTGGCCGGAGCCACCCGTCTGCTTCTTGTGCGTGTACGCGAACTCGCCCTTCTGGCTGATGGTCTCACGGTAAGCCACCTGCGGCTTGCCGGCCTGGACCTCGCAGTTGTACTCGCGCTTCATGCGCTCGATGTAGATCTCCAGGTGGAGCTCACCCATGCCGCGGATGATGGTCTGCCCGGACTCTTCATCACGGTGCACGCGGAAGGTGGGGTCCTCCTTGGTGAACCGGTTGAGCGCCTTGGAGAAGTTGGCCAGCGCGGAGCGGTCCTTGGGGGCCACGGCGAGCGAAATCACGGCGTCCGGCACGTGCATGGACGTCATCGTGTAGCTCACGGCGCCGTCGGTGAACGTGTCGCCGGACGCGCACTCGATGCCGAACAGCGCAACGATGTCACCGGCGGTGGCGTCGTTGATGTCGTTCATCTGGCTGGAGTGCATGCGGACGATGCGCGGAACCTTGACCTTCTTCTGGTTCGACTGGTTGATGATGAAGTCACCCTTCGAAACCCGGCCCTGGTAGATGCGCATGTACGTCAGCTGCCCGTAGCGGCCGTCTTCCAGCTTGAACGCCAGACCGACGAAGGGCTTCTCCGGGTCGGACTCGAGGATGACCTTCGCCTCGTTGTTCTTCTGGTCCAGCGCCTCGTTCGTCGCCTCCATGGGGTTCGGGAGGTACGCGCAGACGGCGTTCAGGGCCAGCTGCACGCCCTTGTTCTTGTAGGCGGAGCCGCACATGACCGGCGTCATCTTCAGGCCGATGGTGGCCCGGCGGATGGCGGCGACCAACACGTCGTTCGGGATGGCCACGTCCGACAGGAACAGCTCGCCGAGCTGGTCGTCGACCTCGGCCACGCCTTCAATCATCTGCTGGCGGCGCTCCTTGGCCTCCTCGAGCATCTCCGCGGGAATCTCCTCTTCGCGGATGGTCTCGCCGTTCTCACCGTCGAAGTAGAACGCCTTCATCTGGATGAGGTCGACCAGGCCCTTGAAGCGGTCCTCGGCGCCGATGGGCATCTGAAGCTTCACGGGGTGGTGGTTCAGCTTCTCCTTCAGCTGAGCGGCCACGCGGTCATAGTTCGCGCCAGCGCGGTCCATCTTGTTGACGAACGCGATGCGCGGAACGCGGTAGCGCTTCATCTGGCGGTCCACGGTGATGGACTGTGACTGCACGCCGGACACCGAGCAGAGGACCAGGATGGCGCCGTCGAGGACGCGGAGCGAGCGCTCCACCTCGATGGTGAAGTCCACGTGTCCCGGGGTGTCAATGAGGTTGATGTTGTACTCGCCCCACATCGCGAACGTGGCGGCGGACTGGATGGTGATGCCCTTCTCACGCTCCAGGTCCATCGAATCCATGATCGCGCCCACGCCGTCCTTGCCGCGGACCTCGTGGATCTCGTGAATCCGACCCGTATAGAACAGGATGCGCTCAGAGAGCGTCGTCTTGCCCGAGTCGATGTGGGCGGAGATACCGATGTTTCGAATCTTCTCGATGGGTGCGTTGGCGGCCACGATCCGGTCCTTCTTTTCTTGAAAGTGCCTGACGGAACAGAGCAGGCGGGGCCTCTACTTCCCACAGGACGTAGTTTCCAGCCAAATCCGCATGGAGATTGACTCACCTGAGCCTACCTCCGCCTACTCAGTGCCGTTTTCAGTTGGGGTTTCTAACGATGAGCGCGACGAAAAACTTCTCCCTGGCCCGAGCCTGGCTGGACGCCTTCAACGCCTACGACGTGGACGCGCTGGTGGCGCTCTATGCCGAGGACGCCACCCACACGTCACCCAAAATCCGGGTGCTGCACCCGGAGACGGGCGGGCGGCTGGTGGGGCGGCAGGCGCTGTCCGCCTGGTGGAAGGCGGCCAACGCCCGGCTGCCGGGGCTGCGGTATGAGCTGGTGGCCCTCACCTCGGACGAGGACCGGGTGTTCATGGAGTACCTGCGCCATGCGCCGGGGGAGGCCCCCATGCCGGTGGCGGAGGTCTTCGAGGTGCGCGACGGCCGGATTGTCGCCTCGCGCGTGTACCACGGCTGAAGTCCCCCACCTTCCGCGAAGTGTGGGCTAGCGTGGCCGGCAATGGCGAAGAACCCAGACTCCAGCGCCTTCGACAGGGACTTCGGTTACCTGATGCCGTTCCTGGACCGCGTGGCGGCGGCCGCCTCCGAGCTGGAGGATGGGTCCGCTCGCGCGGAGCTCACCCGGCTGATGGTGGAGGAGAAGGCGCGCTGGCAGCGCATCCAGGAACTGCTCGGAGGGGCAGGGGGCCGCGGCGCCGCCGCGCCGACGCCGGCCCGGGAAGCCCCCGCCGAGGCTCCTCGGCTGGCGCGGGGCTCGGCGGACGACCTGCACGAAGCGGCCCCTTTCGCTACGGGCCTCACGGTGGGGAGCCTCAGGAGCAACCGCTGAGCTGGTCCAACGCGTCGAAGGTGGCCGCCTTGTAGGCCTCCGACAGCGTCGGGTAGTTGAAGCACGTCTCCACGAAGAGCCGGGCCCCGGAGCCAGTCATGAGGGCCGTGAGGCCCACGTGCACCAGCTCGGAGGCCTGGGGTCCCATGACATGCACGCCCAGCAGCTTGAGGCTCTCCCGGTGGAAGAGCAGCTTCAGCAGGCCGTGCGTGTCTCCCAGAATCTGGCCGCGCGGGTTGGTGGCGAAGGCGGCGCGGCCGGCCACGTAGGGCACGTTCAGCTTGCGCAGGGTTCCTTCCGTCTCGCCGGCCATCGACACTTCGGGGATGGTGTAGATGCCGTAGGGCAGCACCGGCGCCATGGTGCGCACGCCGCCCAGGCCGAACGCGTGCTCCACTGCGATGCGCGCCTGGTCCATGGACGTGGAGGCCAGCGCCGGGAAGCCGATGACGTCCCCCACGGCATAGAGGTGGGGCAGGGCCGTCTGGTACGTGGGGCCCACCTCCACCTGGCCGCGCGGGCCCACCTTCACGCCCAGTGCCTCCAGGCCCAGGCCCGCGGTGTTGGCGGTGCGGCCGGAGGCGACCAGCACCTGGTCCGCCTCCAGCGCGGCGCCGGAGGAGAGCCGCAGCCGGATGGGGGTGTCCGCGTCCCGTGGCACGTCCACCTGCTCCACCGTCTGGCCGAAGCGAAGCTGGATGCCGAGCGCCTCCATGCGCTGGCCCAGCAGCGCGGAGAGCTCGTCGTCCAGGAAGGGCAGCAGCTCCGCGCGCGACTCCACCAGCGTCACGGGGATGCCCATGGCGGCGAACATGCACGCGTACTCACAGCCGATGACGCCGGCGCCCACCACCACGAGCGAGCGCGGCAGCCGCTCGAGCTCCAGCACCTCGTCCGAGTCGTGGATGCGCGGGTCCTCGAAGGGGTACAGCGGCGGCCGGTACGGCGACGAGCCGGTGGCCACCAGGAGGGTGTCGCCGGTGAGGCGCCGCTCCGGGGAGCCCTGGCGCCGCACGACGACGGTGTTCGCGTCCATGAGCGCGCCGGTGCCCTGGACAATCTCCACCTTGTGACGCTGGAGGTTGCGGGCGATGCGCTCGCGCTCGATGTCCTTCACCCGCCGTTCGCGGAAGAGGAAGTCGGACACCGTGGCCTCGTGCCGCGGCGTCGTCTCCACGCTGTACAGCCCGCGCGCCCGGAAGCCGGACAGGTGGAGCGCCGTCTCGCGCAGCGTCTTGGAGGGGAGGGTGCCCGTGTTCGCCGCGGTCCCCCCCAGCACGGGCTCCCGCTCCACCACCGCCACGCGCTTGCCCGCCAGCGCCGCCTGTACCGCGCCCCACTCACCCGCCGGGCCAGAGCCAATCACCACCAGGTCGAAGTCCGCCATGGGGGCGACGGTACGCGACCGGCCCGGTCGTTTGAAGCCAATGCGAGCGGCTAGGGAGCCGAGGGCGCGCGCCCCTCGTAGCGGAGCCCCTCGCGGACCTCGTCGTCCGTCAGCAGCCGGAAGGTGCCTTCGGGGATGCCTTCCAGGTCCACGCCGCCCACGGCCTCGCGGTGCAGCGCGCGCACGGGCAGGCCCACGGCGCCGAGCATCCGCTTCACCTGGTGGTGCCGGCCCTCCGTGAGCGTCACCTCCACCGTGTGCGCGTCCCGCACGCTCACCTTCGCGGGGCGGGCGAGGCCGTCATCCAACGTCATGCCCCGGCGCAGGGGCTCCACCTTGTCGTCATCCGCGGTGCTGAAGACGGTGGCCACGTAGCGCTTGGGCAGGCGCGTGTCCGGGGACGTGGCGTGGGCCACCAGCTTGTCGTCGTTGGTGAAGAGCAGCAGGCCCGTGGAGTCCACGTCCAGGCGGCCCACGGCGTGCCACGTGTAGCCGGCCAGCTCCGGCGGGAGCTGGGGCAGCAGCGCCTCGAAGACGGTGCCGGTGCGGTGCTGCCGCTCCGTGGAGGACAGCAGGCCCGCGGGCTTGTGGAAGGCCAGCACCCGCGTGGACGGGGCCTCCAGGGACACGACGTGGCCGTCCACCTTCACCGTGGCGCCAGGCGGCACGGGCGTCAGGGCCATCTTCGCCACGCGGCCGTTGATGCTGACGCGGCCGGCGCGGATGGCGTCCTCCGCTTCCTTCTGGGGAAAGACGCCCGCGCGGGCCAGCGCGCGCGACAGCCAGTCTGGCTTCTCCTTGCCCTCCCAGCGTTTGTGCTGCTGCTGCGGCGGCTTCGGCTTGTCGAGCTTGCGAGGCATGGGCGCGGCACTGTACCCGGCCCGGCCTCGGGCGGGAGCGGGAGTTGTAGAGGCCGGTGGAACCCCGGCGCGCTGGAGCCGGCTTGTGGGGGGACGCCCGGCCGGCCGCTCCGTGTCCGCGCGGCCGGCGTGGCCCTCTGGGAGCGTGGGCGGGGACGTGCGTCGGTGGACACCTTCCCGTCATGCGCACCCGGATTCCATACCTGACGCTCCTGGTCCCCGTTCTCGCGCTCGCCCAGTCACAGGCGCAGGCGCCCCTGCCCATCGGCCGGGAGCCCACGACGGGCCCTGCCACGTCCACCTGGCTGTGGGTCCTGCTGCTGGTGGTCGCCGCCGCGGCCTTCGCCTGGAGCGCGATGCGCATGGCGGGGCGCAAGGGGCCGCCAACCTCCGGGCCCGGCGGGATTGGCGTGGGCAAGGGGACGGGCATTCCCCAGAAGCCGCGCTCCGTCTAGTTGGACTGCACGCTGTTCCCGCGCCTGCGAGCACGTTGCTGATGGAGCTGCGGCGTAGGGAGCTTCGGGCCCGTGCAGATGATGGCTTCTTGCGCATGGCGGCTGGACGCCCTCGATTCCCGTTGGAAGGAGCCAGCTCGTCAGTTCGCCCGGCGTACTTCGGATTGTCCACTCCTTCCAACTGCGCGTAATCACTGCCCAGGAACCCCTCCCGTGGTGATACTCGACCCATCCGAAGTAACACCACGGGACGCGCGCTCCGCCGCCTCGCGCGACCGCTTTGCAGCCTCCTCACGCACCCTCGGCAGCGACGCCACCGGTATGGGCCGCCCACGGATGCTGTCCACGTAGAGCTGGGTAGTGGACAGGTGCTTGTGCCGCAGCAACACCTGGACCTCGCCGTAGTCCACGCCCATGTGCGCCAGCTCGGTTCCGTAGGTGTGGCGCAGCACATGCCATGCGGCGCCGCCACACTCGCCCACCACGCGCCACGGGAAGTCATCCTGCGCCGCCGCGCGAATGAGCCCCATCAGCGCGTCCAGCTCGTTCTCCCAGTAAGGGAAGAGGAACGTCCGCGCCGTCTGCCCACGCGGCACCGTGCCCGTGCGCATCGACTCGAGCGCCGCCTCGCGCAGCAGCCCCGCCGTCTCATCGTGCAGCTCGAATGTGGCGGCGCATGTGTCGTGCTTGAGGCCCTGGACGAAGCCGCGCCACGGCTTGCGCTGTTGCTCGACGCGCACCGTGCCCGCGCTCCAGTTGATGTGGCGCGGCTCCAAGCCGAGCGATTCGGACTCGCGCAGCCCGTGCCATCGCTGCATGGACACGAACGCCCTGGAGCGCGCGTCCGGCATCGCCGCCAACAGCTTCGGACACGTGGTGTACAGGTCCGCCAACCCCTTTGGGCACTGAGGCGCCGTCTGGAGCACCGGCACTTTCGCCAGCGGGTTGCTCAGCAGCGGCCACCGGAGCTGGTGCGCCAACACGAAAACGGGGTTGAGACGGCGGCCGTGGAGGTTCGCGGTGGAGGCCATGATTTCCCCCTTGCGAATGCGGTCAGACAGCCAGTCCGAAATATCCCCGGACGTTGGCCGCTCAGGCAGTGCCGCAACCGCCGCGCGCACCACCTGCCGCACCGTCTTCTGAGTGTCGCGCGGCTTGTGCGCTAGGCTGGTGCGTTCGTACCACTCCACCATTTCCGCCAGCACAGGCGCTGCGGTCAGCTCCAGCTTGCCCTGCGCGGCGTAACCGTTCAGGGCTGGTGTTGAGGCCGTCGTCGCGGTGTGCAACCCGTGGCGGATGCGGACGAAAACCCCTGCGACGCTGGAATCGAAAATTGAACGATTGCTCCACGAGCACCTGGTGGAGCAG
>NZ_JAAIYB010000132.1 GCF_010894475.1 Myxococcus vastator
CTCTTCTCCACCTTGACGGCCCTGTCCGTACTGCTGGCCGCCCCTGGCGCGCTCGCGCAGGACCCGGCGTCTTGCAGCCTGCAGTCCACCTCCCGCCTGGACGCGCTGCTCAACCCCGCCCGCGGCAGCGACGAGCGCTTCTTCACCAGCCCCAGCGGCCCGCCCAACATCCTGCTCATCCTGGATACGTCGGGCTCCATGGCGTACTGGCCCATCGCCTGGAGCAACAACAACTACTACAGCTTCGACGAGAACCAGAACGGGCAGTCCCCGGGCTGCCGCCAGGAGAACATCGACGCGCTGAACTACGACGCCAACGTCGAGTACCCGCGCATGTGGCTGTCACTCAGCAACCAGGACTCGCCCTGGTTCGTGCCGGACAGCTACTACCGCTTCGACGGCAACGGCAGCGGCACGCAGGCCAGCTTCGGGATGAACCTCAACCCCGTGCGCTTCGACCAGCCACCGCCCAACACCGTCATCAGCGACAATGCGGCGGCGGCATGCTCCAACCTGGTGGGCACCGGAAACGGCGGCAACCGGCCCGCCGCGCGCGCCGCGTGCGCGCAGTGCCTCGCGACGAAGGGCTACTTCCAGCACACGTCCAGCCGGCGCGTCGCGTCGGGCAACTTCCTCAACTTCTACTCACCGCGCGGCCACTCCGCCGTCAACGTCATCAGCCAGGTGCTCAAGGATTCGGAGCGCACGCGCTTCGGCGTGGTGACGTTCTCCGCGAGCAGCGCCGCCAGCAACACGGTGAAGTGGAACAACCAGGACGTGGTGCGCTTCGAGCGCTTCGGCCCCCGGTGTGACCAGTCACTCAACGGCGCGGAGCGTGACAACCACCGCAACAACCTGCTCCTCAAGATGAACGACGGGCTGCGCTTCAACACGGGCACGCCGCTGACGCAGGCCATGTGGGGCGCCAGCACCTACTTCCGCTCCGCCGGCAGCGACCCGTTCCCCGGCTGGTTCGGCAGCGGCTACCTGCGTGACTCGGACTTCGACGACGAGGACTCGCCCGGACGGGCCGCCACCTGCTTCACCTGCGGCTTCAACGCCATGATTCTGCTCACGGACGGTGAGCCCAACGAGCCCAGCGGTGACTCCGCCCAGGTGCCCTCCCAGGTGCGGAACCTCGAAGTCCCCTGCAACAACTGCGCGGCGGCCGGCCAGGGCAACAACAGCGGCGGCTCCAGCAGCCACATCCACCGCATCGCCAAGTGGATGTGGACGCATGACTTGCGGCCGGAGCTGGATGGGTCGCAGCAGGTGGCCACCTACACCGTGGGCTTCGCGCTGACGAACACGCAGGCCATCAACCTGCTGCGCGTCACCGCGGACGCGGGCGGCGGGCGCTTCTACGCAGCCACCAACTCCAGCCAGCTGAAGACGGCGCTCCAGTCCATCGTCGACGACGTGCAGAACCGCAACGTCGCGTTCGCCGCGGCGGCCATCTCCTCGTTCCAGACGGGCAGCTCCACGCTCAGCGCGCTGATGCCGCGCATGTCGCCCGCCTCGGGTGACAGCGCATGGCGCGGAGACTTGTGGCGCTTCAACCAGTTCAACGAGTTCGTGGAGGGAGTGGACAAGAACGGCGACGGGGACATGGACGACATCTTCGTCGTGGACCGGGACGGGGACATCGTCATCGAGGACACGTCCGGCAACTTCGTCAAGGACGGCGGCAGCACCCCGGCCAACCAGTTCTGGGAGGCGCGCCGCGCGCTGCTGGCCCGCTCCCTGGACAGCCGCAAAATCTACACGGTGACGGACAGCAACCAGGACGGGCGCATCACCGCCGCGGACAACACGGCGACGCCCATCGAGTTCACCGTGGACAACCGCGAGGCGCTGAAGAGCTACCTCGGCATCCTCGGCACCCCCGCGTGTCCGACGGTGCAGTCGCTGAGCCCCCTGGACATCGACCCGGGCACGCTGCTGGCGGGCCTCCGGCTGACGCCCCAGCAGGCCGCCGCGGCCATGAGCGTCACGATGCCCGGCTTCGGCAGCGTGGCGCAGGCGCAAACCTGGGTGAATGACCTCTGCGTGCGCACGCTCATCCAGTACGTGCGCGGCCAGGACCTGGCGGACGAAGACGGCAACGGCAACCGCACCGAGGTGCGCCGCTCCGTGATGGGCGACATCTTCCACTCCGCGCCGGTGCTGGTGGATCCACCCATGGACAAGTTCCTGTGCAACCTGGGCATGAGCAACCAGTGCACGCGCACGCTCTACAGCCAGCAACTGGGCGTGTCGCCCACGCCGCTCGCCACGGAGAACATCAGCCGCTGCGGCAACACCGTGGAGGTGGACGCGTATGACGCGTACCTGCACCGCTACCGCCGCCGGGACAAGCTGGTGCTGGTGGGCGCCAACGACGGCATGCTGCACGCCTTCCGCGACAGCACCGCCAGCGGCGACAACTGCGCGGGCGGCATGCCCATGATTGAGTACGCGCCCAGCACCGGCGAGGAGGAGTGGGCCTTCATCCCGCCGGACCTGCTGTCGCGTCTGCATGAGATGGCCAGTGGCCACCAGTACTACGTGGACGGCGACATCATGGTGCGCGACGTGTGGGCGGACGGCTCGGGCGGCTCGCAGGCGGACGGCATCAAGCAGTCCGACGAGTACCACACGATGGCGGTGATTTCGGAGGGACGCGGCGGCGTGCACTACCTGGCGCTGGAGCTGCGCGCGGACGCGGGCACCGGCCGCTTCGGCGCGCCCCGGATGCAGTGGATGTACCCGCAGCCGGACTCCCCGGAGGCCGCCCTCTTCGGCAAGACGCTCTTCTCCCTCAGCCCCAAGCCGCCGCCCATTGGCCCCGTGCTGGTGGAGGCGGGCACCGCGCCCGGCGCCGTGTCCCGCTACGACGCGGAGACCCAGGAGCGGTGGATGGTGGCCCTGTCGGGCGGCTGGTCCCCCGGCCAGGAGAAGGGCCGCGGCATCTACATGGTGGACGCGTGGTCCCCCGAGGTGAATGGCCGCACCGACAACCTGTGGTGGAAGTTCGAATACGACCCGAACGCCACCGGCGAGCAGCACGGGCCCGCGCGGCACCTCACCCACAGCGTGGCGGCGCCCGTGGCGCTGGTGGACTACGGCGTGGCGGGCAACGTGCAGCAGGATGGCTTCTTCGACACGGCCGTCTTCGGTGACATGCGCGGCCAGCTCTGGGTGGCGCGCATGTCCGTGCCCGGCGCGCTGGACCCGTCCACGCGGCTCATCCGCAACTGGAGCGCCGCGCGCGCCTTCCAGATGGACCGGGACTCCGTGGGCCCCTCGGGCGTCCCGGGCACCAGCCTGACGCGCACGTGGCCCTTCTATTACGTGCCCTCCATCGGCATCCAGCCGGGCACGGGCGCCATGCGCGCGCTCGTCGGCACGGGTGACCGCTACGCGCTGCTGGATGACCAGGCCGGCATCTGCCGCTTCGACAACCCGCAGGCCTGCGCGCGCTACGGGTGCGGCAACGTGGAGGTGGACTACCGCGTGGACCGGATTGGCCAGAACATCACCCAGTCGCGGCACCAGTGGACGCAGCGAGGGCTGGCGCAGTCCACGCTGACGCGCGGGACGGCCTCGCAACCCGCTTGCGGCGATCCGGGCCAGACGGTGGTGTCCGCCCGGTTCACCCGGCACGAGGCCCGCTCCTGCCCGGGGGCGCCCCAGGACTACACCTCCATGAGCCCCGCGCGCGTGGAGTGTGGCAAGGACGCCGCGGGCAACTTCCGCTGCCTCGACGTGAGCAACGTGGCGCCCAACTTCGCGGACCTGGAGCTGACCCGCAGCGTCAACGCCATCGGGAAGAACCGCTTCTACGGCGTGCGCGTGTACGGCGTCACCGGGCAGACGTTCGCCGAGGACGCCACCGCTGTCTCCCCGGACGGCCCCCTGACGGCGAGCCAGTTCGACGCGGAGCGCCTGAGCGACCGCACGGGCGACAACGACACCAGCGGCGACCTGGTGGACGTGACGAACATCACCTGCGACGCGTCCGGGGCCTGCTCCGCGACGGGCGCCGCGCCGGAGAGCCCGGGGTGGATGCTGGAGTACACGGACAACCACACCCACAAGACGGCGGGCGGCGCGGCCACGGTGGCCAGCTGCACGCTGTGGAACGTCATCTACCCGTCGCAGGACGGCGAGGTGTGCAGCAGCACCGCCGCCCGGGCCCGCTTCTACCAGGCGGACTTCCTCAGCGGCCTGCCCAACTGCGCCGCGTCCTTCGACAACGCGCGCTTCCAGGAGCGCGCGGTGCTGTCGCCGCCGCCCGAGCCCGCCACCGCGGTGATGATTTCGCCCACGGGCAGCGTGAAATACAGCGCCATCATGCAGGAGCCCGGGCAGCGCCAGGCCACCTCGGTGGACGTGTCGGAGAACAGCGAGGTGCTGCGGAACGTGTACGAGCTGCCCCTCACCCAGGAGCAGCACGCCTGCCGTCACGAGGACGCGGCCCGCTGCCTGCCGTGATGACGTGAGGGCCCGCCGCCGCCCTCTCCAGCTCGCCTGGGGAGGGCGTCCGGCGTTAGAAGACGGGCATGCCCACACTCGAAGACGCCATCGCGCTCGCGGTGGCCGCGCACCACGGCCAGCGAGACAAGGCCGGCCAGACGTACATCCTCCACCCGCTGCGGGTGATGATGCGGCTGGACACGGACGAGGAGCGCACGGTGGCCATCCTCCACGACGTGGTGGAGGACACGCCCTACACGCTCGAGCGCCTGCGCGAGCTGGGCTACCCGGAAGCCGTCCTGGGCGCGTTGGACGCGCTCACCCGCCGCCAGGATGAGACCTACGAGGCCTTCATCGAACGGCTGCGCCCGCTGGCGCTCGCCCGCCGCGTGAAGCTGGCGGACCTGGAGGACAACATGGACGTGCGGCGGCTGGCCGCGGTGACGCCCAAGGACGCCGAGCGCCTGGCCCGCTACCGCGCCGCCTGGGCCCGCCTGCGCGAGCCGTGAAGACACGACGGCCCGGAGCGCCACCAGGGACACTCCGGGCCGCGGTGCTACCGGCGCCCGCCGAGGAAAGCAGGGCGCCGGTTCCTTCGACTCCGCGCTAGGCCTTGGCCAGCTGGCGGAGCACGTACTGCAGGATGCCGCCGTGGCGGTAGTAGTCGAGCTCGTTCGGCGTGTCGATGCGGCACACCACCGTGAACTCCTTGGTGCCGCTCTCACCCGTGGCCTTCACGGTGAGCTTCTTCTGCGGCGCCAGGTCCTGCGCCACGCCGGTGATGTCGAACTTCTCGTGGCCGGTGAGGCCCAGCGACGCCGCGTCCTGGCCCGCCTCGAACTGGAGCGGCAGCACGCCCATGCCCACCAGGTTGGAGCGGTGGATGCGCTCGAAGCTCTTGGCGATGACGGCCTTCACGCCCAGCAGCATGGTGCCCTTGGCCGCCCAGTCACGGCTGGAGCCGGTGCCGTACTCCGCGCCCGCCAGCACCACCAGCGGCGTGCCCTCCGCCTGGTACTTCATGGACGCGTCGTAGATGCTCATCCGCTCGCGCGTGGGGATGTGGACGGTGACGCCGCCCTCCACGCCCGGAACCAGCAGGTTCTTCAGGCGGATGTTGGCGAAGGTGCCGCGCACCATCACCTCGTGGTTGCCGCGGCGCGCGCCGTAGGAGTTGAAGTCCTTGGGCTCCACGCCGTTGGCCATGAGGTACTTGGCCGCCGGGCTCGCCTTGGCGATGTTGCCCGCGGGGGAGATGTGGTCCGTGGTGACGGAGTCACCCAGCAGCGCCATGACGTGCGCGCCATGGATGTCCTGCGCGGGCTTGGGCTCCTTCGGCAGGTTCTCGAAGAAGGGCGGCTTGCGCACGTAGGTGGACGTGTCGTCCCACTGGAACGTGGCGCCCTTGCCCACCGGCAGCTGCTGCCAGAGCGCGTCGCCTTCCATGGCGTTGGCGTACTGGCTGCGGAACTGCTCCGGCTTCACGGAGGTGCGGATGACCTCCTGAATCTCCTCGTTGGTCGGCCAGATGTCGCGCAGGAACACGGGGCGGCCGTTGGGGTCGGTGCCCAGCGGCGCGTTGTCCAGGTCCATGCCCACCTCGCCAGCCAGCGCGTAGGCCACCACCAGCGGCGGGCTGGCCAGGTAGTTCATGCGCACGTGCGGGTTGATGCGGCCTTCGAAGTTGCGGTTGCCGGACAGCACCGCGGCCACCACGAGGTCCCCCTCGGTGACGGCGTTGGCCACGGGCTCCGTCAGCGGACCGGAGTTGCCGATGCACGTCGTGCAGCCGTAGCCCACGATGTGGAAGCCCACGGCCTCCAGGTAGGGCAGCAGGCCAGCGTCGCGCAGGTACTCGCTGACCACGCGGCTGCCCGGGGCCAGCGACGTCTTCACCCACGGCTTCGGGTTGAGGCCGCGCTCCACGGCCTTCTTCGCCAGGAGGCCCGCGCCCACCAGCACCGCCGGGTTGGAGGTGTTGGTGCAGGACGTAATCGACGCGATGACCACCGCGCCGTGGCCCACCTGGTAGCTCTGGCGGCCGTTCTTCACGGTGACCGTCTGGGCCAGGCGCTCGGGAGGCACCGCGGCGGCGGTCGTGCCCGCGTCCTTGCCCTTGCCGGCCGACAGCATCTCCACCAGCGACTTCTCGTAGCCGGCCTTCATGTCCTTGAGGGGCACGCGGTCCTGCGGGCGCTTGGGGCCGGCGAGGCTGGGCACCACGGTGGACAGGTCCAGCTCCAGCGTGTCGCTGAAGAGGGGCTCCTCGGCGTCGTCACGCCGCCACAGGCCCTGCTCCTTGGCGTAGGCCTCCGTGAGGGCGACCAGGTCGTCCGGACGGCCGGTGAAGCGCAGGTAGTTGAGGCTCTCCTCGTCCACCGGGAAGAAGCCGATGGTGGCGCCGTACTCGGGCGCCATGTTCGCGATGGTGGCCCGGTCCGGCAGGGACAGGTTCTTCAGGCCGCTGCCGTAGAACTCCACGAACTTGCCCACCACGCCCTTCTTGCGAAGCATCTGCGTGACGGTGAGCACCAGGTCCGTGGCGGTGGCGCCCGCGGGCAGCTTGCCGGCGAGCTTGAAGCCCACCACCTGCGGAATCAGCATGGTGATCGGCTGGCCCAGCAGCGCGGCCTCGGCCTCGATGCCGCCCACGCCCCAGCCCACCACGCCCAGGCCGTTGATCATCGTGGTGTGGCTGTCGGTGCCCACCAGCGTGTCCGGGTACACGGTGCTGCCCTGACGGAACGTCACGTGCGCCAGGAACTCCAGGTTGACCTGGTGACAGATGCCGATGTCCGGCGGCACCACGCCAAAGCCCTTGAACGCGCTCTGGCCCCAGCGGAGGAACGCGTACCGCTCACGGTTGCGCTCGAACTCCAGCTCCGCGTTCTCCTTGAACGCGGCGGACGTCGCGAAGGAATCAATCTGCACCGAGTGGTCGATGACCAGGTCGGCCGGGTTGCGCGGGTTGATTTTGTCCGGGTTGCCGCCCATGGAGGACAGCGCCTCACGCATGGCCGCCAGGTCCACCACCGCGGGCACGCCCGTGAAGTCCTGGAGCAGCACGCGCGCCGGGTGGAAGGAAATCTCCACGTCCGGGGTGGCCTTGGGGTCCCAGGCCAGCATCTTCTCCACGTGCTCGCGATTCACCACGCGGCCATCCTCGTGCCGCAGCAGGTTCTCCAGCAGGACCTTCAGCGAGAACGGCAGGCGGTTCACCGCCGGGTGGGATTTGGCCAGCTTGCCCAGGCTGAAGAGGTCGTAGGTGGCGGAACCCACCTTGAGCTGGGACTTCGTGCCGAAACTGTCGGTCATGTGTTGTGCCGTCCTTCCTTGCGCGGGATGCGGCAACTTCTAGGCCCCCCTTTGACGCGTTGCAAAGGGTTCCTGCGAGCGCATTGAAGGCCGGACGCTTCGAGCCGCGGGGATGCGCCCCGCTGAGGGGCGGGCAGGCAGGGCTCAAATGATTTTGCGAAGCAGAGACAGTGCCCGCTCCAGCAGCTTCTGCCACAGGGGCCGGCGGCGGAACTCCGCCAGCGTGACCTCGCGGCAGTCCCCGCAGTCGGCACGGAAGGAGTCCTCCAGTTGCTGTCCCAGGCGAGCGTCGGCGAAGACGGCGTTCACCTCGTGATTGAAGGCCAGGCTGAGGCGCTCCAGGTTGAACGAACCGATGGTGCCCCACACCCCGTCCACCACGGCCGTCTTGGCGTGCAGCACGCCGCGCTGCCATTCGAAGATGCGGACGCCCGCGCCCAGCAGCCGCTCGTAGAAGGCCCGGGCCATGAACTCCAGGAGGGGGTGGTCACTGCGAGCGTTGAGCAGCAGATGGACCTCCACCCCGCGCCGGGCCGCCTCCCGCAGCGCCATCACCATGCGGCGGTCCGGGATGAAGTAGGCGGCGGCCACCAGCACGCTGCGCCGGGCCCGGCGGATGGCGTGCAGATAGGACCGGTGGATGCTTCGCCGACTGGACAACACCGCCAGCCCCACCGCGCCGCGGCGGGGCGGCGGGTTGCGCAGGCGCTCCAGCCGCCGCGTCAGCCGGTGGAAGCGGCCCTGGAACATCATCCGCCACGTGGCGGAGAAACACCGCTCCAGCTCGTGGACGGCCGGCCCTTCGATGCGCAGCACGTCATCCCGCCACGCCGCGCCCAGCTCCGCGGGCGCCCAGTGGGCGGAGATGTTCACCCCGCCGGTGAAGGCCACCTCACCGTCCACCACCAGGATTTTGCGGTGGTCCCGCCGCAGCAGGTGCCGCAGCCCGCGTGACAGGCTGAAGGGCTTGAAGGCGCGGATGTCCACGCCCCGCGCGCGCAGCCCGGCGAAGAAGCTCCGGCGGCTCGTCCACGAGCCCACCGCGTCGTACAGCACCTTCACGTGCACGCCGCGCTCGGCCGCCTCCGCCAGCGCCTCGCCGAACCGCTCGCCCACGGCGTCGGAGACGAACATGTACGTCTCCAGGCGGACATAGCGGCGCGCCTGGCGGATGGCCTCCAGCATCGCCGGGTAGGCCTCCACGCCGTCCCGCAGCAGCTGGCAGGCGTTGCCCTGCACCACCGCGTGGCGGCGAGGCAGGTAGTAGCGCGACAGGAGCAGCCCGGAGACGTTGGGGCTCCACACCGGCCCATGCTCCGGCACGGGCCCCGGGGGCGTGGGCGCGCGCCGCGGCGCGCCCGTGTCCGCCTCCTCCGACTGCTCGGTCAACGCCTCCGGCTCACGCATGGCCTCCCAACGGTGCGGATGCCCGCGGGCCCTGGCAACCCGAGCCGCTTCGCAGCCGGGCTTCCCGTGCCAGCCGATGTCCGGAAGCCGACGGGACAAGCCCGTGACTTCACGAACACCGGAAAGCCGTGGCGTGCGCCTAGAGGCCGTACTCCGCGCGCTTGGCGTCCGCGCGGGTGGCGCACGGCTGGTCGAACTCCGGGAAGTACTCCTTCACATGGTCCAGGGTGGCGGAGGCGCTCTTGTAGTTGCCCTGGTTGTAGTAGCCCTCCACCTCCAGCAGCAGCTTGGAGCAGGTGCGGTCCAGCTCCTGCTGCGCCGCCTTCATGCGCTCCTGGGCGTCGTAGTAGAGGTCCGGCTTCGGCTCCGGGTGGGCCTCCAGCATCAGCCACGACACGCGGAAGGACTTCCAGGCCTCGTAGCGGTTGCGAGCGCCGATGTCCGGCGTCTGGAAGTGCTTCAAGCCCCGCTTGTGGTACTCGGTGGCCTCGCGCACCAGCTCCTCGGGCAGCAGGTCCGGCAGCAGCGCGCGCTCCACCCAGATGTTCCAGATGGTCCACGGGTCTTCGCCCGGCGGATTCTTCACGTTGTCGAAGATGATGCGGTTGGGCTCGCCCTTCTTCAGGTGCTGCGCCGGAATCATCAGCTCGATGGAGCGGTCCTGGCTGGCCAGCGTGTCGGGCGGCACCTTGCCCACGTCCACGCCGTTGACGCTCACCACGACCTCGTCCTTGGAGATGCCCTGGGCCTGGTAGTGGAGGATGACCACCGCGCGCGTGGCGGCGGTGTACTCCCACTCGAAGACCTTCATGTCCGCGCGCTCCCACGTCACGCCCGGCCCCAGGCCGAACGACTCGCGGATGGGCTGGCCGCTGAGCATCGCGGGCTCCTCGCCCACCGGCTGGCCGTCCTCGCCGCTCAGCACCAGCCAGTAGAGGACGCCGAACAGCGCGAGCACCATGGCCACGCCGCCGCCGATGATGCCGGTGCGCACGCCCTGGCTGGCGTCCGCCCAGAAGAGCTTCGCGCTGGACACCACGCCGGGGGACTCACGCCGGATGCGCGCGCGCTCCGCCGCGGACAAGCCCCCACCCCCCGACGCGGACGGCGCCGGACGGGCCCGGGCCGGCGGGGGCGAGCTGGCCGGCCGCCTCGCGGGAGGCGCCGTGGGCGCCGAGCGTTCAATGGCCGCCGGCCGTGAGCCGCTCTGCCCCTGGGACACGGGGCGCAGGGCCTGCAGGTTGGAGCGGGTGGCGCCCTCGCGGATTTCGTCCAGCGCCTCCTGGTCGGCACCGTCCGGGGCCAGCGCGACGCCCTTGTTGCGCTGCCGCTTCAAGGAGTCCAGGGAGACGATGCGCGTGCTGCCATCGCCTTCCTGGGCGCCGGCGGGCAGCTCCTCTTCGCCCGTGGCTGGCTCGTCCGTCAGCATGCCGAAGATGAACGTCACCGGCCCCAGGGTCAGCTTGTCGCCGTCCTCGAGCACCTGCGTCTTCACCGGGCTGCCGTTGACGAGCGACCCGTTGGCGCTGCCCTGGTCCTCGACGGAGTAGGCATCACCGTCGAGGAAGATGCGACAGTGGCGCCGGGACACACCCGGGTCGAACAGCGCGACGTCACAATCCGTCGAACGGCCGATGAGAACGGAGTCCTGGTCGAAGACGAACTCCTTACCGGCTTCTCTACCCTCGGAGATCGTCAGCTGGAAAGGCATGGGGGGTCACAATCCTACAGAGGCCCGCGCCGCTCGGGCAACGGCCGCACGCGCGGAGGGCGGTTCCATGACCTGCGCCTCGCCACCGAAGGACAGGACCCACTGGGTGAGCCAGCGCTCGCTGTCCCCCGCCACCAGCACCTCCACGCCCCCGTCAGCGAGCGGGCGGGCGTCCTGGCCGAAGCGCTCCTTCACATACGGTGCGGCCACGGGGGAGAAGCGCACACGCACCGTGGCATCCTTCAAGCCCCGCGCCGGGTTGGGCACGTCCGCCCGGGCGTCCGCGGGCGGCTGGAAGGACACGTCCGTGACGAGGATGTCCTCCATCCGGTCCAGGCGGAACAGGCGCGCGTCCTGCCGGGTGTGGCAGTAGCCCTGCAGGTACCACTGCCCCCGGTGGCTGAGCAGCTCGTAGGGGCGCACGGTGCGCGGCTCCGGCGACCGGCCGGGGCTGGCGTAGCCGAACGTCACCTCCAGGCGCTCGATGATGGCGCGGGTGAGCGGCCCCAGGGCCTGGGGCGCCTCCGTGGACGCATCAATCTTCCGGTACATCTCCCGGTAGCGCTCGCGGGTGGCGGGCGGCAGCACGCGCTCCAGCTTCTCCAGGGCGCTCTGCAACGCGTCCCCCGTGGCCGGCCGCAGCAGCTCCGCCGACGCGGCCAGCGCCGCGGCCTCGCCCGGCGTCAACCGGGGCGGCGCGAACAGGCGCTGATCCAGGTCCACGTAGACGCGGTCGTTGTCCACGTAGATGTCGATGTAGTCGTCCGGGTTGAAGGGCGGCCGGCCCACGCAGGTGAGCAGGTCCAGTTCCTCCAGCAGGTCCTCGCGGCTGACGTTGAGGGCGCGCGCGAGCGCCTCCACGGTGACGCCGGGGTGCTTGGAGACGTAGGGGACCAGGAACAGCAGGCGGCGGAGCCGCTCGTGGACGTTGCTCATGCGCTCACCTTGTCCAGCGAATCGTCGTGGCACGCCACGATGCGCGAGGCCATCTCCCGCAGGCGCGCCTGCGCCCGCTCCGGGCCCTCCACGCGGCAGTCCGGCCCCAGCGCCAGGCAGAAGCGCATCAGGCCATCCACGAACGTCACCGGCAGCCGCGCCCGCACCGCCCCCGCCTCCGCGGGCTCCAGCGAGGCGCCGGGCAACAGGCTCGCGGCCCGCGAGGCCAGCGTGCCCGACAGGTGGAGCACCACCTCCACCTGCTCATGGAAGCGGTGCTGCCACGGGAAGTACGCCACGTGGGCCTCCAGCGAGAAGTCCGCCGGCACCTGGAAGTCCGGCGTGCGCGGGCGCGCCGTGTTCACCTTCAGCTCGCGAATCCGGTGGACGTGGAAGGTCCGCAGGTCCTTGCGCAGGTGGCAGTACCCCACCAGCGTCCAGGCGCCGCGGCGCAGCGCCAGCCCATACGGGTCCACGCGCCGCTGCGTGGTGCCGACCTGCTTGGGGCTGGCATACGTCAGGTCCACCCATTTGCGGGCCGCGCACGCATCCCAGAGCTGCTCCAGGCGCGCGGAGATCTCCTTCTCCTGGCCCTCATGCACGGAGCCCAGCTCCATGCGCACCCGGGGTGTAGGCAGGGATTGACCGGCGAAGAAGCCGATCTTCCGCAGCGCGTGCGCCAGGTCGTCCCGGCCCGGGAAGGCGCCCGACGCCAGCGCCGCGGAGCCGGCGGCATAGAGCACGGCCAGCTCTTCCTTGGAGAGGTCCGCCTCCGGAAGGTAGTAGGCGTCCCTATCGACGAGGTAGCCGTCCCGCCGCTCGTCATCGCCCTGCACGTACGTCAGCGGAAAGCCCAGCTCCACGAGCTCCGCCTTGTCGCGCTCGAACTTGCGCTCGGCGGCATCATCGGAGCCGCCGTAGTCACCAGGGAAGTGCTCGCGCAGCTCGGCCCAGGAGATGGGCTCGCGCGCGTCGAGCAGAAGGGCCACGAGGTCGAGGATGCGTTCGGTGCGGTCCATTGGAAAGGTCGGCGACGATGCCGGGCGGACCCGGGGGGGTCAAGAAGTGGACGTGTGGGTGGGAAACAGATGAGCGGTCCGCCCGCGTCCGCGAGATAGCCGGACGGGACTGAACAGACAAGCAGGTAATCGCCTGTGGGTGCGGCCATCCTCATTCCAGCGGACAAGGACTTGGGCGGGGGACTCGCACGACGGGCATGATCTGGGTTATTGCTGCACCATTCCGTGGAAGTGGAGAAGACGCGGACGGGCCCTGCCTGTCCGCATGCCGCGTGGCCGACGCGGCGAGCGGAGCCTCTGAAGGGACTCACGATGAGCGGCATCACCCTCGTCCGTAATGTGGTGGCCGGGTTGGCGATGTTCGTGGGCGTCACGAGCATGGCCGCGCCTGCGCCCGTGCGCGCGGAGCCCCTCTACTTCGCCGTCGAGGTCCGCCGCGATGGGCGCCTGGTGGCCCAGCCCAAGCTGCTGGGTGAGACGGGCCGCACCCTTCGCGCCGAGCGCCGCCGCCCCGGAGCGCCCCTGCCCGACTACCGGCTGGTCCTCACGCCCAGGGCCGAAGGCCAGTCGTTCCTCCTCCAGCTGGACCTGCTCCTCCCCGAGGCGAAGGGCCACTCCGAGCTGGCGCTGCTCCACGGCCAGGAGCGCAAGCTCCAGCTCGGCCGCGTGCCCGGGGAGCTCGAGGTCTCCCTGCTGCTGATGAAGGTGGACTCGCCGGAGTTCCGCGCGCTCATGCAGCTGGGCGAAAGCTGCGGCAAGTCGCTGTCCACCTCGTCCATCTGACCGGCTACAGCACCGCCAGGTCGTCGCGGTGCACGGCCTCGTCCAGGTAGCGGTAGCCCAGCACCGCTTCGATGTCCGCCGTGTGGTGTCCGGCGATGCGTCGCAGCTCGTTGGCGTCGTAGGCCGCCAGCCCCCGCGCGAACACGGCGCCCTCCGCATCCACCAGGTCCACCGGGTCTCCGCGCCCGAAGTCGCCCTCCACGCCGCGCACGCCGCTGGGCAGCAGGCTGCGCTTGCCGGTGACAATGGCCTCGCGCGCGCCGGCATCCACCGTGAGCGTCCCGCGTGCGCGCAGGGCATGGGCAATCCACGCGGCGCGGGCGCTGCGGCGGCTGCCCGTGGGCTCGAAGAGGGTCCCCACGTCCGCGCCTTCCAGGACGGCGCGCAGGCGGCCGGGCACGGCGCCGGACGTAATCACGCAGTGGATGCCGGAATCAGAGGCGCGCGCGGCCGCCCGCACCTTGGTGCTCATGCCGCCCGTCCCCACCCCGCTGCTCGCGCCGGTGGCGAGCGCCAACACCTCCGGCGTCACCTGCATCACCGTGGTCACCAGCTCCGCGTTCGCGTCGCGCCAGGGGTCACCGGTGTAGAGGCCCTCCACGTCCGACAGCAGAACGAGCGCGTCGGCGTCCACCACGCCAGCGACGAGGCCCGCCAGCGTGTCGTTGTCACCGAACTTCAGCTCGTCCACGGAGACGGTGTCGTTCTCGTTGATGACGGGGACGACGCCCGCCGTCAGCAGCCGCTCCAGCGTGTGCTTCACGTTGAGGTAGCGCCGGCGCTCCTGCACGTCCTCGTGGGTGAGCAGCACCTGGGCCACCGCCTTCCCGCGCGCGGCGAAGGCCTCTTCGTAGGCCTGCATCAGCCGGCTCTGCCCCACCGCCGCGCACGCCTGCTTGCCTGGGATGTCGCGAGGGCGCGAGGGCAGGCCCAGCCGCTCGACCCCCAGGGCGATGGCCCCGCTGGACACCACCACCAGCTCGCGGCCCTGCGCGGCCCACAACAAGTCCTGGCCCAGCGCATCGAAGTGCTGACGATTGAACCGCCCGGTGGCGTTCGTCAGCGCGTTGGTGCCGATTTTCACCACCACCCGCCGGGCGGCGCGCAGGGCGGTGCGTCCCGTGGAAATCGAACTCACGGGGCGTCAGCGTAGGTCAGAAATGGAAGACGCGCGCGTCCGGCGTGTTTTCCTCACAGCGGCAGTCATAGAGTCGTCCGAAAAAGGTGGGGGCCCCAACGCCTCCGCCAGGAGAGCACGGTTTGAAGGAAATCTACGGCAACACCCTGGGCCTCAAGTCGAGCGAGCAGCACCGCCTGCGCAACACCTTCCGCCGGCGCGTCCCACCGCACGAAATCGTGTCGCCCGAGCTTGCCCGGCACCTCACCGAGCTGTCGCGTGAGACGAACCGGCAGGTGGGTGTGCTCGTCAACCGGAAGGGCGAAATCGAGCACGTCATCGTGGGCAGCGCCCACAAGCTCGAGCTGCCGGACATCGGCCGCGCCCGCGCGGGCCAGGTGCGTCTGCGTGGCCTCCGCCTGGTCCACACCCACCTGAAGAGCGAGCCGCTCACCAAGGACGACCTCACGGACCTCGCGCTGCTGCGCCTGGACTGCGTGGCGGCCATTGGCGTGGGCCACGACGGCCTGCCCGGCGTCCTGCACTACGCCTACCTCGTTCCGGAGAACAGCTCCGGCGAATTCTGGCACGTCGAGACGCTGCCCTCCGTCCACGTGGTGCAGCCGGACCTCATGGACACGCTGGGCGCGCTGGAGGAGGAGTTCAACCGCAAGGCGGCGTCACGCAAGGTGGGCGGCCGGGAGAAGGCCATCCTCGTGGCGGTGTGCCTGGACGGCAACCGCGCCCTGGCCGAGTCCAGCCTGGCGGAGTTGAAGGAGCTGGCGCGCACCGCGGGCGTGGAGGTCATCGACTCCGTGCTCCAGGTGAAGCGCGAGGCGGACCCGCGCTACCTCATCGGACGCGGAAAGCTGGAGGACCTCAACCTGCGCTCCATGCAGTCCATGGTGGACCTCCTCATCTTCGACAAGGACCTCACCCCGTCCCAGGGCCGGCACATCGGCGAGGCCACCAGCCTCAAGGTCCTGGACCGCTCACAGCTCATCCTCGACATCTTCGCGCAGCGCGCGCAGAGCGCCGAGGGCAAGCTCCAGGTGGAGCTGGCGCAGCTGAAGTACCGGCTGCCGCGCCTGGTGCAGAGCGACGATTCGCTCAGCCGGCTCATGGGCGGCATTGGCGGACGTGGCCCGGGTGAGACGAAGCTGGAAATCGACCGCCGCCGCGTGCGCGAGCGAATCACCCACCTGGAGAAGCGCATCGACGCGATTGGCAGGGAGCGCAGCGTGCGCCGGGCCCAGCGCAACCGGCGCGAGCTGCCCGTCATCTCCATTGTCGGCTACACCAACGCCGGCAAGTCCACGCTCCTCAACGCGATTACCAACGCCGAGGTGCTGGCGGAGAACAAGCTGTTCGCCACGCTGGACCCCACCAGCCGGCGGCTGCGCTTCCCGCGGGAGCGGGAGGTCATCATCACCGACACGGTGGGCTTCATCCGCGATTTGCCCAAGGACCTGGTCGCCGCCTTCCGCGCCACGCTGGAGGAGCTGTACGACGCCAGCCTGCTGCTCCACGTCGTGGACGCGGCGGACCCCGCCCGCGACGAGCAGGTGGAGGCGGTGGAGAAAATCCTCGAGTCGCTCGACTTGATGGAGAAGCCGCGCCTCATGGTGTGGAACAAGGCGGACCTGCTGCCGCCGGACGAAGTGGAGGCGCTGCTGCGCTCCCGGGGCGGCGTGGCCATCAGCGCCGCGACGCGCGAGGGCCTGGCGACGCTGCTGGCCAAGGCGGACACCACGCTGTTCGCCGAAGGCGCCACCGCGGCCATCGGCGCCGTCTGAGCCCGCGGTTGCCGGGCAGGCACGGCTCCCCGTAGAGTCGGGGGGCCGTGTCGACTCCATTCTTCACACCCCTGCTGCTGGCCCAGGCTGACTACGCGAAGCCTGTGTCCTCGCTGTCTCCGAAGTACTTCGAGCTGCTGGAGCAGAACAGCCACATCATCTACCCCGTGCTGGCGATTCTGACGCTGGTCATCATCGCCGCGGGTGTCCTCCAGGCGTGGCGCACGCAGGACCTGGACGGCCTCCAGAAGAACGAGTTCAAGCGCGCCATCGTCAACGAGCTGCGCCGCAACATCAGCGGCATGCCCGGTGACTTGCTGGCGAAGTCCGTGGGGCTGGACCGGCTCAAGACGAACCGCCTGCTGGAGCAGATGCAGCAGGAGGGCCTGGTGATGAGCCACACCAACTCCCAGCGGCTCACCGTGTGGCGCGTCCGCGGCGCCACGCCGGACGCGGCGCCGCGCCGCTTCTGAAGGCCGCTCAGACGCCCGCCAGCTCCGACTTCGGCTGGCGCGTCATCAGGTCCACCACCGCCGAGCGCGCGCTCTTGCCCTCGTGGGCAATCAGGTACACCTGGTGGCAGATGGGCAGCTCCACGCCCGTCTTGAGCTCCAGCTCGTGCGCGCTGCGGGCCGTCTTCACGCCTTCGGCCACTTCCTTCATGTCCGCGAGGATGTCCGGCAGCGTGCGGCCCTTGCCCAGCTCCATGCCCACGTGCCGGTTGCGGCTCAGCTCACCGGTGCACGTCAGCACCAGGTCGCCCATGCCGGACAGGCCGGAGAGCGTCAGCGGGTTGGCGCCCTTGCGCACCGCCAGGCGCGTAATCTCCGCCAGGCCGCGGGTGATGATGGCCGCGCGCGCGTTGTGGCCCATGCCCAGGCCGTCCGCCATGCCGGCGGCAATCGCGATGACGTTCTTCAGCGCGCCGCCGTACTGCACGCCCACCACGTCCGTGGACGTGTAGCTGCGGAACGTCTCCGTCTGCAGCGCCTTCTGGCAGCGCAGCGCCACCTTGTCCCAGTGCGAGGCGATGGTCACCACCGTGGGCATGCGCCGCGCCAGCTCCTTGGCGAAGCTGGGGCCGGACAGCACCGCGAGGTACGGGTGGAACTCCTCCGGCAGGCAGTCCTCCAGGAGCTCCGTCATCGTCAGCAGCGTCCCGTTCTCGATGCCCTTCGACACCGTGACGATGGGGACATGGCGCGGCAGGAACGCCTGGGCCTTCGCCACCACCTCGCGCGTGGCGTGGCTGGGCGTGGCCAGCACCACCAGCTCCGCGCCCGCGAGCGCCTCCTGGAGGTCATTCGTGGCGCGCACGCGCTCCGAGATGGGGATGCCCTTCAGGTAGGTGGGATTCTCGTGCTGGGCGTTGATGGCCTCCACGACGGAGGGCTCACGGCCCCACAGACGCACCTCCTCGCAATTGACCGCGAGCACGTTCGCCAGGGCGGTACCGAAGGAGCCGGAGCCGATGACACTGCCACGCATGGAAGACCTCTCTAGAAACCAGTCACGACGCCAAAGGTGATGACGGGCATGAAGTCCGTCTCGTCAGGCCGGGTGCGGATGTCCCCGCCAATCGTCAGAGCGTAGGACGTTTTCTCACTCACGGGGATTTCCGCGCCCAATCGCACCGGAAAGGCGCCGGACAGCGCCACGTCGGGGGGCAGGCCGCCCAGCGGCACCCCTTGAATGGGCTCGGTGTCCAGCGCCATCAGGTAGCGGACGTCCAGGGACAGCCGCGGCGCGCGGGCGCCCGCGAGCTGGAGACTGCCGACGAGGCCGGGCAGCACGTTCCAGTTGCGGCGCCCGCTGTAGTAGCGCGCACCCCGGTCCTCCACGCTCGCGGGCCGCAGGAAGAAGGCATGGCTGCCCTCCACCGCCACACCCACGCTCCACCGGGGCCCGCCGTCGAAAACCATCCACCGCGCGCCCACGCGCAGCTCGTTCATCAACCCGTAGGCGCTGTCCACGCCGGCCAGCACGTCCACGCGGCGGTGG
>NZ_JAAIYB010000133.1 GCF_010894475.1 Myxococcus vastator
GCACATCGGGGGCCGCAGGGTGGGGTGAGCCGGGCGGCTCATGTCCCCGAGCGGAGTGAAGATGCTGGCAGCTACGTCCGAATGCTCACCCGTGGCGAAGGTCAACCAAGCGGTTGTGAATGCCAACGTCCAGGAGTATGTTGAACCAAGTGGTTGAGTAAAGGCCCCGCCGGCCGTCGGAAGGAAGGAAGCCCATGTCCTCTGCGCAGAGCGTCCAGGTTCGCGTCACCCGGCAGTTCAATGCGTCGCCCGAGCGGGTGTTCGACGCCTGGCTCAATCCGGAGATGGTCGGCCAGTGGATGATAGGGGAGTCGGTCCGCGACGAGGAGGTGCTGCGGCTCGCCATCGACGCGCGCGTGGGCGGCAAGTTCTCGTTCTTCGTGCGGCGGGCCGGAGAGGAGCTCGACCACGTGGGCACGTACCTGGAAATCGACCGGCCTCGGCGGCTCGTCTTCACCTGGCACATCGACAAGGAGGAGGACGCGCTCAGCCGAGTGACGGTGGAAATCGCCCCGCGCGCCACCGGCTGCGAGCTGACGCTGACGCATGAAATGGACGCGAAGTGGGCGGAGTATACGCGTCAGACGGAGCAGGGCTGGGCCACCATGATGGACGTCCTCATCCGCGTGCTGGCGCCAGGGCAGGTGCCGGCCGCACCTTGACCGTTCAGTCGGACACCTCTGGAGGCAGCATCTCCTGGCAGCGCCGGATGCCCCGCTGGGCCTCCACGAGGTGCGGATGGTCGCGCCTCAGGGCGCGGTAGAGCGCGATGGCCGGCTCGCAGTTGCCGTCGTTCTCCAGGGCGCGGGCGCGGGCCATGCGCTTCGAGGCGTCCTCCACCTTGCTCGCGAGCGTCGCCAGCTCGGGTTCCACGGCTTCCAGCCCCAGGCTCCGTGCCTGGGCCAGCCGCTTCATCGCGCTGTCCAGCCGGCCCTCGTTGAAGTCATTGTTGATGTCGATGGCCTGTCCCGCCGCGAGCACCTTGAGCTGCCGGGTCGCGACGTCGTCTGGGGCCGCCTCCGCCGCTCCAGTCGTGCCGTGAGGTGACGCGCCCGTGTCCGCGGCGGGCGGGGCCTCGGGAGGCGTGGGCCGCGCGGGGACGTTGACCGGGACCAGGGTTCCAGCCTTCACGTCGTCACCGCTTCCGCCCCGGAACGCCACGACGCCCACGCCGCCCAGGAGCAGGAGGCCCGCGATGCCCAGCCCCAGCACCGCGCCGGACTTCGAGCGCTTCGGCTCCGCGTAGGGAGAGGCCGCGTGCGCTGTCTTGTTGAAGCCCTCCGGCCCCACCCGGAGCCCGGTGCCCGAGACGGGCTGGGTCAGGGGAATGGGCGGGGTGCCCGTCACGGGCGCGGCCTCCGCCGGAGCGGTGCGCACCAGCGTGGCCTCGGAGCCCTCCGCGCCGAAGAGGAGCGTCGCCGGGCGCGCCGACTCCGCGCCGCCGGTGACGGCGGGGTTGACGCCACTGACGGCGCGGCGGCTGGTGAGCGTGGGCAGCGCGTTGACCAGGTCCGACGCGAAGGCCTCCATGGTGGCGTGGCGCTCCTCGCGGCGCTTCGCCGTGGCCTTCTGGATGACGGCGTCGACGGCCGGGTGCTGGAGGTCCGCCACCGCCTGCGCCAGTCGCGGCATGGGCTGGTGGACCTGCTTCTGCATGATTTCGGAGATGCTGGTGCCGTCGAAGGGCTGCTGACCGGTGAGCAGCTCGAAGAGGACGATGCCCACCGCGTACACGTCCGCGCGGGCGTCCACGTCCAGGCCCATGGCCTGCTCGGGGGACATGTAGCGCGGCGTGCCGGCCACCGAGCCCTGGAGGGTGAGCCGCGTCGCGCCGTCGGTGATTCGGGCGATGCCGAAGTCCAGCACCTTCACGTGCCAGCCGCGCATGCCCTGCCGGACCATGATGTTCTCCGGCTTGAGGTCGCGGTGGATGACCTGGCGCGCGTGGGCATGGGCGAGCACGTCCGCCACCTGGAGGACGATGTCCACGGCCTCGTCGAGCGCGAGCCGGCCACCCGTGGCGAGCAGGCTCTTGAGGTCCTTCCCCTCCACGTACTCCATGGAGATGTAGAGGCTGCCTTCCTCGTCCTGCCCGAAGTCGTGCAGCGTCACCGCGTTGGGGTGGGCCACCCGCGCGTAGCTCTTGGCCTCGTTGAGGAAGCGGCGGGCCACGTCCGGGTCCATGGACAGGCCGCTGTTGAGGAACTTCATCGCCACCTGCTGGCCGATGCCCACCTGTTCGGCCAGGTACACCGAACCCATGCCGCCCTGGCCCAGCCGCCGGAGGATGCGGAAGCGGCCCGCCACGACGCGGCCGAGTATCCGGTCCACGGCCGGCGCCACCGTCAGCAGGTCGGTGCCACCACAGGCCGGACAGGCGCCGTCCCACTTCTCATGTTGGACCTCGCACCGCTGGCAGATGAAGAGCGACATGGTGTCCTCGCAGGGCCGGAGGGGAGGGGGGCCGCCGTCAGCGCGTGGCCGGGGCGTAGCGCTGGAAGAGGAGGCGCTCCAACTCGCGAGCCCCCGCCTCGGGGGACTTCCGCCAGGCGGAGGCCGCGCGGAGCACGTCCGTGCGCGCGTCCTGCGGCAGGTCCGACGCCATCACCGTCAGCGCGCCGTCCAGGTCTCCCGCGCGCTGGAGCGCGGCGGCGCGCCACACGCGGTACTCGGTGCGCTTGGGCTCCGCGGCGGCGGCCTGGGCGAACAGGCGCTGCGCTCCGGCGAAGTCTCCCTCCTGGAGCGCCGCGAGCCCTTCCAGGAAAGGCGCCTGGGCCGCGGCCGTTGCGGACGGCTCCCCCGTGTCGCGCGCCAGGTCGAAGAGCGCGCCGGACTCCCGCAGGCGCGCCGTGGGGAGCGCTTCTCCGGCCAGGGCCCGCTGGTGCACGTCCTCGGTGGTGGCCTGGGAGGCCACGCTCAGCCGCGCGGCCATGTCTCCCAGGTCCGTGCCCAGGTAGCCCTCGGACACCAGCGTGCGCAGCGTCTCGCCCGCGGCGCCGGGGCCCACCAGCCGGCCTTCCTCCAGCGCGGCGAAGAAGCCGGCCTTCAGCTCCACGTGCCGGGCCGTCATGTCGGGCGGCACCTTGTTGCGCTTCTTGCGGCGCGCGGCCTTCAGCTTGCGCTCGCACAGGGCCAGCTCGCGCTGGGCCTTGGCGCGGTCCCGGATGTCCGGCGCGCTGCGAACGTAGGCGCGGTAGGCGGCGCAGGCACCGGGGACGTCCTTCGCCCCCATGCGCGCGCGGGCCAGGCCCAGGTAGGCGGGCAGCAGGGACGGATTGGCGCGCGTGGCCTGGAGCAACACCTCCGCCGCGTCCTTGTGTTTGCGCTTGTTGTAGAGGCGGGTGCCTTCGGCCAGCAGCGCGTCACCCCGGCCGACGGAGGGCCCCACCAGGGGCTCTGCCAGGCAGAGGCCACACGTCAGCAGCACACAGGCCCACGTCAGGCGCCGCAGGTCAGAACGCATAGCCCAGCCCTCCGCGAATGTTGCTCGTTCCGGCAATCTTCTTCAGCAGCGTGAAGCTGTGCTGGTACGCGACGGAGGCGTACAGGCCCTCGTACACGTAGATGCGCGCGGTGGCCTGTCCGGACGCGTGCAGGTCCAGCGCATAGAGGCCGTCCTTGAAGACGGCCGCGTCACCCGCGCGTTCCTTTACCAGGAGTCCTCTGCCCTCCAGGCCCGCTTGAATGGCGAAGGACACGGGCCCGAGCACGTAGCGCAGCTGCGGCTGGAGCGCGCGCAGCGACACCGCCTGCACCTGCGTGTCCAGCGACGAAATGCCGTCCGGCCCCACGCCGCCCACGCCAGGCGGCACGTCGATGCCCAGCGTCCACGTGTCACCGGTGGAGGCGTAGGTGGCGCCCACCAACATGACGCCGAAGAACTGGCCATAGCGGCCGTATTCGATGCCCACGCCGCGCAGGTTGCGTGAGCCCGGCGCGCGCACGTCCTGGGTGCGCAGCCCCTCCAACTCCTCCGAGGTGCTCAGCGGCTGGGATGCCAGCGACGTGCCCGTGAGGCGCTGCAGCTCGAACGAGGCCTCCAGGTAGCTCTGCCGCGCCATGGTGGCTTCCTCGCGGCGGCGCATGGCCAGCTTGAAGGACTGCATGGAGGTGGGCGTCAGCGCGTGCTCCAGCGTGTGCGTCCCGCCGGGCGCAATCTCCGCCGTCACCTCGTGGGGCTCGTAGCCGTCCAGCGTCAGCGACACCACGCGGGTGCCGGGCTGGATGCCCTGGTCCACCGCGGTGGTCCCCACCGGTTGGCCGTCCACGCGAATCTCCGCGCCCTCCGGCTGCGCCTTCACCACCAGCCGCGCGGGCACCTTCTCCAGCGCGGCGTCCAGCTTCACCTGCTGGCGCGAGCGCATCACCCGCGTCTCTTCCTTCGGGAGGTGCGAGGCCAGCTCGAAGCGGAAGGTGTGCTCTCCGGGCAGCACCTCCGTGGTGAAGGGCGTGGTGCCCACCTTCACGCCGTCCAGGAAGACGGTGGCCCCCGCGGGCGTCGTCTCCGCCACCACCGTGGCGTTGAGCGACAGGAACTTCACCAGCACGCCGGCCAGGGCCTTCTCGAACGCCGGGTTCGCCGTCTCCGCCTGGCCACGGGCGCCGGTGCCGGGCCGGACGCTGACGGCGCGGAAGCGGTAGCCCGCGTCGTCCTGGCCCACCTGCACCAGCACCACGCGCTCCAGGCCCAGTGATTCCAGGTACGCCTCCAGCGGCTCCCGGCAGCGCGCCTCGCCGGACACGCAGCGGAGGTCTCCGTCCTGGCCCTTCAGGTGCGTCGCCAGGGCGTCCCGGCCGATGAGCTGCCGGGCCTGCACGTCCTGCGGTATCAGCGCGGCAATCCCTGCCTCGGTGCGTTGCAGCAGCGCGTCCTGCCCTGGGTACAGGGCCTGGACGAGCCACAGCGTGTGCGAAGGAGTGGGTGCCTGGGGGCCCGGGGGCATTCCGGGTGCGGCGCCGGCGCTCAGCGCCAGGCTGACACTCAGGAGACAGGAGACGAACATGGCGTCCTCGGGGGAGGGGACCGCGGCGGAACCGACCGGCGGCCCCCTCCCAAGGTGTACGCCAATGAACGCTCTCCTGCCTAGGGGGGAGGCCTGAGAACGGGGGGATTTCTGGGAAAGCGCCGCCCAGGTCGCTCCTGCTCGCCTGCCCTCCGGGCGCATGCAGGGAAGCTGGGGGCTGGAGGTCGCCTGGGGTGTGGGGAATGCGCATCGTTCCCCCGGTCGCAACACCTCCGAGGAGGCGGAATGGTTCTCCCTGGCAAGGGAATGAGCTGGAAGAAGTTCTTTCTGGCGCTGAAGGACGAGTGGACCCGCGATGAGGTGGGGGACGTCGCCGGCGCGCTCACCTTCCGGGTGATCCTGGCGCTGTTCCCGTTCCTGCTGTTCCTGGTGTCGCTGGCGGGCCTCCTCATCGAGCCCGCCCAGGCCCAGGTGCTCATCCAGGAGCTGGCGCGGGTGGCGCCCCAGGAAGTGACGTCCATCCTGAGCGAGCGCATCGAGGCGCTCGCGGACAGCCGGCCGGTGGGGCTGCTGACGGTGGGCGGCGTCGGTGCCGTCTGGGCGGCCTCCGCGGGCGTGGTGGCGCTGATGACGGCGCTCAACAAGGTCTACGGCGTGACGGAGTCGCGTCCCATCTGGAAGCTGCGCGGCGTCGCGCTGCTGGTGACCTTGGGCGGCGCGGCGGTGGCCATCCTCGCGGCGTTCGCGGTCGTCGTCACCCCCGTCATCGCCGGCAAGCTCCCCGGCGGGCTGGGCACCGCGCTCATGTGGCTGCGGCTCCCGGTGGCGGGCCTGATGATGATGTTCCTGTGGGCGGTGCTGTACTTCGTGCTGCCGGACGTGAAGCAGCGGTTCCGCTTCATCACCCCGGGCTCGGTGGTGGGCGTGCTCATCTGGGTGCTGGCGTCGTGGGGCTTCTCCCAGTACGTGGCCAACTTCGGCAGCTATGACGTCAACTACGGCGCCATCGGTGGTGTCATCGTCATGCTGCTGTGGATGTGGATCTCCGCGCAGGTCATCCTGCTGGGCGCGGAGATCAACGCCATCCTCGAGCACCGCTCCCCGGACGGAAAGGCACCGGGCCAGAAGGATGCCGCGCAGGGCAAGGCGCTGACCGCCACCAAGACGGAGCTGGAAGCGGGGGGCGCGTCGCTGCCGGGCGCTCCGGGCTTCCAGCCCGCGGTGGACCCGGTGACGACGGGCCGGCCCCTGGCGGGTCCGCCGTCCATGCCGCCCAGGCTGCGGGACACGCCGCTCGCGGCGGCCTTCAAGTGGACCGTGGGCATGGGCCTGGGGTTGTTCCTGCTGCGCAAGTCGGCCCCCCGGTAGGCCGACTTTCTCTTCCCAGCGAAGAATGGGCAGTCACGCCCCGCTCCCCTCCGCGCCACCTGCCGCGGAGGGGAGCGGGGTGTTCGTGCGTGACGACGGGTGGCGTTTGTCTCGCGGCGCCCTGTCGGTGGGACAGGCTGCTGGGGCAGGGGGCTTGCGGAGCGCCCGCCCCCAGTGCGAGCGTGCGCGCCCCGTTGGCTGGATGACAGAGACGGACGTCGTCCACTGGCAGTCCCCTCGGACATTCCCCCTGCACCCTGCTTGCCCCGGCGCACGGTCGACGTGCGCCCTGGAGTTCCGATGTCTCCGATTCCCTCCTGGTCCCTGCGTCGCGTCGCGGTGCTCCTCACGGCACAACTCGTCCTCGCGTGTGGCGACGGCGAGCCGAAGCCTCCGCCTCCCACCGACCTCACGCCGCCCACGACGCGCGCCACGCCCGCGGGAGGGGACTTCACCACCTCCGTGGTGGTGACGCTGGCCTGTGACGACAGCGGCGGCAGTGGCTGCGCGGCCACGTACTACACGTTGGATGGCACCACGCCGGGCACCGGCTCCACGCAGTACCGCGAGCCCTTCACGCTGGGGAGCACCACCACGGTGCGTTTCTACTCGCTGGACGCGGAGGGCAACGCGGAGGCGCCAGGGGCGGCGACGTACACGCTGGTGGGCGGGGCGGACACGGAGCCGCCCATCACGGTGGCCAGCCCGGTGGGCGGCGCGTTCAACAGTCCCCGGAGCGTGACGCTGACGTGTGACGACGGCGAGGGCAGCGGCTGCGAGGCCACGCACTACACGCTGGATGGCAGCGTGCCCACGCAGGCCTCGCCGCGCTACACGGCGCCCCTGGCCATCACCACGTCCGTCACGCTGCGTTTCCTCTCCGTGGACCGCGTGGGCAACCTGGAGGCGGCGCAGCAGGCCCGCTACGTCGTGGACACGCAGGCGCCCCAGGTCGCCGCGACGCCCACGGGCGGCGGCTTCACCACGTCGCGGGCCGTCACGCTGGCGTGCGACGACGGTGAGGGCAGCGGCTGCGCCGCGATTCACTACACCACCAACGGCAGCCTCCCCTCACTGGAGTCCCCCGTCTACCAGGAGCCGCTGCTGCTGACGGCCACCACCCGCGTGCGGTTCATCGCGGTGGACTGGGTGGGCAATGTCTCCGACGTGGTGTCGGAGCAGTACACGCGAGACACCTCCGTGGAGGACCGCACCGCGCCCACGACGACGGCCTCGCCCGCGGGCGGCAACTACTGGAGCGCCCAGTCCGTCGTCCTGTCCTGCACGGACGACGCCGAGGGAAGTGGCTGCGCGGGTACGTACTACACGGTCGACGGCAGCGCGCCGACGACGTCCAGCACCCGCTACGCGGGCCCCATCACCGTGGCGGCCACCACCACGCTGCGCTACTTCTCCCTGGACCTCGCGGGCAACGTCGAGCTGGCGAAGACCGAGCAGTACACGATGGACACGACGCCTCCAACGACGACCGCCACGCCCGTGGGCGGCGTCTACCAGGACGCCGTCACCGTGACGCTGGTGTGCAGTGACAGCGGCTCGGGCTGCGCCGAGACGCGCTACACGCTGGATGGCTCCGCGCCGGGCGCGGGCTCGCCGCTGTACGCGGGGCCCCTCACACTCACGCGCAGCCTGATGGTGCGCTTCGCCTCCACGGATGTGGCGGGCAACGTGGAGCAGGTCAAGCAGGAGTCCTACGTGCTGCCCGACCTGGACCAGCAGGCGTCCGACCAGATCCAAGCGGTGCGCGACGCGCCGAGCGGCCCGGTGAGCCTCGTCATCAGCGGCGCCCGGATTACCTATCTCAAGGCTGGCGTGGGCAACCTGACGAACGACCCGGCGGGCTTCTTCCTCCAGGCGGAGTGGGCCGGTCCGGCCCTCTTCGTGCCGGTGGACCCGTCGACGTTGTCCCCGGTGCCGCAAGTGGGGGACCGGGTGCGCGTCACGGTGAACGGGAAGAGCGTCGTCAATGGCCAGACGCGCGCGACCCTCTCCAGCTTCAGCGTGCTCGGCAGTGGCGCGCCGGTGACGGAGCTCCTGCAGGACGTGAGCGAGGTGGACGTCACCACCGGCGGGACGCTGCCCGACTACGAGTCCGAGTACATCTCCATCACCGGCACCATCGGCTCGCCCGGGTTCTCCGCCGCTGGGCCGGGGCATCTCCAGGCGCCCTTCACGACGGTGGGGGTGCCCGCGGGTTCGACGTCCGCGTCCGTGCTGCGGCTGCGCCTGGTGGAGCCCCTCCGTGACAGCCTGTTCCTCACGTCGGGCTGCACGCTGACGGTGACGTCGCCGCTGTGGGTGTTCATGTCCGGGGTGCAGACGCGGCCCACCATCCAGCCTTCCGTGTGGACGGCGAGCGATGTCTCGGGGCTCGTGTGCCCCGCGCCCCGCGTCATCAACGCGTGGGCCACGGGCCGCAACACGGTGATGGTGCGGTTCGGCCGGCCGCTCGACCCGACATCGCTGCTGGCCAACGGCAGCCAGTTCTCCGTCCCAGGGCTGAATGTCACGCAGGCCCGGATGGAGGACGACACCGTGGTCGCGCTGACCACCAGCGACCAGACGCCCCGCCAGCCGTACACCGTCACGGTGGCGACCACGATTCGGGACATGCGCGGCCTCTTCCTCGACCCGGCGGCCACCCAGACGAGCTTCCCTGGCTACATGCTGGCGGCCCGGCTGCGCCTGAGCGAGGTGGCGCCCAACGTCCCCAATGGCAGGGACCTGGTGGAGCTCATTGTCCGGGAGGGTGGCTCCACCGCTGGCGCCACGCTGATGGATGGCAACTCGACGCTGGCGACGTTGCCGGACGTACAGGTGGCGGTGGGGGACATCATCGTGGTCCACCTCAACCCGGACCGGGTGACGCCGGGGACGGACGCGCCGGCCGCCGAGACGCTCGGCAAGACGCAGTATCCCGCGTCCAGCTACAGCTCGAACTTCGACAACGCCTGGGACTTCCACGGCGGAACGTTTGGCGTGGGGACCGGCAACCGGACCCTGCGCATCCGGGATGCCTTCGACGTCACCCAGGATGGCGTGGCGGTCGTCGTGACGGGCAACACCTTCGCGGGCTACCCGGCGCTGCTCCAGGCGCTTCAGGGCGAAGGACAGTGGTCTCCGGCGAACTGCGCCGGCGTGCCGTGTACGTATGAATCCATCCCTTCGGCCATGGATGTCTCATTCGCCTGGGAGGATGCGTTCATCTACCCGGGCCGCGATTACACGCTTCAGCGCAATGGCACCATGGACAACGGCACACGGGGCGACTGGCGGATCGACTTCGCCACGCTGGGCGCGCTCAACCCCAATTAAGCGCCGCGAAGCGGACTGAAACGCCCATCGCCGCCTCGTCCCGGGAGCGTTTCCCCGGGCCGGGCGGCGATTCGTGTTTCCGCCTGGGTCTGACGGCCTACCGGCGGCGCGCGGCCACGTCGGAGTGCTTCTCCACGAACTCCGAGTAGGGCCCGTTGAAGTCGAGCACCTCCTGGCCCGCCTGGAGCGACCAGATGCGGGTGGCCACCTCGGAGATGAGCTCCTGGTCGTGCGTGACGACGATGACGGTGCCCTCGTACTTCTGGAGGCCTTCCGCCAGCGCGGCGATGGATTCCAGGTCCAGGTGGTTGGTGGGCTCGTCGAGCACCAGCACGTTGTCCTGCATGATCATCAGCTTGGACAGGAGCAGCCGCACCGTCTCACCACCGGAGAGGGTGTCGGTGTTCTTCATCCGCTCCTCACCGGAGAAGAGCATCCGGCCCAGCACGCCGGAGATCTCCTCGTTGGTGAGCTTGTCGTGCAAATCACGCAGCCAGCCGAAGCAGGTGGTGCCCTTGCGCACGACGCCGTGGTGGTCCTGCGGCAGGTAGCCCACGGTGGCCTGGTGGCCCCAGCCAATCTTCCCGCCATCCGGCTCCAGCTGGCCGGCAATCATCTTCACCAGCGTGGACTTGCCCACGCCGTTGCGGCCGATGACGCAGACCTTCTCACCCTTGCAGACCAGGCCGTTGAAGGGCTTGATGACCTCCTGGCCCTCGAAGGACTTGTGGATGCCTTCAATCATCAGCGTCTGCTTGCCGCTGACCACCTTCTGGTCGAAGCGGATGAACGGGCGCGCGATGTTGGAGCGCTTGAGGTCGTCCGACTTCAGCTTGTCGATCTGCTTGATGCGGCTCTGCACCTGCGAGGCGCGGGTACCGGCGTGGAAGCGCGCGACGAAGTCCTGGAGCTGGGCAATCTTCTTCTTCTTCTCCGCCGTCTCGGACTCGACGCGGGTGCGCACCTGCGCCTTCTGCCGGACCATGTCGTCATACCCACCGGGGTAGTTGATGATGGCCTCGTAGTCGATGTCCGCGATGTGCGTGCAGATGGCGTTGAGGAAGTGCCGGTCGTGGCTGATGGTGATGAGCACGCCCTCGTACTCGTGGAGGAAGCTCTCCAGCCAGCGGATGGAGTCGATGTCGAGGTTGTTCGTGGGCTCGTCGAGCAGCAGGCCCTCCGGCTTGCCGAACAGCGCCTGCGCGAGCAGCACGCGGAGCTTGAGGCCGCCGGTGAGCTGCTTCATGGGCTCTTCATGGAAGGCCTGGTCGATGCCAAGGCCCGCCAGCAGGGTGGCCGCGTCGCTCTCCGCCGAGTAGCCGTCCTCCTCGGCGATGACGCCCTCCAGGTCGCCCAGCCGGTTGCCGTCCTCCTCGGTGATGTCGGACTTGGCCAGCAGCGCGTTCTTCTCGGACATGGCCGCCCACAGGGCCTGGTTGCCCATGAGCACCACGTCCAGGACGCGGTCGTCCTCGTAGCGGAAGTGGTCCTGGCGGAGGATGCCCAGCTTGCGAGGCCGGACGATGTTGCCCATGTCCGCTTCCTCGTCCCCGGCGAGGATCTTCATGAACGTGGACTTCCCGGCACCGTTCGGTCCGGTCAGGCCGTAGCGGCGGCCCGGCGAGAACGTGACGTTGACGTCCTCGAAAAGCTTCTTGGGCCCGTAGGCCTTGGAGACGTTGATGACGTTGAACATGGCGGCGGCGTTGTAGCGGAAATGGTGCGGTGGGCCAAAGCGGCGAGGTGTTTCGCGTGCTGCAGGTGACCGCGAGGACTCTCTGTAACCGCTGGGGAGGCGGGAGAATGCCAGGCGGCTGGCGGCGTTCCGCCTCGGACGGAATGCCAGGAGGCCTGTACGGTTGTCCAGGAGGGAAGCGGGCAGGGCAGATGGATGCGGTGCCTGCCGGGCGTGACGGGTATAAGGGCCGGCCCATGGCCGTTCGCTTCGAGCTCCTCACCACCGACCCCACGGGCGCCCGTGCAGGACTCCTGCACACACGCCGGGGTACCTTCAAGACCCCCATGTTCATGCCGGTGGCCACCCACGCGGGCTTCCGGCACCTGGCCATGGAGGAGGTGAAGGAGGCGGGCGCCAGCATCCTGCTGGCCAACACCTACCACCTGATGCTCCGGCCCGGCGCCGAGGTCTTCCAGCGCTTCGGTGGCATCCACCCCTTCATGCAGTGGGACGGGGGCGTGCTCACCGATTCGGGCGGCTTCCAAATCTTCTCCCTGCCGGAGGACCGGCTCATCACGGAGAAGGGCGCCCACTTCCGCAGCTTCTACGACAACAGCCGGCAGCTCCTCAGCCCCGAGTCGAGCATCGCCATGCAGCAGGCCATCAACTCGGAAATCATGATGGTGCTGGACGTGTGCATCGACTCGCGGACCGACGAGGCCGGCACGCGCGAGGCCATGGAGCGCACCCACCGCTGGGCGGTGCGCAGCCTGGAGGCGAAGGCGGCGCGGGACACCGGGCAGGCGATGTTCGGCATCGTCCAGGGCGGCGTCTTCCCGCACCTGCGTGACGAGAGCGCGGACTTCCTGACGAAGCTGCCCTTCGACGGCTTCGCCATTGGCGGCCTGGCCGTGGGCGAGACGAAGGTGGAGCGCGAGTCCATGACGTTGCGCGCCACCGCGTCCCTACCCGCCGACAAGCCGCGCTACCTGATGGGCGTGGGCACGCCCACGGACCTGGTGGAGGCCGTGCTGCGCGGCGTGGACATGTTCGACTGCATCATCCCCACGAAGATGGCGCAGCAGGGGTATGCGTACACGTTCAGCGGGCTCGTCCGCATCTCCCGCAGCGTGTTCCGCCTCTCCGACGAGCCGCTGGACGCGGAGTGCGACTGCTACGTGTGCAAGCGCTACACGCGCGGCTACCTGCAGCACCTGATGCGGGGCAAGCACCACCTGGGCTCGCGCTTCCTGTCCGTGCACAACGTCCGGCACTACCAGAAGCTGATGGGCCGCATCCGTGAGGGCATCCTGGGTGGCACGTACGCGCAGGTGTACCGCGAGCTGAAGGCGGCCATCGCCACGCCCAAGGACTTGAAGGACGAAGCCAACGCGCGCGAGGTGACGTTGAAGGAGGTCGGGTGAGCACCGCGCCCGACGCCAACCCGCGCGACGGCGACTTCGAGCTCATCACCCTGCGCAATGGCGCTCGCGCCGTGCGGCACCTGGGCCATGGCGAGGTGATGCACCCCTCCGTGGGGCCGTGGCAGGAGGCGCTGCGCCTCTATGTGGAGCAGGCGCGCCTGGCGGACCGGCTGCGCCAGCCCGGGCCGCCGCTGGTGATTCATGACGTGGGGCTGGGCGCCGCCACCAACGCGGTGGCCGCGCTCACCTGTGCCAGGAGCCTGGGCGCGGAGCAGCGCCGGCTGTTGGAGGTGGTCAGCTTCGAGGTGGACCTGGCGCCGCTGCGGCTGGCGCTGGCGGACGCGGCGGGCTTTCCCTTCCTCCAGCCGTTTCGTGACGCCGCGGAGTCGCTGATGCGCGACGGGGTGTGGGAGGCGGAGGGCCTCCGCTGGCGGCTGCTGCTGGGGGACGCGGTGCCGCACCTGGACGGCGCGCTGCCCGTGGCCGACCTCGTCTACTTCGACCCGTTCTCCCCGGCGTCCAATCCGGACATGTGGACCGAGGCGGTGCTGGCCCGCGTGCGCCGGCACTGCCGCGAGGACGGGGAGGGGACGTTGCTGCTCACGTACAGCGCGGCCACGCCCACGCGGGTGACGCTGCTGCTGGCCGGGTTCTTCGTGGGCGCGGGTGTGTCGACGGGGACGAAGGGCGAGACGACGGTGGGCGCCACGCGGAGGGAATCACTGGAAGCGCCGCTGGGTGAGCGGTGGCTGGAGCGATGGAAGCGCTCGTCCTCCCGGGCGCCTCATGGTGGGCAGCTCACGCCCGACCTGGAGGCGCGCGTGCTGGCGCATCCGCAGTGGCGGTCCGCCTCCGAGTGACGGAAGACATCCGCCGCGGTCCGGGGTAATCGGCAGGACATGCGCGAAGCCCTTCAGATGGAGGACTGGGGCGGCACCGGTCCGGTGCTGCACCTGGCCCACGCCAATGGCTTTCCCCCGGGCTGCTACCGCAAGCTCATCGAGCACCTGAAGCCGCGCTACCACGTCTTCACGCTTCGCACGCGGTGCCTCGTGCCGGGCTCCGACCCGCTGGCGCTGCGGACCTGGGATGACATGGCCGATGACCTGATTCACGCCCTGCGTGCTCAGGGCGTGCAGGGCATCGTGGGCGTGGGGCACAGCATGGGCGGCGTGGCGACGCTGCTCGCCTCCGCGAAGGCGCCCGCGCTCTTCCGGGCCGTGGTGGCGTTGGACCCGGTGCTGTTCACGGGGGCGCGGGAATGGGCGCTCCGTGCCTTGACGCTGCTCGGGCTGCGGAGCCGGGTGCCTCCCGCGAGTCTGGCGAGGCGGCGGCGGGAGGCCTGGGGCGCTCGCGAGGACGCTGCCCGGAGCTACGCCAAGAAGGCGTTGTTCGCGCGCTTCGACCCGGAGTGTTTCCAGGACTACATTACCCACGGCCTCACCGAGGCCCCGGGTGGTGGCTTCCGGCTGACCATCCCCAAGGCCTGGGAGGCGCGTGTCTTCGAGACGTCTCCCAAAGATGTCTGGCGGGAGCTGGGCACCGTGAGCGTCCCGTCCCTGGTGATTCGCGGCGGCGAGTCCGACACGCTGACAGGCGATGCGCTGGAGCGGGCCCGCCTCACGCTGAATGACACCCAGACGGAGGCGCTCTCCGGCACGGGACATCTCTTCCCGCTGGAGCAGCCGGAGCGCTGCGCCCAGCGCATCCTCGCGTTCCTCGATGGCCTGGAGTCGGCCCGCGCGGTGACCAGGGCCGTGCGTTGAGCCGCCGGAGCGGGTGCTGACGGCTTGCCTTGGGGACACCTCCGGCAGTGACTGGCATGACGTGCGCTGGCCGCACCCCTCCGGACTCGCCGTGCTTCGAGGACGTCGAGATAGGGGCTGACGTTGCACAGCAGGTTGAGCTGGCTGCGTGGGGCACCGTGTGCCTCCAGGTCTCGCGACCGCAGCAGCCCCAGTGACTCTGCCAACGTGGCCACGGAAGGCCGGGTCTTGTATCCAGGCCTCCGACGCATTCTGCTCCCCATTCCCCGTCCCTCCCCAGCGCCCGGCGTTCCCGGGGCGCATTCCGGGAGCAGCGTACCGGGGAGGCCCGACAGACTTCCGGTGGCTCAGCGCGTGGCTCGCTCCGCCGAGGAGAAGGTGAACTCCGCGCGGCGGTTCTTGTGGAACGCCTCTTCCGTGTGGGCCTCGGACAGCGGCTGCTCCTCGCCGTAGGAGACGATGGAGAGTTGCCTGGGCTCCACGCCCAGGTCGCGCAGGTAGTCGCGCACCACGGCCGCGCGCCGGTGGCCCAGCGCGACGTTGTACTCCGTGGTCCCCAGCTCGCAGGTGTGGCCCGACACCGTCACCCGCGTCAGGGGCTGCTCCCGCAGGCTCGTGGCGAGCTGCGCGAGCATGTCGCGGGACTCGGGCCGCAGCGTGGCGGAGTCGAGCTCGAAGTACACCGGCCCGGCGGACAGTGGGCCCATGGCCCGGCGGGCCGCGTCCGCGTCTTCATCCGCGGTCCGGTTGGACGTCGCCGCCGTGGCGGTGGGGCTGCGCTGCCGGTCCGGCAGGTGGTCCGTGGCGGAGGCCGTCTTGGGCTTGGAGGCACAACCCACCAGACTGACCGCGGCGAGGAGAGACAGGAGAATTCGGTTCATGCCCTGTGTCATCTACAAGGCCCATGCCGCGCTCCCGTCCCTCTGAGATACCTCCATCGCGGCCCTCGCACCGTTGCAGCGTGCCCAGGTCAGCGTTGCGGATTGCCCTCCGCGCGCTCGCGCCGGTGGATGGTGGAGACGTCGATGCCGAGCAGCTCCGCCGCCTTCGTCTTGTTTCCCCCGCAGCGGGCCACCGCCCAGGCGATGTACTCCGTCTCCAACTGCCGCAGGGGGACGATGGTGCGCTGCGCCGCGGCCAGCGGGTGGTTCTCCTGGCGGGTGTCGGCGGGCAGGTGGGGACGTAGCTGCGGCAGGTCCACCTCCTCCGTCGAACCGAGCACGACCAGCCGCTGCACCAGGTTCTCCAGCTCGCGCACGTTGCCGTCCCAGGGCAGGGCCCCCAACGCGGCCAGGGTCTCCGGGGAGAAGCGCTGCACCCTGGAGCGCGGATTGCGTGCCTTGGCCTGCTGGAGGAAGTGCTCGAGGAGCGCGGGGATGTCCTCGCGGCGCTCGCGCAGGGGCGGCAGCCGCAGGGTGACGACGTTGAGCCGGTAGAAGACGTCCGCGCGGAAGCGGCCTTCCTTGACGCGCGTCTCCAGGTCCTGGTGCGTCGCGGCCACCACCCGCACGTCCACCGTGCGCGTACCATCCGCGCCCACGGCTCGCACCTCTCCGTCTTCGAGCACGCGGAGCAGCCGAGCCTGGAGCTCGGGGGCCATGTCACCAATCTCGTCCAGGAACAGCGTGCCGCCGTCCGCCTCCACGAAGAGGCCGCGCCGGGCCGTGGTGGCGCCTGTGAAGGCGCCCTTGACGTGGCCGAACAGCTCGCTCTCCAGCAGGGCGTGTGGCAGCGCGGTGCAGTTGACGGCCACGAAGGGCCCCGCGCGCCGGGTGCCCTCGAAGTGCAGCGCCCGGGCGACCAGCTCCTTGCCGCTGCCGCTCTCGCCACGCACCAGCACCGGGGCGCTGGACCAGGCCACCCGCTCAATCAACGTGTAGAGGTCCCGCATCGCGGCGCTGCTGCCCACCAGGGCGCCCAGGCCCGCGCGGTCGGCGGCCTGCTGCTTGAGGGCGCGGTGCTCGGTGCGCAGGCGGCGCTGCTCCAGCGCGCGCTCCAGGGACAGGCGCACCTCGTCCAGCCGGAAGGGCTTGGTGAAGTAGTGGAACGCGCCGCGCTTCATCGCCTCCACGGCGCTCTCCACGCCGCCGAAGGCCGTCATCATCACCACGGGCAGGTCCGGGTCGAGCTTGCGCGCGGCGTCCAGCACGTCGAAGCCGTCCACGTCCTGCATGCGCAAGTCACACAGCACCGCGTCGTAGACGCGCGCGCGAAGCTGGGCGATGGCCTCCGCCCCACCGGTGGCGATGTCGACCGTGTAGCCGTCGTCCGTCAGCGGTTCCTTCAACATCTGCCCCATCTCGACGTGGTCGTCGACGACGAGGACCCTGGCTCTAGACGGCATGTCGCTCCTCTCCAGCGGGCGCGGCGGCGGGCCAGCGCACGGTGACGCGGGTGCCTCGCTCTGGCGCGCTGTCCAGTTCAATACGGCCTCCGTGGTTGCGCACGATGTGCGCCACCATCGTCAGGCCCAAGCCGGTGCCCTGGCCGCGCTTCTTGGTGGTGAAGAAAGGGTCGAAGACCTGGTGGACGTGGCGGGGGGCGATGCCGCAGCCGTTGTCCTCGATGTCCACGCGCACCATGCCCCAGGCGCCCGGGGCGTCCGCGGTGTCCATGCTCGCGCTCAGCCGGACGCGCCCGCCGGCCTCGCACGCGTCACACGCGTTGAGCACCAGGTTGATGAGCACCTGCTGGAACTGGTCGGGGTCGGCCGCCACCGCGGGCATGGGCGAGGCGACCGTCACCTCCAGCTTCAGGCGCCGCCGCTCGGCCTCCATCCACAGCAGCTCCCGCACGCTGTGCACCAGCGGCTCCAGCGGCACCGCCTGCGCGTCCGCGGGCTGGAGCCGGGAGAAGTCGAGCAACTGGCGCAGCGTCCGGCTCACCCTGTCTATCTGTTCGACGATGGTGCCCAGGCCCGCCGCCTGCGGGTGCTCGCGCCCCAGCTTCTCCTGCACGTACTCCGCCCGGCCGCGGACGATGCCCAGCGGCGTGCCAATCTCATGGGCGATGCCCGCCGCCAGCACGCCCACCGTGGCCAGCTTCTCCGCGCGCAGCAGCTGTCCCTCCAGCGCGCGCAGGCTGCTCACGTCCTCGATGACGACCAGCGCGTGGACCTCTGGCGTGTTCGGCTCCAGCGGCACCGCGTGGACGTTGTACTGGCCCGGCTGCTCGAAGAGGCAGAGAGGTTCGCCGTGGAGGCTGCGCACGCGGCCGTCGCTCGTGGCCGCGTGGACCAGGTCCTCCAGCCGCTGGATGACGGGGGGCTGGGCCTGGGGAAAGGCCGCCGTCAGGGGCTGGCCCACGGCGTCCGCCGGCATGCGGAGGCTCAGCGCGCGGTTGGCGGCGGAGATGTGCCGGGTGGAGGAGAGCGCCAGGACCCCGGTGGGGATGTTGTCGAGAATCTTCTGCGTCTTGTCGTGCAGGTGCGCCAGCCGCTGCGCATGGCGCTGGCTCTCCCGCAGGGCCTCCGCCCGGCTGCGCGCGAGCACCACGTACACGCCAAAGGCGATGAGGAACCCGGAGACGAGCACCGCGGCCAGCGACAGGCGCAGCACCAGGCCGCGCTCATGGGTCCGGAGCACGCGCGTCGACGCGAGCGTCGCCACCGGCCACGCCGCGCCATTCTTGAACCGCACCGGGCTGAAGGTGACCACCACCTCCGAGTCGCCCAGGCCGAGCCGGGCGGCTTCTTCGCGCTCGATGATGCGCGTGCCCGACTCGCCGGCGCGGAGGGCCTGTGCCAGCGCCGCGAGGCCGGGCGTCCGATGGCCGTCGGTGTCCAGCCGCCGGTACCCGTCCGCCAGGAGCGGGTGCGTCAACGCCGTCGGCGTGCCATGGGCCCCCAGCACCAGCAGCCGCGTCTCCGCGTCCGACGCGAGCAACTTCAGCGGAGCGAAGAGCGGCTCGGCGTCCACCAGCACGACGACGACGGCGCCGCTGTCCTGCGCGTCCTCCGGCAGGGCGGTGGCGAAGGCGCGCAGCCAGCCCGACTG
>NZ_JAAIYB010000134.1 GCF_010894475.1 Myxococcus vastator
CCACCAAGGCCCTCCGATGCGAACCGCCGCCACCACCACCCTGCTCGCCACGTGCGCCCTGCTGGCCCTGGCCGGCTGTGACAACGACGACCCCGTCACCCCGACGCCCGACGCCGGCACCCAGCCCGACGCGGGCACACAGCCCGACGCGGGCACCCAGCCCGATGCCGGGGCGGTCCAGGGGCCCATCGTCATCGGCTCCACGCCCTCGGAGGGAGAGACGGACGTGCTGCCCGTGGAGCTGTTCAAGACGGACGCGATGACCACCGCGGCGCGCAAGCGCGTCACGCTCGTCTTCGACACGCCCATGGACACCACGGCGGCGGAAGTCACCCTCGTCGACCGGACGACTCCGGCCAATGCGCCTCGCACCCTGACGGGCACCTGGCTCGAGTACGGCCTGATGCTGGTGGTCGACATCCCTCGGCCCGAATCCGACCTGCCCCCGCTCGAGGAGGAGACGGCGTACACCCTGGAGCTCGGCGGACTGAGGAGCGCGGAAGGCCACGCGGTGGACGCGTCCCACGCGGGGCTCGGCGATGGACGGCTGGACTTCACCACCGGCCGGCGCGACGGCACCACCGAGCACGCCTGCGCCCACGCGCTGCTGGAGAGCCCGGTGCCCGTCACCGCGAGCGCCTCCCCCAACATCTACCCCGCGACGGACGCCTCCCACGAGTTCTACGCCCTGACGCTCCCCGCCAGCGACACGTCCTTCCTGGGCTACACGGAGGTCGTTTCAGGAGAGAGCCGGGACGAGCCCGTCGTCCTGTACCTCGACCGCCCCATCCCGGTGGCGGTGCACGACACGACGGAGGGCGAGGACGCCATCGCCGCCGCGCTGGAGCCCGCCCGGCCCGTCTGCCTGCCCGCCATCAGCCACACGCTGAAGTTCACCGCCCCCGGCGGCGACCGCTTCCTCCGGCTCACCTTCGGGCCGACGGAGCAGGAGACGTTCAACTTCGTCTTCGAGCGCTACTGAGTCAGGGCCCGGTGGCGGGGTGCAGCGCGACGCCCCGCCCCGCGCGCAGCAGGTGGAGCGCGAGCCCCACGCCCATGACGCTCACCGCGGCCACGTAGTGCGCGGGGGCCAGGGGCGACACCTTCATCATCAAGGTGACGACCAGCGGGGTGAGCCCGCCGAAGAGGGCGTAGGCCATGTTGTAGGAGAAGGACAGCCCCGAGAAGCGCACCGGAGCGGGGAAGGCGCGCACGATGGCGGTGGGGACCACCCCCACCACGCCCACGCTGAAGCCCGCCAGCGCGGACAGCGGCACCAGCGCCTCCGTGGAGGCCGCCGCGCCCAGGTACAGCGCATACGCCGCCGCCAGCATCAGCACACAGCCCAGCCCCAGCGACGGGCCCACGCCCACCCGGTCCGCGAGGAGGCCGTAGGCCACGCAGCCGAACGTGAGGCTCAGCGTGGCCACGCTGCTGGCCACCAGCGCGTGCGTGGCGGTGACGGAGTGCAGGCTCTGCATCAACGTGGGCGTCATCAGGATGACCACGACGATGCCAGCGGTGAGCACCCAGGTGAGCAGCATGGACATCACCACGGCGCCGCCATGGCCTCGCAGCACGGCCTTGAGCGGCAGCTCCTTCACCAGCGCCTTGCGCCGCCGCAGCTCCTCGAAGACGGGCGTCTCCGCCAGCCAGCGGCGCAGGAACACCGCCAGGAAGCCGAACACGCCGCCGATGAGGAAGGGGGCTCGCCAGCCGTAGGCGCTCACCTGCTCGGGGCCCAGCAATGAGTTCACCGCCGTGGCCACCAGCGAGCCCAGCAGGATTCCGAAGGTGAGCCCCGCGGTGAGCGTCCCACACGCCAGCCCCACCCTGCGCGAAGGGACATGCTCCGACACGAAGACCCAGGCGCCCGGGACTTCGCCGCCCACCGCCGCGCCCTGCACCGCCCGCAGCAGGAGCAGCGCCAGGGGCGCCGCGTAGCCCGCGGTCTCATAGGTGGGTAGCAGACCTATCAGCAGCGTGGGCACCGACATCATGAACACGCTCAACGTGAACATGCGCTTGCGGCCCGCCCGGTCCCCGAAGTGGGCCATGACGATGCCGCCCAGCGGGCGCGCCAGGTAGCCCGCCGCGAACAGGCCGAAGGCCTGCAACTGCCGCAGCCACTCCGGCGTGTCGGGCGGGAAGAAGCGCTCGCCGATGACCTTGGTGAAGAAGACGAAGATGATGAAGTCGTAGAACTCCAGCGCGCCGCCCAGCGCCGCCAGCGTGAGCGTCCGGGCGTCTTCACGAGTCAGTGGCCGCTGCGGGAGGTCCTGCGAGGATGGGAAGGAGGACATGGCGGGTCGGCGCTCGATGAAACCATGGACCGCGCCGCCGCGCTCACTCCGCCCGCTTGCGGCGGCGTGACACGATGCGGCTCAACGCCACCTCGGTGATGCCCAGGTAGGCCGCGACGTCCCGCTGGGGGACACGCCCGTGCAGGTGGGGGTGTTCCTGCCAGAAGCGCTCCAGGCGCTCCTCCGCGGACAGGTCGAGGAACTCCTGCTCGCGGCGCTCCTTCAGGATGTAGTGCTGCTCCGCCACCCGCCGGGCGAGCTGGGCCCAGCAGGGGTGGCCGGCCTCCAGCGCTTGAAGGTCCCGCGCCTGGAAGGCCAGCACGCGGCCCGGCTCCAGCGCTTCAATGGACGTCATGGAGGGCTGGCCCTGCAACATCTCCGCGTAGGCGCCGATGAGCTCCCCCTCAGCGCGGAAGGCCTTGATGGACTCCTCCCCCCGGGCGGAGACGCGCACCGCGCGGAAGACGCCCTGGAGCACCAGCCCGAAGCGGTCCGCTGGGTCGCCTGGCCGCAGGAAGAGCGCCCGCTTGTCCAGCGCCTGCTCCCGCGCCAGCACCTCCGCCTTCAGCCATTCGCTGGCGGGGAGCGGCGTGAGCGCGGCGATGTGCTCGAAGAGCTTCGGGTATCTCAAGCGGAGGGCACCTGGGCTTAACCCAGGTTAAGGCGGCCTTCCTCCGGGCGCCATACACCGGCGGCATGAGCATCAACGTCTACGCCGTGGCCACGCCCTTCGTCATCGTCCTGGCGCTGGGGGAGTTCGCCTACTGCGTCATCCGGCGCAACGGGTACTACGCCTTCCAGGACTCCATCGCGAGCATGGGCACCGCGGTGCTCAACCAGTGCGTCAACGTGGCGGTGGCGCTGCTGGTGCTCCCGCTCTTCATCCAGTTGGGACAGTTCGCGCCCTGGCAACTGGGGGTGTCGTCCCCGCTGGAGCTGGTGGCGCTCTTCCTGGGCGTGGACTTCCTCTTCTACTGGTTCCATCGCTTCGGCCACCGCACCAACATCGGCTGGGCCGCCCACTCGCCGCACCACTCCACCGAGGAGCTGAACTACGCGGTGGCCCTGCGCGCGAGCGTGACGCAGCGCCTCTTCTCGTTCCTCTTCTACTGGCCGCTGGTGCTGGTGGGCTTCCCGCCCGAGGCCGTGCTGGCCATGGTGGCCTTCCACCTGGTGCTCCAGTTCATTCCGCACACGCGCGTCATCCCGAAGATGCCCCGGTGGATTGAGTCCTGGCTCAACACGCCGTCGCACCACCGCGTCCACCACGCGCGCAATGACGTCTACATCGACAAGAACTACGCGGGCTTCCTCATCATCTGGGACAAGCTGTTCGGCACCTTCCAGGAGGAGCAGGAGGCGTGCTCCTACGGCCTCACCTCGCCGCCCAACACCTGGGACCCCACCGTCATCAACTTCCAGGCGTGGGGGAAGCTCGTCGGTGACGCGGTGGCCACCAAGAGTCACTGGGACCGGCTGCGCATCTGGGTGATGCCCACCGGCTGGCGGCCCGCGGACCTGCCGCCGCGCCCCTCCCTGGGTTGGAAGAAGGACGGCGTGGAGCTGAAGTTCCAATCCACCGAGCTGCCCGGCACCCGGGGCTACCTCGTGTTCCAACTGCTGGCGGCGATGCCCTTCATGCTGCTGGTGAGCCACCACGCCTCGCCGCTGACCGGCTGGCAGAAGCTGGTGCTCAGCCTGCTCTTCTGGGCCATGGCCACCGCGTGGAGCGGGATGCTGGAGTCACGGCGCTGGAGCCTGCCGCTGGAGCTGGGGCGGGTGCTCGTCATGGGGGCGGCGGTGACGTGGTGGCTGGTGCACGCCTCCGCGCCGCAGAGCTGGACCGCGCTGTGCGCGGCGTGGATGGGCGTGTCGCTCGTCTGGCTGGTGCTGGTGGTGCGCGGCGCAAGTCAGGGCGCCACGCCCATGCCACAGGGCTCGCGCTGAACGCGCGTCAGGCGGGCTCCCACGTCCCGGCGAAGGCCGTGTAGCGACGCACGTTGAGCGTCAGCGCCCGGTACACCTGCGTGTCGGGCGTCAGGTCCACCCCCCCGCCGCCCTCGGGCACCGTCACGCGGTCGAAGTGCGCGCCTTCAAACCACCGGTGCGGCTGCACCTCCACGACGAAGCGCCCGCCTTCGTCCAGCTCCGCCGCGATGGGCACGAAGTCCACGCGTTGCAGCTCCACGGGCGGCGGGAAGTCCAGGGCCACCCGGAACGGGACGTGCGTCTCCTGCCGGGACGCGGTTCCTTCCAGAATCATCGACCGGCCGCCCAGCGCCGCCCCCTCCGCGCCCAGTGCGCGGGAGGGCGGCTGGAGCAGCAGCGAGAAGGAGCGCGCCAGCCCGGCGATGCCTGGCGAGCGCCCCAGCTCCCGCACCTCGCCCGCCTCCGCCAGCAGGTCGAACACCACCTCGCGGTCCCACTCACCCAGCACCGTGCCCCCGGAGAAGAAGTGCCCGTCGTGGGCGTGCGCGGTGGGCAGCAACCACTGTCCCAGCCGTCGCAGGACGCGTGGCGCAGCGGCCGTGGGCTCCAGCGGCGAGGCGTTCTCGAAAATGTAGATGGGGCCCAGCACCATCACCCCGGAGGACAGGCGGATGCGCCAGCCCAGGTCCGTGGTGAACTCGCCGAGCGAGTCCTCTCCGGGCGCCTTCGCGGTGCGCAGGCCCATGCGGAAGGTGACGCCGCGGCCTCCCGTGCCGGAGAGGCCACAGGCGGACGCGCCTCCCACGAGCGCGGTGCCCAGCATCCACGAGAAGGCGCGGCGGGTGGTGTGCGGCGGGGACGTCATGGCGAGTCCTCCTGGAGGTCCAGGTGCAGGGTCAGCGTGCCCATGAAGGTGCGGGGCGCGCCCGCGGTGAAGTGCCGGGTGGCCATCAGCGACGGAGGCGCGTCCGGGCCGCGGAAGTTGGACACGTAGTTGAACTCCGACTCGCGCCAGCGCGTGTCGAGCAGGTTCTCCACCGACAGGCCCACCTCCACCGCCTTCCAGCGGGCCCGCGTGCCCACGTCGACCAGGAAGATGGGCGCGCTGTAGCGGTCCAGCGGCAGGGGCCTGGGGCCGATGGCGCTGTGTCCCACGGCCACGTTCCAGTCCACCTGCTGCCCTGCGACGCGGGTGGTGCCTCGCAGCGACGCATCCACGCGGCCCAGCAGCTCCGGGATGTAGGGCATCACCGCCCCGTCCCACAGCTTCCACGCCGAGGCGCCGGGCACCGGCAGCGTGGCGCGCGCCCAGGCCAGCGAGGCCTGGATGTCCACCCGCTCCCGCAACGTCCCGCGCGCGCTGACGAAGGCGCCCAGCCGCTGCGAGGCGCCCACGGGCTGGTTGCGGCCCACCGTCTCGTCGAACACGAAGTCCTGCGACACGCGCGTGGCGAAGAAGGCGCCGCGGGCCTCCAGCGCCAGGGGCCCGTCCAGCCGCCAGCCCAGGCCCGTCTCACCCGAGGCCACGCGGGCGTAGGGCGCCAGCTCCGCGTCGGACAGCGCGGCGGCGTCGCTGGAGCGCGCGCCCAGGCCCGCGCTGGTGAGCCAGGTGAGCCGGGGCGTCAGGCGAAGCTCCGCCGACGCGCGCGGACTGGCGAAGAAGCCGTAGGCCTCCAGGGACTCGTCCGGGAGGCGGGGGCCATCCCGGTCCTGGGTGGGCCGGTTGAAGTCGTCCACGCCGAAGAGGAAGGTGTCCAGGCGCACGCCGCCGCGCAGGGTGAGCCATGACAGGGGGGCCACTCGCAACGAGGCGTAGGCCCCCAGGTTCGTGGTGCGCACCTGGTTGTCGAAGACGGTGGCGTAGGGCACGCCGCCGCTGTCCCTCAGCCGGCGCGAGCGCGTGCGCACGTCGTCGTAGCGGGCCACGTAGCCGAGCTCCAGCGGCTGCGGTTGCCCCAGCAGCGTGAGCCCCGGGACGTAGCGGCCTCGCAGGCCCAGGGTGGAGCCACGGTAGTACCCCTCCGTGTTGTCGCCGCGCTGGCCTTGGCCGTCCGGCGGGGTGGTGTCCAGCAGGAAGCCCGTGAAGTTGTCGCGGATGCGCGTCTGCCGGAGGAGGACGTAGCCCTGCTGGACGAAGCGCCCGCCGCGCTTCAGCCGTGACTGGAGCTCGGCGGAGAGGATGTGGCGCTGCCCCGCGCCGCCCTGGTTGGGGTCGTAGGAGCAGAAGAACTGCGAGTCCGCATCTGGAGCGCACGGCATCCGGGCGTCCACCACGTCCGTCTCCCGCACCACCCCCGGCGACGCGAAGCGCATGCCATAGCTGGTGCCGAACAGGCGCAGCCGCGACGCGTCGCCCACGCGCAGCTCCACCTGCGCCATGAGCCCCGCGTTGGCGTAGGAACGGTTGGGGCCGTAGCCGTGGCCCTGGCGCAGCAGCAGTCCCACGAAGGTGGCCTCACTGGCCTCCGGCGGCCCCCAGAGCAGGGACAGCCGGCGCGCGGCGTAGCTGCCCGTGGAGAGGGACGCGGTCAGGCCGCGCCGCGCCAGCCCGAGCTGGTACTCCACCGTGCCCGCCACGCCGAAGTCGCCCTGGGACGGGTCATAGGGGCCTTCGGTGACGCGCAGGGACTCCACCAGCTCCGGGATGATGAAGTACGTGTCCGCGTAGCCGTGGCCGTGCGCGTGGGACACCTCGTTGAGGGGGACGCCGTTGAGGCGCAGCTCCACGTCCTTGCCCTCTCCCGCGTCGAAGCCCCGGATGTAGATGCTCTCCGCGTGGCCCTCGCCGCCGTGGTTGGCCAGCATGACGCCGGGCGCCAGCAACATCAGGTCCGACGCGGAGCGGCGCGGCACGTCCGCGAGCTGTCCCACCGGAATGTGGAAGTCGCCCACGGCGACCGGCGGCGGTGCCTGGGCGGCGCCGCGGACCGTGGTGGAGAAGGACGGCGGCTCCGGCGCCACGGGCGCATCCGAGGCAGGCGGCTCCGGCGCCACGGGCGCGTCCGGAGGCGCCTCCGCCCCATCCTGTCCGGAGGCCACGGGCTCGATGTGGTGGCCATGCACCGGCGGCACGAAGGTGACGGGCACATCCACCCGCACGTCGATGGCTTCTTCGCCGCGCCGAGCCGGCTGGAACCGCCAGCGCAGCGCGGCATTCATCGCGGCGCGATCAAACGCAACGCCAGCGGACTGCCGCACGTCCACCCGGGACACCTCGCCCGCGCGGTCAATGGTGAGCCGCAGCAGGACGGTGGCGGGCACCTCGGGCGCGGGCACGTCCGAAGGCAGCACGGGCCCTGGCGCCTCCAGCGGCACGGGTGGCGTCACAGGTAACTCGCCCGTGGCGCTCAGTACGCAGAGCACCAGAGTCGGAATCCACACGGGTGATGACCTCACTAGGTTCCGGAGCGACCCGCCCTGGAGCGGAATTCACGCATCCGAGTTGCATCCACACCCCAGATACACCACGCCCCGATTGACTCGCAACCACGTTGCAATTAACTACTTATTGCATGAACACGGAGCGGCGGCAGTCCCGGAAGTGGTGGTGCGCGGCCCTGGTGGCGTGGGGCCTGGCGGGAACGGCCTGTGACAACGTGGCCACGGGCGACGTCCAGGTCACGATGAGTGGGGGTGATGGCACGCAGCGTGGGCTCCCGGACACGCTCTTCCAGGATGGCTGGTCCATCCAGTTCACCCGCTACCTGGTGTCGCTGGGCGACGTCACCCTCACCTCCGCGTCCGGCGAGACGCACGGCAGCAGCCGCCACGTGCTGGTGGACGTGCAGAAGGGCGACATCCCCCTGGTGGAGTTGACGGGTGTTCCAGCGGGCCGCTGGGACGTGGGCTTCCGGGTGAGTCCCCCCGAGGCGCGCACCGAGCTGGCGGACGGGCAGGTCTCCGCGGAGGACCTCGCGATGATGCGCGAGCGCGGCTTCAGCTACTTCGTGGAAGGCCACGCGACGAAGCAGAACGAGCCCGTGCTGCGCTTCCGCATGGGCTTCCCCGTCAACGCGCTGATGAACAACTGCATCAACGGCGCGGACGGGACGCAGGGCATCATCGTCCCGGAGGGCTCCGTGGCCCGGCCCGAGGTCACCATCCACGCCGAGCACATGTTCTATGACAGGCTGGGCACGCATCGGGGCGTGCAACTGCGCTTCGAGGCCATCGCGGCCACCGCGGGCGCGGACCACGTCATCACCCCCGAGGGGCTCGCCACGCAGGCGCTCACCGACCTGAGGGGCCGCGACGGCGCCGAGCTGCGCGACGCCCAGGGCCAGCCCGTCATCTACCAGCCCGGCGCGTTCGACGTGCGCACGCTCCAGGAGTTCATCACCCAGAGCGTGGTGGATCAGGCCCACCTCAACGGAGGCGGCGTCTGCGCCGTGGTGAAGTGACGGCGCGTCACGCCGTCATGGGCAGGGGGGACTTCCCCGCGTCGCTCACACCGTCGTCGAGCAACCGCGCCTCCGCCCGCCGGGGCAGGCAGACCCGGAAGGACGTGCCCTCGCCTTCCGAGGAGCGGACCGTCAGCCGCCCCCGGTGCGACTCCACGACGGCCCGGGCGATGTAGAGCCCCAGGCCCAGACTGGAGCGGGCCAGCCCTCGGGAGTCCTCGCCCCGCCGAAAGGGCTCGAACAGGTGCGGCAGCAGCGAGCGAGGAATGGGCGCGCCCTCGTTGTGGACCTCCAGGAAGACGGCGTCCGGCTTCTCCCAGGTGGAGAGGCGGACGGCGGACGACTCCGGGCTGTACTTCAAGGCGTTGTCCAGCAGGTTGGCCACCACCTGCCCCATGCGCTCCAGGTCCCAGACACCGTGCAGGCTGTCGCGTGAGAAGTCGCACCGGATGATGCGGCCCGGCCGGGCCACCTGCAGCTCGTCCGCCACCTCGCGGCACAGCGCATTGAGGTCGCCCGCCCGGGGCATGACGGGGAGCCCGCCCCCCAAGCGGGAGCGCGTGAAGTCCATGAGCAGCTCGACGATGTGCTGGATGCGCTCGCCGCTGCGCGCCACACGCTCGAACGCCGTCTGCTGCGCCGGCTCCAACGCGCCTCCGGAGAGCTGACTCCTCGCCGTCGTCAGCACGACGGACAAGGGCGTGCGGATGTCGTGGCCGACGATGCCCATGAGCTGCTGCTCCAGCTCGGAGGCCCGCTGCGCCGCCTCCTCGGCCCGGCGCCGCTCCGCGAGCTCCACCGCCTGCCGCTTCACCTGCTCGCCGCGAAGATGCAGCATCACGAAGACCCGCACCTTGGCGCGCAGGATGTCCGGGTCCACGGGCTTGAGCAGGTAGTCCACGGCGCCCTGGGCATAGCCCCGGGTGACGAAGGCCGCCTCGCGGCTCAGCGCGGTGATGAAGAGGATGGGCAGGTGGCTCGTCCGCTCGCGCGCCCGGATGAGGTTCGCCGTCTCCAGCCCATCCAGCCCTGGCATCTGCACGTCCATGAGGATGCAGGCGAACTCTCCGCGCAGCAGCTCGCGCAGCGCCTCCTCGCCAGAGCGGGCCAGCACCAGCTCCTGGCCGAGCGGCTCCAGGATGGCTTCCAGGGACAGCAGGTTGGCGGGCGTGTCGTCCACCAGGAGGATGCGCGCGCGCGGCGTGTCCTCCCCTGGGGTACTTCGAAGAACGGAATGCGGCATCGAATCCAAGACGTGGGGTGGAGGGAGGCGGCCTCGCGGACCGGCCCATCCGGGCCTGACCGCTGCGAGCCACGTTCCGACAACACCGTCTGGGGCCCTCACGTTCCAGCGCCCCGGTTCCTGGAGCGCGGCGGGTGGCCAGCGGCGGACATGCCACCGGCCCCCCGCCTGGTAGCTGAGGGCAGCCGTCAGGCCTGCGGCGGCTCCCCGCGCCTGGCGGCGACTTCCTTGCGGACCTGCTCCATGTCCAGCGCCTTCACCTGCTTGAGCAGGTCCTCCAGCGCGGCGGCTGGCAGCGCTCCGGGTTGCTCGAACAGGAGAATCCCGTCACGAAACACCATGAGCGTGGGAATGGAGCGAATCTCGAACGCCCCAGACAGCTCCTGCTGGGCATCCGTATCAATCTTCCCGAAGACGACGTCCGGATGCTGGTTCGAGGTCTGTTCGAAGATGGGCGCGAAGGCACGGCAGGGGCCGCACCACGTCGCCCACCAGTCCAAGATGACAATGCCCTCCTTGGACACCGTCTCCTTGAAGTTGTCCTTGGTGATTTCGACCGCCGCCATCAGGTCCTCGCTTTCAACGAACGTCCAGGAGCTCCACCTCGAAAAGCAGGGTGGAGTTGGGGGGAATAACGGGCGGGAACCCGCGCGCGCCATAGCCCATCTCCGGCGGGATGGTGAGCTTGCGCACGCCGCCCACCTTCATGCCGGCCACGCCCTTGTCCCAACCTTCGATGACCTGCCCGGCGCCCAGGCGGAACGTGAAGCCCTGGCCCCGGTCCCGGCTGCTATCGAACTTGGAGCCGCTGGTCAGCGTCCCCACGTAGTGCACGGTGACGGACTTGCCGGCCGTCGCCTCGGTGCCGGTGCCCACCTTCACGTCTTCCATGTTCAAACCCATCCAACGCTCCTCTGACCGCGTGAAAGGGCGGCACCTTAGCGCGACCTCAGCGCCCGTGCGCCCCTGGAAAGCACGGCGGCGCGGGCCCGTTGGCTACCGGGCACCGCGCCACCGCTTCCAGCTTGAACCCCCTGGGGCTTCGTCTCCGCGTCAGAAAGTGCCGCCGACGCTGACCGTGCCCTGGTAGCTGCCGCCCCCCTCGAAGTCACCGCCGCCCGGGTCGATGCCCGGAGCGAAGTCCTTGTCGAAGAGGAAGTTGTAGTTGGCGCGCGCGTCCACGACGAACTGGCCGACGTGACCTCGCAGCCCCAGGCCCGCGGGCACGTTGCCCACGGTGTCATCGCGGTACCCCAGGGACTCGCCACCCCGGAAGTTGTAGTCGTTGATACCGATGCCGCCCAGCAGGTACGGCTGCCACGCCGTGGGCGCGATGCCCAGCGTCAGGACGGCTTGCCCGCCATTACGCACGAGGTCCGGCCCGCTCGCGCCCGTCTCCGCGTTGCGGATGTTGTTCAGCGCGCCCGTGTAGCCCAGCTCGATGCCCAGCACCTTGGACGGCTTGATGGCCGCGCGAACGCCCGCGGTGGCACCGGGGCTGAGCTGCGGAGCCAGCGCGCCGGTGTAGCCCTCCACACCGCCGCCCAGCATCACCGAGAGGCCCTTGATTTTGTTCTTGTCCTCGCGCTGCTCCACGTCCATCGGCTCGGCGCGCTCGGCCGACGGCTGGAAGTTGGAGGGAGGCGGCGTCGTGGCGATGCCGCTGCCACCCATGGCGTCCTCCTCCGGCGGCGGGTACGCGGACTCCGGCTCCGGGTAGACGGGCTGCGTGGAAGGCTGCCCGCTGCCGCCCGTGCCCATCGGCGGCGCCGGCGGCACCACGAGCTGCTCGCTGTCATGCGTGCCCTGGGGCGCGGCGGGAGGCGGCGTCATGGACTCCTGGCCGCTGCCGCCCGTGCCCTGCTGGCCCACCGGCTCGCAGCGGACGGGCACGTTCATGTAGACCTCGCCCTGGGCGCCCGAGGGCTGCTGGCCGCTGCCGCCGAGGGCCGCGTCGTCCATGCCCTCCTGGCCGCTGCCGCCCATGCCCATGCCCATGCTGTCCTGCGACTGCTGCCCGGAGACGTCGGGCACGGGCTCCATCTCCAGGATGATGGTGTCGTCCTCCTGCAGCATGTCATCGCCGCTCAGGTCATCCTGCTGCCCCTGGGCCACCATTGCGTCTTGCTGGCTCTGGCTGGTGCTGGCCTGCGGGGGCGGGCAGTCGCCGTCATCGGCAACAGCAACGCCTCCGTACATGAGCGCCGCAACGGCGCCCGCCAGAATCTTCGCTTTCATCCATGCCTCCATCGTCGAGTGGCAGACATGAAGGTTGTTTCCCGTGTGACATCCGGCAAGGCTCGGCGGCGGCACTCACCCCCGGGGGTAATTGCCCGGGGAGCAGGCCACCGGGCGTGGTGGGCGGCCCACAGGCGTGCTACGCCGGCCGCATCCACTCCGTGCCGGTGACGACGGGCAGTTGCAACGCGCGCTCCCGGTCCAGGTCCAGGTTGCCGATGTGGAGCGACAGCGGTGACTGCACCCACTTGTAGATGGACTGCTGGAAGAGGCGGACGAACTTCTCCACGTAGCCGCTCAGCCGGGAGGACTCCACCTCCGGGAACATGGCGGTGAGCGCCTGGAGGATTTCGGCGGGCGTCAGCTTCTCACTGCCGTACAGGTAGAAGCAGGCGTCCAGGATGGGGAAGGGCATCAGCTCCTCTTCGCCCACCTGGTCATGCGCCAGCTCCGGCCCCGCGGGCTTGGCGAGCACCTTGCGGATGCCCTCATACCCCGTGGTGTCCTGGAGGTAGTCGAGCAGGTACATCACCACCGTCTTCGGGACGTTGGCGATGACGGCCAGCGCGCCCATGAGGTCCCCGCCGATGGTGGTGTAGCCCACGGACTTCTCGCTCATGTTGCCCGTCTGCAGGAAGAGCCCGCCGCAGGAGTTGCTCCAGTTCCACATGCGCTGGGCGCGCAGGCGGGCCTGGATGTTCTGCTCGGTAATGGGCGTGACGTCCTTGCCGCCCAGCATCGTCTTCGCGACGGCGCGCTCGCGCTCGAAGGCCTCGTCGATGGACACCACCTGGAAGGCCACGCCCAGCTCGCGCGCAATCGTCTCCGCCGCGTCGCGCGTGGCGTCGCTGGAGTAGCGGCTGGGCATGTAGAACGCCTGGATGAGCGAGCCGGGGTTCTCCGGCCGCGCGCGCTTCGCGTACCGGTGCGCGATGAGCAGCGTCAGCAGCGAGTCCCGCCCGCCCGACAGCGCGATGCCCAGCACCTGGAAGGCGCGCGTCTTCTCGAAGTAGTCGCCCACGCCCAGGCAGAGCGCGTCCAGGAGGTCCTCGCACAGCGCCTCCCGCGCGGTGCGGCGCGTGTCCGGGGACGGCAGGAAGAAGCTGCGGTGGGGAGGCACCGGGTACGTCAGCGCGTCGCGCTGCGTGTGCACCGCCTGGGTGCAGTCCAGCACCGCCGCCGCCTGGCCGCCTTGCGCCAGCCACGCCTCGCGGTCCACGCGCCAGGTGGTGGCCTCGGCGCGCAGGCGCAGGGTGCGGTCCAGGTCCACCACCGCCGCCGCGTAGCCTTCCTGGAAGCGCGGCGTCTCCATGACGTGGCGGCCGTTCTGGTTGAGGAAGCCGCCGCCGTCGAAGATGAGGCCGTCGTTGCTGCCCACCGCGTTGCAGTAGGCAATGGTGCACTGGTGGTCCGCCGCGCGGGTGGCGATGAGCTCGCGCCGCGTCTCCACGAAGCCCAGCCGGAAGGGGGACGCGGACAGGTTCACCACCAGCTCCGCGCCGGAGTACGTGCGCCGCCGCATGGGGCCATCCGCGCTCCAGATGTCCTCGCACACCTCCGGGGACACAACGCCGAAGTCGAAGCGGAACAGGTAGTCCCCCAGCGGCACGCCCCGGTGGACCTCCGCCATGCCCGGCTGACCGCGGCCGAAGGTGCGCGCCTCGTAGAAGACGCTGTAGGTGGGCAGCTTCTCCTTGGGGACCAGGCCCAGGATGCGGCCACCGGCCACCACCGCCGCGCAGTTGAGGCGCAGGCCCTGGTGGGCCACGCCCACGCCCACCACGAAGACAGTCGGCAGCGCCGCCGTCTCACGCGCGAAGCGCTCCAGCTCCGGCCACTGGCGGTCCATGAAGCCCTGCCACTGCACCATGTCCTCGGCCGGGTAGCCGGCGATGACCTGCTCCTGGAAGACGCCCAGCGTGACGCCCTCCGCCGCCATCTTCCCCGCCAGCGCCAGCGCCTTGTCCGTGTTCCGGATGAAGGCCCCCACGGTGGTGTTCACGCTGGCAAGCCCGAGCTTCACGAGCCGCATGGTTGCTCCCGTCCCTTTCGATGACGCGTCCGGCGCGCAGCAATGCGCGGCCCGCCGGACAAGGCAAGCGCAACCCGCTCAGTTCAAGGGGCCGGTGGGCCGCAGGGGCTGGAGCCTGCCGATGAGCGCCCCCACGTCCTCCAGCACGCCCTCCAGGCGCCTGCGCACGTCCAGCTCCGCCAGCAGCGCCTGCCGCCGCTCGGGCTCCGGGATGACGGCGGACGCCACCACGTCCGCGAGCATGCCGCCCTGGGCCCGCGCGGCCACCGGCAGCAGGTTCTCCGCGAAGGACGGCGGGACGCGGCCGGCCAGCTCGAAGACGGCCTGCCGCAGCTGCTCCTCCTCCGGGCCCTCGAAGGGCACGTCCGGCAGCACCTCCGCGAGCACCTCCCGGTAGGCCTTCTCCGTCGTCAGCTCGGACGTCATGCGGATGCGGCTCACACCTTGGAGGAGGATGTTGTAGCGCCCCTCCTCCACCTGTTCGTCCCAGACGATGACGCCCGCGCACATCATGGGCAGCATGGGCGGCTTGCCGCCGTAGTTGCCTTCCCAACCCGGCTCCAGCTGGGACAGCGCCAGGACGCGGTCCCCCGCGAGCGCGTCCTGGATGAGCGCCCGGTAGCGCGGCTCGAAGATGTGCAGCGGAATGACGGTGTGCGGGAACAGCACCGCCGACGGGAGGGGGAAGACCTTCAGCGCGCTGGCGGCACGCTCGACGCGTTCTTGAGCGGTCATGGGGAGCACCTTGGAGTGATAAGCCCGGCTCCCCCCAGCCGCATTCCTGACGAGCCCTGGAATGATATGCCCTGTCCCACCGACGGGCCCACACCGCGCCTCGGAGGACAGACGGAATCCCGGGAATTCCACATCCCCACCCTTCCCGCACGGGCGTAGGATGGCGCGGGTGCTGCGAACCCATCCGGTGGACGTCCTCTTCGCGGGCCTCTCCCGCCGCGCCCGGCTCTTCTCCCAGGGCTGGGGTGACGAGCAGTTCCTCGAGGAGGTCGCGGCGGCCGCGCCGTTCCAGCAGCGGCTCGCGCCCATCGCGCCCGAGTGGAGCGCGCCCCGGCTCCTGCGCGGCCTCCAGGTCCGGGACGGCACCTTTCCTTCCCCGCTGGCCCGGCTCGACGCGGCGGCGCGCACGGCCCATGTCCGGTGGCTGAGCGCGGGGCAGGGGCGCACACGCGGCGCCTGCGTCGTGCTCGCGGCGTCCCGCGAGGAGGGCTTCTCCCTGCGCGAGCGCATGTACGCGCCGCTGGCGCGGGAAGGCATCGACCTGTTCCTGCTGGAGAACCCCTATTACGGCCTGCGCCGCCCCGTGGGCCAGAAGGGCGGCGCGCTGCGCACCGTCAGCGACCACGTCTTGATGAACCTGGGCATGGTCGACGAGGCCCGCGCGCTGCTCGCGTGGCTGCGCGGAGAGGGCCACGCGCGGCTGGGCGTGGCGGGCTACAGCATGGGTGGCTACATGGCGGCGCTGACGGCGGCCGTCGTCCCGGAGCCGCTCGCCGTGGCGGCGCTCGCGGCCGGAGCATCGCCCGTCCCCGTCTTCACGCAGGGGCTGCTGTCCTGGTCCATTGCCTTCGCGTTGCTGGATGGCCCCCGGCGCGACGCGGAGCAGGCCCGGAGCCGGCTGGGGCGGATTTTCGACCTGGCGAACCTCACGCGCTTTCCGCCTCCGCGGCAGCCCGAAGCGGCCGTCCTGGTGGCCTGCCGGCGGGACGGCTTCGTGCCCGGTGACGAAACGCTCGCGCTGCACGCGCACTGGCCCCGAAGCGAGCTGCGCTGGGTGGACGCCGGGCACGTCACCGCGCTCTTCACGGAGCGGGCCGCGCTGTGCGCCGCCATCCGGGATGCGCTGGCGCGGGTGGACGCCACGGCGTGAGCGCGTGCGTGCCTCAGTGCCGCACGCCGCCAACGGCCGCCACGGGCGCCGCCTCACCCACGCGCGGCTCCGGCTCCACCGCGGCCAGGGCCGTGGCCACCGTGCCCATGAGCAGCTCCGGCCGGACGGGCTTCTCCAGCACGCGGGTGGGCACGGAGTCGATGAACGCGCGGGACTCCGGCGTATAGGCGCCGCCGGAGATGAACACCACCCTCGCGGCCAGGTCCGGCGCGTGGGCGCACAGGTGCTGGTAGACGGCGGCGCCGTCCGTCTCCGGCATCTGCAAGTCACACAGGATGACGTCGAAGCGGTGGCCCGCGTCCACCAGCGCCAGCGCCTCGCTGCCCCGCGTGGTGGTGACGACGTCGTGGAAGGGCTCCAGCAGCAGCCGCATGGACTGCGCGAGGCGCGGCTCATCATCCACCACCAGCACCCGGCCCCGCCGCGCCACGGGCGGCTGCGGCAGGCTGACGCGCGGCAGCGGCCGTGGCGGCGCGGGCGCATGCACGCGCGCGGGCGGCAGCAGCACGCTGAAGACGGAGCCCCGGCCCGGCTCGCTGCGGACCTCCAGCTCCCCCCCGTGCGCGCGGACAATCTGCTGGCAGATGGCGAGCCCCAGCCCCGTGCCCTCGCCGCTGGACTTGGTCGTGTAGAAGGCCTCGAAGATGCGCGGCAGCACGTGCGCGGCAATCCCCGCGCCGCTGTCCACCACGTCCACGCGGGCCCGGCCGGAGGCATCCGTGCTGGTGCGCACGCGCACCTCGTTCATGGACGGGTTGCCCTCTGGAATCGCCTGCATCGCGTTCACCAGCAGGTTGAGCAGCACCTGCCCCAGGCGGGCCTCGCTGCCCGACACGCGCGGCACCGGACCGAACTCCTCCACCAACCGGGCGCGGTGGCGCAGCGCGTGGCTGATGATGCGCACCGCGGGCGGCACCAGCGCGTTGAGGTCCACCAGCCCCGGGTCCTGGGTCCCCTGGCGGCTGAACATCTGGAGGTCCCGGACGATGAGGCGGATGCGCTCGGCGCCTTCCAACGCGCCCCGCACGTTGGCCATGGCGTCGCGCATGCCCGACATGCCGCCCTGGCTCAAGCCGCGCTCGGCGGCCTCCAGGTTCAGCACCAGGTAGGCCAGCGGGTTGTTGATTTCGTGCCCCACTCCGGCCGCGAGCGTGCCCACCGCGGCCACGCGTTCGGCCGCCACCAGGCGGGCCTGGAGCTCCTTGGTCGCGGAGATGTCCCGGTGGGTGGCCACGAAGTGGGTGATGTCCTCGCCCGTGGCGCGCACCGGGGACAGCAGCACCTCACTCCACACGAGGCCGCCCTGCTGGTGCGTCAACTTCACCTCCGCGAACACCGGCTCGCCCGCGAGCAGCGACTGGCGCGTGCGCTGGCGGAACTCCGGCTCCTGCGCGCCGTAGAGCAGGCACGGGTCCTGGCCCACCAGTTCCTCCAGCCGGTATCCCAGGAGCGAGCACAGGGCCTCGTTGGCGAACACGGTGCGCAGCGCGCCTCCCGCGCGGACCTCCGCGATGAGGACACCTTCGTGCACGCTGCGCACGGTGGTGCCCAGCAACTGGAGCTGGCCAACGGCGCGCTGCCGCTCGGTGCTCGCCGCCGCCAGCAGCAGCCCGGTGACGGCGTTGGCGGCGATGAAGAGCTGCAGCACCAGCAGGTCCTGCGTCAGGTCATCCGTGGCGAAGGGCCCCTGCCCGCGCGCGGTGCCCACGATGGAAGCGGCGGCGATGCACAGCGTGGCCGCCGCCGCGCCCCGAGGACCGAAGCGAAGCGCGGCCCAGGCGGACATGGGGAAGAGGAGGAAGGCGGCCGCGTGCGCCGCGCTGTGCGGCAGCGCCGGTACGAAGAAGATGGCGCCTCCCAGCACCGTGGTGAGCCCCGCGAGCACCACCGCCTCGCCGCCCCGCCGCGGCCAGGAGCACCGCTTGAACAGCATCAGCGCCGGCGCCACCACCAGCACGCCCATCAAGTCCCCCACCCACCACACGCGCAGGCCCGTGGCCAGGGACGTCCACGGGAGCCGCCCGCCCAGCGCGAGGCTCGCCGCGCCCACCAGGGCGCTCACGCCCAGGCACAGCGCGCCCGCTCCCGCGCACAGCGCGACGACATCGCGGATCCGCTCCAGCCCCTTGTCGAACCCCACCCGCCGCAGCAGGCCCACGCCGAGCACCGCCGCCAGCGTGTTGCCCACGCCCACGCCGAGCGAGGCCACGACGGGCACCTCCGCCAGGATGGACATGACCGACGCGCCCACGAAGACACCGGGCCAGCGTGACACACCCAGCACCACCAGCGCCGCCAGGGACACTCCCGCCGGAGGCCAGGCCGGGCTGATGTTGCCCACGGTGGCCACCTTCTGACCCAAACCTCCCGCGAGGAGATACACGACGACCAGGCCCAGCATCTCCATCAGATGCCGGCCTTGAACTCCACGTTCACTGGCTCGGAGCAGCCCGAAGATGACCCTTCCCCCCGACACC
>NZ_JAAIYB010000135.1 GCF_010894475.1 Myxococcus vastator
CGGTGGCTATGTCGGAGGGGTTCCACCCGTTCCCATCCCGAACACGGAAGTTAAGCCCTCCAGAGCCGATGGTACTTCGCGGGAAACCGCGCGGGAGAGTAGGTCGCTGCCGGATTCTTTTTGAGAAACCCCCGGTGTCCCTCGTGGACACCGGGGGTTTTCTGTTTTGGGCCGTGTCTGCAGCTGCGATGCGGGCGCTTGAGCCGCGCGCCGTGCTGCAGTGAACGTCCTTCGTCCGCTGTGAGTCACTGCCTTCCGCTGCGACTGCCGTTGACGATTTGCGTCTCCGTGTGGCTGGCATCGACGCGCTCGGCTTGGTTGAGTGTGGGCTCCCCCGCTGTGTTGAGAGGAGCCTCTCGAATGAAGCTGCTTCGTCCTTGCCTTGGCGCGCTGCTCGCGGCCGGCCTCTTCCTCGTTCCCACGAACTCAGAGGCTGCTGTCCGTGTCGGGCTTGGGGCTGACTATTGGATTGATGAGAGCGCGGCCTTCAACTTCACGCTGGGCGTTGAGACGCCGCTCGCGGGGCCTTTGACTGTTGGGGCTCGCTTCGGTGCGATGCTCATCACCGAGGGCAACGACATCGGTGTACCGGTGGACCTGGTCCTGCGTGCGAACCTCGCCAGGTCCGGCGTCTACCTTGAGGGCATGGTCGGTCCCTGGTTCGTGTTTGGCCGTGGCGACACCTTCCGGGCGCATGCCGCGTTTGGCTTTGGCCTTCAGGGCAAGGCCGCGAGCATCGGTCTCGAGGTGGGCTACCTGGAGCCCAACCCGACCATTGGTCTGCGGCTCGGCTACAAGTTCTGAGCTTCAGTAATGCGGTGGACGCTCGTCATGACGGGCGTCCACCAGGCCGGGCTCGGCTTCCAGCTTTTGCTTGAGCCGGTCCACCTCTGCTCGCAGCTGGTCAACGACCTTTTGCTGTTCGTACAGCACGCCGCTGAGCTCCTGCAGCAGTTCCTGCTGGTGCATGTAGCGGATTTCCAGCTCGGCGATTCGCTTCTCGTCCATGGGCACTCACCCATATCCCGACGAGGCGGCCTGCGTCCCCACCTGGTTGAACCCTGCTCTCTCCGCATGAACGTCGACGAACACATCCAGCGTGCCCGTGAGCTGCTCGCTCGGAACCAGCCCGAGATGGCCGAGTCCGCTCTCAGCGACGCCATTGATGCCGCCGTGGCGGCCGAGGACATCGTCCTGCTCACGCGGGCTCGCTTTGCCCTGGGGGAGCTGCTCTTCCAGCAAGGGCGCGATGCGGAGGCGGTTCCCTACCTGCAGGCCGTCGTGCGCACCGAGCGAGTCGACGGGGCCGTGGACTCCGAGGTGAAGGCCTCCGCCCGCATGCTCCGGCAGATTCGCGGCATCGAGCCTCGGGAGTAGGTCTCACCCCCTTCGCGTCAGGGAAGGCTGCAGGACTTCCGAATCAGCTCCGGCTGCCCGGAGAAGCGCCGCTCAAGGTCCATTCGCGTGAGCCGGGCGTCGTCGATGCGCCGCTCCTTGAGCTGAATCGCGCAGAGGGCCGCCAGCGCCTTGGGGTCTGCCCGGTCCAGCCGGTCCGCCTGGCGCAGGGCCTCTTCAGCGGTGTCCACCCTGCCCAGCCGATGCCAGGCGAGCCCGAGCTCGAAGAAGCCCATGCTGAGCTTCGGGTCCTCGGCCACCGCCGCGCGGAAGAGCTTCACCGCTTCCGTGTCGTGCCCCTCCCGGCTGTGTACCCGGCCTTGTTCCACCAGGAGCCTGGCATGGGGCAGGCGCCCCTCGAGCTTGCGGAGGACGGCCAGCGCCTCGTCGCCTCGCTTCGCCGCGCTCAGCAGGTCGACGTAACGCAGTCCGACCAGCGGGTCGCCGGGTGCCTTGCCATGGGCCCGTTCCATCGCCTCGGCCGCGCCCTCGACGTCCCCGTCCTTCTCTCGCAGCTCGGCTCGGAGCAGGTCTGGCCGCGCGTCTCGTGGGGCCAGTGTCTCCGCGCGTGACAGGGCCGTGCTCACACACCGGCTCATCCGCTCGACGTCGCAGATTCTCGCCAGCAGGAGCTGGGTTTCGACCTCCTGGGGATTCCGGCGCTCCGCCTCCCGGACCAGCGCGTGGGCGTCATCTGGCGCCCCCTCCAGCAGCAGCGTCGCGGCCTCTCGCAGCTCCGCCGGCGTGGCCTTCGCGTCGTCCTTCAGGGGCCGCAGGAATGGGACACGCTGGGACACGCTCGACATGGCCCGTGCGATGGACAGCTGCTGCTCGGGCATGTTCCTGGGGATGAAGAGCGGAATGAGGTGGATGAGCGTCACCACGGTGCAGACGATGAGCAGGCTTCGTGTCTCCCGGCTCAGCATGCGGCGACGCGCTCCCTCTGCTCCCTGCACTTCCGCATCTCCTCGAGGCGTGCTCCGCCTCACCCGTCATCCTGCTACTACACCGCCCGCAGTATGGGACGTAGCCCCGAGGGCAGCTCCAGGCCACAGCTCCAACACAGCTCGAAGTTGCCGGGGTTCTCTTCGCGGCACCGTGGACACTCCACCGACCGCTCGGCCTGCTCTTGATTCTCCTGGAGCTCCGCCAGGAGGCCCTTCGCGTGCTCGAGGTCGCGCGGCTCCACCCACAGCTCTATCCAGGTCTCCGCGCTCGGAATCTCGCCGCTCAAAGGGGCAAGGGCTTCTCCACGTACCTCTACCGACACACCCATGGCTTCCAGCGCACCCGCCAGAAGCCGTGCTTCTCCCACCGTGCGATGCACGGACAACTGCACGCGCCTCATGCTCCTGTCTTCACAGAAGCCGGGCTCGCCAGCAACCCCGGCCACAGGCTCGCTCCCGCCCGCCCGATGAGCGGCTTGCCTGGACGGGCGGAACGAGGCGACGGACCCGGCGCTACTGCTCTTCTTCGCGCAACTGGTGCGGCAGCACCGCGTGTGCGTGGCGCGGCGCACGGGCATGCAGCTCGGCCGTCAGCAGGCGGTCCAGTTCCGCGAGCAGGGGGTCATAGAGGGGACCCGCGCCTTGGGCTGGGAGTCGCTCGGCCGCGACGCGCACGCGGGGAGACTCCTCGTCCTCGAAGGCGAGCGTCACCGCGAGACTGTCCGGCCCGCCTGCTTGCGGAACCATGACCACGGGGGCCGGGACCCGGCTGGCTTCTTCGAAGAGCGGGCCCAGGCGCTGGATTTCCGCTCCGGTGAGGTCGCGCTCGCTGACCACCTCACCCTGCTCCAGCACCTTCAGGTGCTTCATGCCCTCCAGGCGGAGCGCCTGTGCGCCCGTGTTCGTTCGCCCACTGCGCTCGTACGTGACCGTCCTCACGCCGCGTCACCTCCTGGGCACGAGGTAGGCACCCTTGTTCGTCGCGGCATCCGGCAAAGCCGCGGCTCGCGCATTCCGTGTCAGGCGCCGAGCGAAGCCGTGTGCTTCCCGACACCGGACGAACACCTCCGCACGAGTGTTCCCACCCAGGCCGCTTCCTAGTTTCGAGCCTCCCCGGCACTTTCGCTTGGGGACTCCCGAGGTAGGTCCATGAGCAAGGACAGCGGCAAGAACCAGAACGACCAGCGCGCCAACTCCAAGAATCCGAACAACCCCGCGCACAAGGCGTCGCAGGACAACCGCTCCAACCAAATGAACCCCAACAGCCCTCGGCAGCCGGGCAACAGCCCGAACGGCGGGAGCAACAACGGGAACAACCCGGCGGGGGGTAACTCCGCGGCGAACTCGTCTGGCTCCTCGCCCAACAAGAGCTGAGCTTTGAAGGCTCCAGGCCCAGGGAGGGTCGGCCCCGGGCCTGGAGACACATGCTGGCGCGGTGGCCGGGCCGCATCGCCGTGCCGCCGCGCCAGCATTCAAACAGCGTGGCCTCAGCGCGCTCGGGGCTCGCACTCACCTTCGCCGCGGTAGTGCCCCAGGTTGCGCGTCAGCGCCGTGACGAAGTCGCGCAGCGTCCGCACGTTGCCCACGCCCCCCGTGCCGTACTGGCCCGACGGGAGCTCCGTCAGGTCCACCGCCGCCAATTCCTCGAGCGTCACCTCGCCGTCGGGACCCGCGATGCCCAGGCTGTCCGCGGCGGCCAGTGCGTCAAAGCGCATCCGCGCGTCCGGCGACTGCAGGTCGTCGAAGAAGAGGTGGTCGCCGTGGATGGTGAGCTGCACCGTCTCCTCGCCGTCCTTGGGCACCGTCACACCTTCGCCCAGGCCGGGGCTCTCGCAATGCTCGTAGACGGTGTTGGTGGTGAAGCCCCAGGCGAAGCGTTTGGTCTCATCGCGCTGGGTCGCCGTGCCCTCCAGGTAGACGGAGTAGCCGCCGTCCTTCATCCGCGTGACGTCCGCGGCGTCCGCGTTGCCCGCCACGGCGTTGGCGTTGGGCGCGATGGCGAAGCTGACGTGGTCCCACGCCTGGGCCGGCACGTCGCGGAACGTCTCCACCACCACGGGGCCGGGCTTGTGCACGTCGAACACCCGCGCCTGCGTCAGCTCGACGGCCGTCTCGTCGTGGTTGCCGACCTTCACCTCACCGAGCACCACGAGGAACTTGCTGAAGCGCACCGTCCAGCCGTCCACGATGCCGTCCTCGCCACCCACGGCCGCGGGAATCTCCTGCTCGATGTAGTCCTCGCCGTAGGTGGTGAACGTCACCGTGCCCGTACCGTCACTGCTGCACGCCATCAGTCCCAGACAGGAAAGCCCCAGCATCCACTTCTTCATTGCGCAGCTCCTTCCACCCACGTCACGCCGTAGGCAGTGGTGTCTTCCACGCCGCGCACCAGCGCGTTCTGCGCCTGGCTGTCGGCGGGGAAGGTGTAGACACCATCCGCGTCCGAATCGGTCGCGGTGGCGAAGTCAATGCGGCCCAGCCATGTCCCCAGGTTGACGGCGATGCGCACGCGGCCCGCCTCCATCCCCAGGGACTTCTCGAAGCGCACGCCCTGGATGGGCTTGGACAGGCGCGTCAGCGCGTCGAAGCGCCGCTCCATGCCCTCCGCGTTGCGCGCCGTGCCGCGGACGCGCATCGCCTGGCCGCTCAGCACGCCCTGTGCGTCGGTGGCCTGCGTGGGGGCCGTCAACGTCAGCTCCAGGGAGCCGTACTCGCCTGTCACCGCGTTCGCGTCGCCCAGCGTGGCGCCGGTGCGCAGGTCCACGGTGTGGGTAGTCAGCACCTCGGCCAGCGCGTCGCCCGGCGCGTAGTGCCCAGGGTGGGCCAGGGCCGTGCCGCCCATGAGCGTGTACCAGTCGAAGCGGCGGGCCGTCAGCGCGCGGCCCTCGAAGAAGCGCACCGGGCCCACGGAGAGGTGCGCGGACTCCACCATCACCGTCCAGCCTCGCTCGTTGGCGCCCGTCATGGGCGTGGACGTCACCTCCACGGGGAAGGTGCGCCGCTCCGCTTCGCTGCCACAGCCGCCCAGGGGCGTGGACGCGGCGGCCAGGGCTAGCGCGCCGGTGAGGATGTGTCTGCGATTCATAGGTGGACCTCCAAGGAGAGCGAGGCCATCCGAGGCGACCCCGCGGTGAAATGTCTTGCCGGGACGAGGCTCGCCGCGGCGCCAGGGTCGAAGCGCGAGCCGTAGACGAACTCGCCGTCCCTCCAGCGCGCGTCGAGCAGGTTCGAGACCTCCAGCCGCAGCCCCAGCTCGCCCCGGCGCAGGGCGACGTGCGCATCCGCGAGGAACACGGTGGCGCTGCGCTCACTGAACGGCAGCGGCCGTGGACCGATGAAGGTGAGCCCCGTGCCCAGCGACAGCGTGCTGCCACCGAGCCACGCCCACGTCAGCGGGCCGTCCCAGCCCACGTCGGCGCGCGCGACGAAGGGCGCGAAGTAGGGCAGCAGTGTGTCCGACGCTCGCACGTAGGCGTGGGCGAACGTGGCGCTGACCGAGGTGACGAGCCCAGGCACTGGGCGCGCCTGGAGCGCGGCGGAGACGCCCGAGCGCAGCGTCTGGCCCGTGGACACGGTGGTGCCCACCGTGTGGTCGAAGAAGAAGTCGTTGTCCACCTGCGAGCCGAAGAGGCTGAGCTGCACGGCCCAGTGCTCGCCGTCCTTGCGCGAGCCCAGCTCCGCGCCTCGGAGGGAGACGAACGGGGCGCGCTCGCCCTCCGAGAGGCTGCGCGCCTGCGGCGAGCGGAAGCCGTCCCCGTAGCTGGCGAACAGGCGCCAGGCGTCCGCGTCCTCGCCCAGCGCGTACTCCACGCCCGCCTTCGCGCCCAGGTGGACGCCGAAGGCGCTGCGCGAATAGCCCTGTCCGTCGTAGTAGCGCGGGTCCCGGAAGGCGAGCGCGTCAAAGACCTCCACGCCCAGCGCGTCCGCGCGTCCCCCCAGTCGAAAGCTCCAGCGGCCCAGCGGCATGCGGGCCTCGGCCCAGCCCCAGACGTCCGTCTGGGTGAAGGCCGCGTCAATCTCGTCGGAGAAGAAGGTGCCGTCGGATTCGCGGTAGCGCCGCTGCGTCTGCTCCACGCTGTCTCGCCGCGCGCCCAGTCCCAGCTCCAGCGCGACCGGGCGGCCGAAGGCCGTCACCGACCTCCGATGCTCGGCGCGGGCGCCCAGCGTGGTGGCGTTGTTCGTCTGCTCCAGGCCGTCACCGCGCTCGTCGACACGGAAGCCCGTGAAGTTGTTGCGCAGCCGCAGGTCCGAGAGGATGCCGAAGACCTCCAGCTTCGTGCGCCCGCTGCCCGTGCGCGGCAGGTCCATGCCGAGCAGCAACTGGTGCCGCGACACCGAGCCGCCCTGTCGGCCCAGGGCGGCGGAGAAGAAGTCGCCGCGGCCCGAAAGCAGGTCTTCCTCGCGCACCACGCCCGGGGAGTCGAAGCGCGTGACGTAGCTGCCTCCGAGCGCGCGGACCGTCAGCCCCGCTCCGAAGGTCGCGTGGGCCTGGGCGAGGAGCGAGGCGCGGCCGTAGCCCCGCTGAGCGCCGAAGCCCCTGCCTTCACCCAGCTCCACCGCGGCGAAGGTCCCCGCGTCGTCTCCCGGACGCACCGTGGCCACCAGCCGGCGCTGGCCGTATTGACCGAGTGTGCCCGAGAGGTGGACGCCGGGCTCGGCGACGCCCAGGTCCATGCGGACCGTTCCCGCGACGGCGAAGTCGCCCTGCGCGGCGCGGTAGGCGCCCTCCGTCACCTCGAGCGCCTGCACGACCTCTGGGATGACGAAGTTGAGGTCCGCGTAGCCCAGCGCGTGGATGTGGCTCACCTCGTTCACCGGCAGGCCACCGACGTCGAGCTCCACGTCCTGGCCGTGCAGCGCGTCGAAGCCTCTGAGGAAGAGCTGCTGGGCCTTGCCCTCTCCACTGTGCTGCGAGGCCACGAGGCCGGGCACGGCGCGCAGGAGGTCCACCGCGTTCCTGCGGGGCGCCGCGTCCAGGATGTCCCGGCCCAGGGTCACCTCGGACGCGCTTTGCGCGGGACGCGCGCCGCGCACCACCGTGGACTTTGACGGCGGCTCCTGGGCCCGGGCGTCCTGCTGTCCGGGTGCATTGGCTTGGGACGGGGCCGCTTCCGCTGAAGCCTCGGCGGACGTCCTGGCGGTGGACTCGGGGGGGGCTGGCCCGCCCGACGCGGCGAGGACACACGATGACAGCGCGGCAACGAGGAGCACGGGCACGTACGGACACACGGCGGCGCGGGCCCCTTGCCGCGGCGTCCCGCACACGCGCGGACTTCGCGCGGCACACGACGCCTCAGGGAAGGGCCCCACCGAGACGGGTTCAAGAGTGAGTCAGCAAGCAGGACACACGGACCCAGGCGTGCCCCGCACGCGTGGCTCCCTGCGTTGACCGCGAGAGGATGCTGTCGGCTACGGGCCCTGGGGCATCGCCGTCGGACGCACCGCGGCGCCAGGGGGTCGTGCGGGGCCGCGCTGGACCTCCGCCAGCCACGACACCTCGCGCACGCGCGGCAGCTTCATCACCGCCCACGCCAGCGCCACCGCCTGCAGGTGCTCCACGGAGCCCGTCAGGTGCTCGTGCCCGCGCTTCCGCTCACCGGCGGGTGCGGCGTCCCCCGCGCCTTCATCGTCAGGCTGGGCGTGCTCGCTCTTGGCACCGTGCGCGTGCCCGTGCGCGTGTGCGTGGGCATGGGGGTGGTGATGACCCCCATCGCCGTGCGCCACCACCGCGTGCAGCACCGGCGCCACCACGAGCCCGTACACCAGGACCATCAGTCCCAGGCTGGCCAGGTCGCGTCGGTCGTGGGGGTTCAACAAGGCCGTGGAGCCCGGGGTGAGGGGAGGGGTCGGCCGCCTCCTATCTGTCTTCATCCAGACGCGCAAGGCGCCGTCCTCCTTGGGATGGGGGCCTCGCGGACACATGCGACCTCGCTCCATGTAGCGCGCTTGACGCAGCGCATTGGTTTCCGCTGCCCTCGCCGGCCAACATCGCTACACTTGTGCCGTGCGTTCTGAATCCGTCGCGCTCAGCCGTGTTGTCTCCAATGCAGAGGTACCTCCGCCTCCGTCCCGCACAGCGCGCCTGCGGGCCCTGGCCACGGAGACCTTCGACGTCCTCATCATCGGGGGCGGTGTCACCGGCGCGGGCTCGGCGCGGGACGCCGCGCTCCGGGGCCTGAAGGTGGCGCTCGTGGAGCGCGACGACTTCGCCAGTGGCACCTCCAGCCGCTCGTCCCGGCTCATCCACGGCGGCCTCCGCTATCTGGAGCTCGGCCACCTGGGCCTCGTCTTCGAATCCAGCATCGAGCGCCAGCGCCTGCTGCGGCTCGCCCCGCACCTGGTGCGCCCGCTCGCCTTCATCTGGCCGGTGTACGCGGGCGCCCGCGTGCCCCGCTGGAAGCTCAACGCGGGCCTCATGCTCTATGACGCCCTCTCCCTCTTCCGGAACGTGAAGGGCTACCGGCGGCTCAACGCCCGGCAGGTCCACGCGGCCGAGCCCGGCCTGCGCACCGACCACCTCAAGGGGGGCGCTCGCTACTACGACGCGGCCACGGACGACGCGCGCCTCACCCTGGCCAATGCCGTGGGCGCGTCCGAGGCGGGCGCCGTCGTCCTCAACCACGCGGCGGTGAAGGGGCTCGTCCTGGAGCAGGGACAGGCGCACGGCGCGACGGTGGTGGACCACCTCACCGGCGAGGAGGTCACCGTGCGCGCCCGGGTCATCGTCAACGCCACCGGCCCCTGGAGCGATGAAATCCGCCGGCTGGACGCGCCGAACGGGACGAGCCCGGCGCTGCGCGGCAGCAAGGGCGTCCACCTCGCCGTGCCGCGCGAGCGCGTCAACCACCGCGATGCCTTCACGCTGCTGTCCCCCAAGGATGGCCGGGTGATGTTCGTGCTGCCCGCCGACAACTTCACCATCATTGGCACCACGGAGACGTCCACGCGCGCGCACCCCGCGGAGGTCCGCGCCAGCGAGGCCGACGTGGCCTACCTGCTGGAGTCCGCCAACGCCTTCTTCCCCGAGGCGCGCCTCACTCGCGCGGACGTGGTGAGCGCGTGGGCCGGCATCCGGCCCCTGGTGGCCAGCGGCTACCAAGGCACGCAGGCCGACGCGGGCAGCGCCAGCCGGGAGCACGCCATCGATGTGAGCCCGTCCGGCGTGCTCGCCATCAGCGGTGGCAAGCTCACCACCTACCGCGTCATGGCGCGCGACGTGGTGGACGCGGTGGAGCGCCGCATGGGGCAGCCCCGCCGCCGCTCGCCCACGGACACGCTGCCCCTGCCCGGTGGAGACATCCGCGCGCTGGACGCCGAGTTCGCCGCGGCTCGCGCCGAGGTGGGAGACGACGCCACGGCCGTCCACCTGGTGCGCGCCTACGGCAGCCGCTGGCGCCGCGTCTGGGCCCTCACGCGCGAGGACGCCGCGCTGGCCCGGCCGCTCGCCGAGGGGCTTCCCTACCGTGCCGCCGAGGCCGCCTGGGGTGTCAGCCATGAGCTGGTGCACACCCTGTCGGACCTGCTCATCCGCCGCCTCAAGGTGGCGTTCGAGACGCGTGACCAGGGGCATGCGGCCGCGCGCGTGGCGGCCGAGGTCATGGCGCCCCGGCTGGGCTGGGACGCCGCGCAGACGCAGCGGCAGTTGGACGTCTATGCCGCCGATGCGCTCCGCGTCTTCGGCGTGGATCCCGCCGAGGCGTGAGCGGGCGAACGCTCCGCTCAGAGGAGCGTTCGCTGGCTCACGGCCGTGCCCGCTGGCCGCTCGCCCAGCCCGTCCTGCCACGAACAGGGACGCGAGCGGCCGGTTCGCTGACGTGGTTAACTTGCGCTCCGGGAACGGAAACAGGTGTCCTCCCGTTCATGCGCGTCCCTGGAAATCCATCAGCCGCGCCGTGCCGTACGACGCCTGCTTGACGGGGCACTCGAGGAGCGTGAAATGAAGCGTTGCGTCTGGCTGGGTCTGGTCGGTGGGCTGATGGCATGTGGCTCGTCGGAGGATGAGCCCAAGGCGTGCCCGGGGACCGAGGGAATGTCCCAGCTGCCGACGGTGGTGTCCGCGGCGCGAAGCGAGGCGGCCCTGACGGACGATGGCGCGGAGGACGTCATCATCGCCTTCCGACAGCGCGTCTTCGCCACCGCGCAGGCCAACACGGAGGCGTTCGCCAACGAGGTGACGCGCGCCGGAGGGCAGGTGAAGCAGCGCGTTCCGTCGCTGAACATGCTGTCCGCCCGGGTGTCACCCGAAGCGCGTGAGGCGCTCGCTCGGAATCCCGACGTGGTGTCGGTGTCGCCCAACCGTCCGGTGTACGCCCTGGGGATGTCGCGGCCACCGCTGCCCGCGCAGGCCTGGCTGGGCGCACAGCCGCCGCCACCGGTCAACACCGTGGGCTCCGTGGGGGAGTACACCGAGGGCCTGAAGATGGTGCAGGCCAACCAGGTCTGGGACGCCAACAACGACGGTGTCCTCGACGAGGGCCGGCCTTCGGGCACGGGCATCAAGGTGTGCGTCATCGACAGTGGCTGGGACAACCGCCACCCGGAGCTGCAGGCCGCCTTCATCGGAGGCAAGGACTTCATCAGTGGGTCCGCCAACGCGCTGGCGCTGGACGCGCAGGTGGACTCGCAGGGCAACGTGCTGCTGTGGGGCGGCGGACATGGCACGCACACCGCGGCCACCATCGCCGCGCAGCTGGGCGGAGGCGGCCGGGTGCGGCTGGGTGAGGACCCCAACGGCACGGTGGGCGTGGCCCCCACCGCGTCGCTGCTGATTGCCCGGGTGCTGAACGAGCGCGGCACGGGCGACACCCTCAAGGTCATCGCCGCGCTCGAGTGGTGCCAGGAGCAGGGGGCGAACATCGTGTCGCTGTCGCTGGGCGCCTCGTCGGACAACGAGGCCGAGGCGCTGGCCTTCAGCCAGGCAAAGGCCAATGGCGTGCTGGCCATCGCGGCGACGGGCAACTCCGGCGCGGGCGAGGTGTCCTTCCCGGCCGGGTACGACTCCGTGGTGGGCGTGGGCGCGGTGACCTTCGCGGGGGAGTGGGCCAGCTTCTCCCAGTACGGCCCGGGCACCAACCTGGTGGCCCCCGGCGTGGGCGTGCTGAGCGCCACCATCATCGGCGGGGCGCCGTATGGCGAGGTGGCCGCGAGCGGCCAGCAGTTCATGTCCAACCCGCTGGAGTACTCGGCCGTGGGCGCCTATTCGGGGCGGCTGGTGGACTGCGGACTGGGCAGCAGCATGTCCGACTGTGGAGAGGCCGCCACCTGTGAGGGCTTCGTCGCCTACGTGGACCGCGGCGGCGGAATCCTCTTCGAGGAGAAGGTGCGCAACGCCATCCGCGCCGGAGCGAAGGCCGTCATCATCGGCAACCACACCGCGGAGGAGGGCACGGGCAACTTCACGCTCAACGGGCCGTCCACGCTGTGGGTGCCCACCGTCTCCGTGTCCCTGGAGTCGGCCAACGTGCTGCGCGGGCTCATGGGGCAGGACGTGACGTTGGACGTCACCGGCCTGGACTATGCGCTGCAGACGGGCACCTCCATGTCGACGCCGCACGTGGCCGGCGTGGCGGCCCTGGTGTGGAGCCTGAATCCCCAGCAGCTCGATGCGGAAGATGTGCGCGCCGCCCTGCTCGACACGGCCCGGGACTTGGGGCCGGCCGATTGGGATCCAAACTACGGCAACGGCCTGGTGCAGGCAGCGGCCGCCGTTGAGTACGCCGAGGGACTGCTGACCCCGGTGCCGTAGTTCACCGCGGCCGGCGTCAGCGCAGCGTCATCAGGGGGGAGGCCACCAGGCACGCCCCCACGCGGGCTTCCAGCGCCGCCACGGCTTCCCGTGAAGGGTCGTCACACCAGTCGACGGCCCGGGTGGCGGTGACGAGCGCTTCGTTCCGGGTCCAGGGCTCGTCGGCGCTTGGGATGCGCGTCACCTGGAGCGTGGTGAGCCCCACGAAGGCCACCGACGCCAGGGCGGCGGTCAGCATCTTCCCCCAGTGCAGCCAGCTGACCTTCGGGGCGGCGGGCACCCCGGGCTTTCGCAGCCGGGACTCCAGCGCGGCGAAGTCCAGGGCGGGCCGGGCCGGCAGGCGCCGCGCTCGCTGCGCCATCCACCCACGCTCCGCGCGCAGCCAGCTCAGCGCGTGCTGACAGGCGGGGCAGGCCTGGGTGTGCGCGCGGACCCGCGCGGCGTCCTCGGGGGCGAGCTCGTCGGCCAGCAGCGCGTCCAGTTCGGTTTCGCGACAAGCGCTCATGAGTGGCCTCCGACGTGTGCGGCCAGTTGCTCGCGCAGCTGGAGCCGCGCGCGGTGGATTTCGTTCTTCACCTTCTGGAGCGACCAGCCCATCACCGCTGAAATCTCCTCGTAGGGCAGGCCATGGTCGATGCGCAGCAGCAGCGCCGCGCGCCGGTCCTCGCGCAGCGTCCCCAGCGCGCCCGCCAGCAGTCCTTCCAGCTCCCGGTCCAGGAGCAGGTCCTCCGGCGTGGGCGTGGGCAGCACCGCCTCCACCTGGCTGCCATGGGCTTCATCGTCCATGTCCACATGGAGGCCCCGGTGCCGCAGCGACTCCAGGTACACGTGCCGGGCGATGCCCAGCAGCCACGCGCCCAGCCGGTCCTCGTCGCGAAGCGCGCCCAGCCGCGCATGGGCGCGGACGAAGGTCTCCTGCGTGGCTTCGTCCGCCGCCGCCTCGTCGCGCAGCAGGTCCTTCAAGAAGCGCCACACCCCCGCGGCGTGCCGTTCGAACAGCCAGCGGAAGGCCGCGGGGTCACCCGTGCGCGCCCGGCGCAGCAGCGTCCGCTCCCGGTCCGTGTCGGACGGGGGCGCACCTGCCAGCACCATCTTCATCGCGGAGAGGAGGGCCACGGCCCAAGGTGTCACGAGCGGCCCGGGAGTTTCACGCGCGCGTGCGTTTTTCCCGCGCCTGGCTGCCTGGTGGCAGGACGGACACCCCGCACCGCAATCCCACGCACGCCGGGTGGTGGTCTTGTTGAATGACAGTCGTTGTTGGTAAGAGACTTTTCATGTCCTTGAACTCTGGCCGTGTGGATGCACCCACGGCGCACGCGCCGCGCCTGCAGGGCCACCTGCCCGTGCTGGACGGTGTGCGAGGCCTCGCCGTTCTCCTGGTGGTGTTCTTCCACACGACCCACCTGAGCGACCAGAGCGTGGCGGGACGCGTGACGTGGTGGCTGGCCGGCGCCGGGTGGACGGGCGTGGACCTGTTCTTCGTCCTCTCCGGCTTCCTCATCACCGGCATCCTCTGGGAGGCGAAGGGCCAGCCGTACTTCTTCCGCAACTTCTACATGCGCCGCTTCCTGCGCATCTTCCCGCTCTACTACCTGGCGCTGGCGGTGTCGTTCCTGGCGCTGCCGTCGCTGGCGGGCCGGCTGGGCCTGGACGAGCGCATCACCACCGACGGCGCCGTCTGGTACCTGCTGTACCTCTCCAACTTCTACCAGCTGTGGGTGGACACCACGCACCCCATCCTCGGCGTGGTGTGGTCGCTGGCGATTGAAGAGCAGTTCTACATCGTCTGGCCCTTCCTCATCGCCGCGGTGTCGTACCGGGGCGCCATCCGGTTGTGCCTGGGCACCATCGCCATGGCCATCCTGGTGCGCGTGGGGCTCACGCTGTACGGGGCCAGCATCGAAAGCACCTACGTGGTGACGTTCTGCCGCGTGGACTCGCTGGCCATGGGCGGCCTGCTGGCCATGGCGCTGCGCCACCCGGAAGGGCTGGGGCTGAAGGCGTTCCCGTGGATGCGCTGGGCGGCCTGGGCCTCGGTGCCGGTGGTGCTCGCCCTGGTGGTGCTGCCGGTGGGCCCCACCTTCGAGCTGGTGAAGCGCACGGGCGGCTACACCGCCATCGCCGTGCTCTACGCCGTGTGCGTGTACAAGGCGGTGGCCGTCTCCAAGGGCCACGTCCTATACCGCTTCCTCACGACGCGGCTGCTGCTCACCTTCGGCAAGTACAGCTACGCCATCTACCTCATCCACTCGCCGCTGGACGCCATCCTGCGCCGCACGGTGCTGAAGACGCCGCTGAAGACGGTGGCGGGCTCGGACATGCCCATGCAGCTGGTGTTCTACGGGGTGGCCGCGGGGCTCTCACTGGGGCTCGCGCTGGTGAGCTGGAACCTCTTCGAGAAGCACATGTTGAAGCTCAAGGACTACTTCCCCTACGGCCAGCGCCCCGCTCCGGCGCCGCTGACGGCGCCGGTACCGCTGCCGGAGGGCGCCGAGGCCGAGCGGACCGAGGCGCCCGCCCGGGTGGCGTGACGTCCGCGGGAGTGCCCGGCGCCGCGGTCCGGCGCCGGGGCCCCCGGCTCGCCGTCAATCACGGCGCTTGGAGAAGGCTTCCGCGACGCGCAGGGCCCACGCCTCCGCCGAGTCGAGCTCCGCGCGGGCGCTGGCAAAGCGGTCCAGTCCCGCCTCCGAGCCGTCCCGCGCGAAGATGGCGTCGTGCAGCTCCTTCTGTGCACGGCTGAGCCATTGGCTCGCCTTCTGGCGAAGCTGGGCTGCCTTCTGGGGCGTAGGGGCGGCGAGCCCTGGCTCCAGCAACTCTTGCTCCTCGGGGTACGGGGACGTCACCTTCACGAAACCGGCCTGTGCAATCGTCGTAGTCATGCGCTGAGAATTCGCACCGAACGGCGAGCGGGCACCTGACCAGTGGGGCAGGACGATGTGCAATGGCGTGCACTGTCCCGCCCTCCAAGGACGAGGCTCCCGGGCGGCTACTTCCGCAGACTCGCGAGGTCGATGACGAACCGGTACTTCACGTCTCCCTTCAGCAGCCGCTCGTAGGCGTCGTTCACCTGCTGGATGGAAATCAGCTCGATGTCGGAGACGATGCCGTGCTTACCGCAGAAGTCTAGCATTTCCTGCGTTTCCTGGATACCCCCAATCATCGAGCCCGAGAAGCTCCGCCGCATGGGGATGAGGGAGAAGGGGCGGACGTCGAGCGGCTTCTCCGGGGCGCCGACGAGGACCAGGTGGCCGTCCCGGCGCAGGAGCCGCAGGTACGCGTTGAGGTCGTGCTGCGCGGAGACGGTGTCGAGGATGAGGTCGAACCTGCCCGCCTGCGCGGCCATCTCCTCCTTGTTCGAGGAGACCACGACGGCGTCGGCGCCCAAGCGCGCGGCGTCCTGCTTCTTGCGGTCGGTGTGGCTGAAGACGGTGACGTGGGCGCCCATGGCCTTGGCCAGCTTGACGCCCATGTGGCCCAGCCCGCCCAGGCCCACCACGCCCACGCGCTGACCCGGCTGCACCTTCCAGTGCCGCAGCGGCGAGTACGTGGTGATGCCAGCGCACAGCAGCGGCGCGGCGGCGGCCGGGTCCAGGTTCTCCGGAATCTTCAGCGTGAAGGCCTCGTCCACGACGATGGCCTCGCTGTAGCCGCCCTGGGTCACCGTCCGCCCGTCCTTCTCCTTGCCGTTGTACGTCTGGATGTTGCCGACGTCGCAGTACTGCTCCAGGCCTTCCTGGCAGCTGGGGCAGGTGCGGCAGGAGTCGACCATGCAGCCGACGCCCGCCAGGTCCCCGACCTTGAACTTCTTCACCTGGTCCCCCACGCGGACCACGCGGCCGACGATTTCATGGCCGGGCACCATGGGGAACAGGGAGCCGCCCCATTCGTCGCGCGCCTGGTGCAGGTCGGAGTGGCAGACGCCGCAGTAGAGGATTTCAAGCTGCACGTCGCTGGGGCCGGGCTCGCGGCGCTCGAACTGGAACGGGGCGAGGGGGGACTTCGCGTCCTGGGCGGCATAGCCGCGAACGGGAATCATGAGGGGGCGCTCCTGGCGGTTGGGGTGTTGTCACTGCTCGGCGGAACGGAATATGCGTCCGCTGTCGCTCGCGCGTAACAGGTGAAATCGGGACGCGCTGCTTAGGAAATCTTCACAATGGCCTTCACGCCGCTCAATGCCCTGAATGCCTTCCTGGTGGTGGGCCGCAAGCGCAGCTTCGCCGCGGCCGCCACGGAGCTGGGTGTGTCCGCGTCCGCGCTGAGCCAGTCCGTCCGCCAGTTGGAGACGCGGCTGGGCGTGGTGTTGCTCACCCGCACCACGCGCAGTGTGTCCCTCACGGACGCGGGCCGCCGCCTGCTGGAGTCCGCCGGGCCGCCGGTGGAGCAGGCGATCGAGGCCCTGAAGACGGCCACCGCCCGGCCGGGCGAGGTGTCTGGCTCCGTGCGCCTCACCGTGCCCACCGTCGCCGTCACGCCCGTGGTGACGCCCATCCTGGCGCGCTTCCTCCAACGCTACCCGCGCGTGGAGGTGGACCTGCGCGTGGAGGACCGGCTGGTGGACGTGGTGGCGGAGGGGCTGGATGCCGGCATCCGCATGTCGGAGGCGTTGGAGCGCGACATGGTGCAGGTGCGCCTGTCAGGGAGCTTCCGCTTCGTCGTGGTGGGCGCGCCCGCGTACCTCAAGCGGCGAGGCACGCCCGAGCGGCCCAAGGACCTCCTGATGCATGACTGTCTCGGCATCCGCTCCGAGACGACAGGCTCCAGCTACCAGTGGGAGCTGGAGCGCGGGCAGCGCAGCTGGCGCGTGCCGGTGCGTGGGCCGTTCGTCAGCGCGCATTGGAAGGCGCACGTGGAGCTGGCCGAGGCCGGCCTGGGGCTCGCCTACGTCTTCGAGCCCTCCGTGGAGGCGGAGCTGGCGCGTGGCACCCTGCGCCTGGTGCTGGAGCCCTACGCGGCGCGCGTGGAGGGCTTCTTCCTCTACTTCCCCAGCCGCTCGCAGGTGTCGCCCGCCTTCCGCGCCTTCCTGGACGTGGCGCGTGAGGTGACGGCGCCGCGTCGCTGAAGCCGCGCCGGCTAGGCGGTGGGGATGTTGCGCACGCGGCCTCGCACGAGCGCCGCTTCATCGGCGTGGCCCGTCTCGTCCAGCAGCGCGGCGGCGCGGTGGAAGAGCAGGGCGGCCTCCAGGTGGCGCAGGGCCGCGGCCTCCGCGTTGGCGGCGGAGACGAGGAAGGGCGCGGCGCGGCGCGGCTCGTGGCCGTCCAGCCAGTGCTGCGCCACGACGATGGGCGCGGCGCCGCGCTGCTCCAGGGCCACGGCGAGCCGGCGGTGGAGCAGCGTGCCCAGCGCGCCGGGCACGCCCTGGCGAACCACCTCGAAGAGCAAGTCATTGGTGAAGCGATCGCCCCTCAGAATCTGCGCGCCCTCCAGCTCCGCCACGTGCGTGACGAGCGCCAGCGGGTTCATCTCCAGCACCTCGCTGGCCAGCTCCAGCGTGAAGTCCGTCTTCGCCAGCGCCGCCAGCCGGGCCACCAGCAGCGCGGAGGGGGACAGCCGCTCCAGCCGCTGCTGGATGAGCTGCTGGCCCCGGCCGGAGGCGGGGACGTGTTCGGGCCAGCCGCGCTCCAGGCCGCCCGTCTCCAGCAGGTACTTCAGCGTCTCGGTGATGAAGAGCGGGTTGCCGCCGGTGTGCCGCGTCACGTCCTGCGCCAGCTGCTCCGCGCCGGGCAGCTCCAGGCTCTGGAGCAGCGCGCCCACCGCCGTGGCGTCCAGGGGCCGCAGCTCCACGAGGATGGCCAGCCCCGCGGCCACCAGCTGCTGGACGAAGACGGTGGCCTGGGGCGACAGCTCATCGGCCCGGTAGGTGTCGATGAAGCGCGGGAAGCGGCCTCCGGGCTCGGGCGCGTGGCGGCGCGACAGCATCAGCACCGCGAACTCCGCGGTGGCGCTGTCCATGAACTGGAGGTCGTCGGCGACCATGGCGTCCACGCTGGCGGCGAGCTGGTAGACGAGCTGGCACTGCGCTTCCAGGAAGCGGCTGCGGTCGGCCTCGTCCGCCATGGGCGGGGGCAGGCCTTCCTGTCCGGCCTGGTCCGGCAGCAGGCGCGCCAGCTCGCGCCGCACCCAGCGCGGCAGGTTCGGGTCGGGCACCCGGGCCAGCATCTGCCGCACCAGCCTCACGTGCGACGAGTACGGCACGCTCTGCTCGCCGGGCCGCGCCTCCAGCAGCAGGTAGCTGCCCCGCGACGCCGCGAAGTCATGGGCCAGGCGCGTCTTGCCCACGCCCGGCTCGCCGGAGATGAAGATGGTCTGCCCCGCCTCCCACGCGGCCTCCATCCGCGCCCACTCGCGCTCGCGGCCCACCAGCACCGGTGGCCGGAGCACGGAGAGGGGCAGCCGGCTGGTGGGCGGGGGCAC
>NZ_JAAIYB010000136.1 GCF_010894475.1 Myxococcus vastator
ACCCGGAAGCGACCGTCGAGGACAAGGGAGTCGGGGGCCAACACGCGGGCGCATCTTGTCCGACTTCGGCCCAGGGCGCAGCCCGTTCCTTCACCCTGGATTCGGGGAGCCATCACGTCTCGTTGCCTGCCCCACAAGCGGGGGTTTGCCAGAAATTTCGAGGGCTTGGACCCCGTGCTAACGTCCCTGCTCCCGCGATGGCCACCGAAAGCGATTCTCCCAAGCCCGCCACGGCGCTGGATGCGCGCGCCGCCGCCCCCGAGCTGCGCCTGCTGGACCGCAGGGCGTTCGTGGGCTTCCCGGCGCTGGAGGTCCTGCCGGGGCTGCGCATCTCCGACTTCGCGCTCCAGATTCCGGACGTCAGCTTCCCCTTCAACGTCAGCGCCGGCGCCACGCGCTACCAGCGCAAGAAGCTGCACTTCGGCTTCCTCGAGCTGTCCGTCGACGCGGACCTGGTGACGCGCCGGGTGGCGGAGCTGGCCGGGCGCCTGGCCGGCATCGAGGACCTGCGCCTGCACTTCCGGCCCGGCTACCTCGAAGGCCAGGGCCGGCTGCCGGCGCCGGAGCACACGCCCTTCACCTTCAAGGTGGCGTTCGACGCGGATGGGGAGCGGCTCGCCGTCTACCTCTACGACGTGCGCCTCTACGGCTTCTCCTCCACGCCGTCCGTGCAGGTGCCGGGGCTCTTGTCCGCGGCCGTGGGCGCGCTGGCGTTGGTGCCGGAGGTCGAGGTCCGCGGGGCCACGGGGTTCTCCACGCGCGTGTTGCCCGTGCTGTGCCAGCTGGCGGCGGTGAGCCGTGGCTACAAGATGCCGACGCTGGACACCGCGCGCCTGTCGGCCGCGGAGGTCTCCAGCACGGGCCTGCGCCTGCGCTTCTCCGCGGGGGGCCTGCCGCCGCCGTCGCCTCCGGACGAGGAGCTGCTGCTCGCGCTGGAGGGCGCGCGCGCCTTCGCGGACGCCGAAGGGCTCATCGCGCAGGGCCGGCTGGCCGACGCGCGTCAGGCGTATCTCCAGGCGGGGGACGCACAGGACGCGCACCCCTTCGCCGCCGAGCGACTGCTGTCGCTGATGGTGGCGGACCCGCAGGCGCATGATTTGGCGCTGGACGTGGCGGCGACGCTGCAGCGCCGCAGGGACCGCAGCCCCGCCTCGCTCTGGGGCGAGGCCGTGGTGCGCGAGCGCCGGGGCGAGGGTGCCCGCGCCGCCGAGCGCTACCTGGCGCTGTGCGCGCTCGCGCGCCGGACCTCGGAGGAGGCCGCCGCCTTCTTCGCCGCCGAGGCCGCCGCTCGCTGCTCGCGCGACACCGCGCCGCAGGTGGCGGTGAAGGCGCTGCACGAATTGCTGGGGCTCAAGCCCGACCACCTGCCGTCCCTCAAGGCGCTGGCGCGTGCGTCGGACCAGGCCCGCGACAGGGCCGGCGCGGTGCGGGCCTATCGCCGGTTGGCGGCGCTCGCTCGCGACCCGGCCGAGGCCGCCGACGCGCACGTGCACCTGGCCCGGCTGTGCGCGCAGACGGAGGACGACATCGCCGGCGCGCGCCTGCACTGCGAGGCCGCGCTGCGGCTGGCGCCGGACCACCCGGACGCGCTGCTGCTGCTGGGCGAGCTGTGCCACCGCGGCGGTGAGCACCTGCGCGCGCTGAAGGCCCTGGACCGCCTGCGCGAGGTGGCCATGGGTCGCCACGAGCTGGACCGGGTGGGCCACGCCGACCTGATGGCCGGCCGCGTGTGGGACGAAGGCCTGAAGCAGCCGGAGAACGCGCTGCTGCGCTTCCGTGAGGCGGTGTCGCTGCTGCCCGGTGAGCCGGAGCCGCTGTTCGCCGCCGCCCGCGTGGCGGAGGGACTGGGCCGACTGCAGGAGGCGCTGGCGGGCTACCAGCAGGCGCTGGAGCTGGCGGGGCCGGCGCCGCGCTCGGAAGAGGTGCGGCACGCCGCGCACGCCAGCCACCACGCCCTGGCGCGGCTGTACCGCACGCGGCTGGGAGACCCGGCGCGCGCGCGGGAGCACCTGGAGTCCGCGCTGGCGTTGGACCCGCGCGACGCGGTGGCGCTGGAGGAGCTGATTCCGTACTTCCGCGCCACGGGCCGCTCGCAGGAGCTGGCGGAGGCGCTGGAGAAGGCCGCGGCGCTCCACGACGCGCCCGGCAAGCGCGCGGCGGCCTGGGCCGAGGCGGGCGAGCTGTACCGGGGCAAGCTGCAACAGCCGGAGAAGGCGGAGCGGCTGCTCCTGCTGGCGCTGGAGGCGGATGGCGACCACCGGCCCGCGCTGGAGTCGCTGCTGGCGCTGGCCGAGGCCCGGCGTGACGGCGCGCTGCTGACGCGGTGCCTGTCTTCGCTGGCGCGGCTCGCCACGGACCTGAAGGAGCGCGCGCAGAAGTACCGCCGGCTCGCGGTGGCCGCGCGCGACCTGGCCTTCGACCTGGACCTGGCTGTCCACGCGCTCCAGGAAGTGCTGCGCGCCGAGCCGGATGACCTGCCCGCGCTGGGGGAGCTGTGCGCCTTGCAGCGCAAGCGCGCCGACATGGCCGGACTGGCCGACGCGCTGGAGGTGCGCGCGCGGGTGGCCGAGGCGCAGGGCGACAAGCGGCTGGCAGCGGCGGCGCTGCGTGAGCTGGCCGGCGTGCTGGAGGCCCGGCTGGGCCGCGTGGGTGACGCGCTGGTGGCGCTGGAGAAGGCCGCTCGGCTGGCGCCGGACGCCGCGGTGCTGCTGGACCTGGCGGACCTGTCGCTGCGCTGCGAGCGCCCCGAGCATGCCCGGCGCGCGCTGGAGACGTTGCTGTCCACGCTGCCGCGCACGGCGGCGCCGGAGAAGCTGGCGGACGTGCGCTCCCGGCTGGGCCGCGCGTGCGAGATGCTGGGCGACCGCGAAGGCGCCATCGCCGCCTACGCGCAGGCCTTCCCGCTGCGCCGGCTGGATGACGCCCTGGCCGCGCGCCTGGAGGCGCTCTACACGGAGGCCGGGGAGTCGCAGGCCCTGGCCGAGCTGTGGGCCAACCGCGCCCAGGCGCTGATGGGCGCCGACCGCGCCGAGGAGGCCGCGCCGCTGTTCCTCCAGAGCGCCCGCGCGCTGCTGGAGCGAGGGGAGAACGCCGCCGCGCTGATGCGCCTGACGGCCGCGCTGGAGGCGAGCCCCGAGGGGCCGCTGGCCGCCGAGGTGCTGGAGTCGCTGGCCGAGCTGGAGCTGGAGCGCGGCGAGAAGCTGGAGGCCGCGCGCCTGTACGCGCGCCGCGCCGCGCTGATGCCCGAGGCCCGGGCCGGCGCGAAGCTGCTGTTCCGCGCCTCGCTGCTCGCCGCGGGGACCAGCCGCGAGGAGGCCTTCCTCGCCGACGCGCTGGAGCGCGACGCGAGCTACGCGCCCGCGCGGCAGCGCCGGGGCGAGCTGCGCCTGCCCACGGATGCCCGCGCGGCGTTGGAGGACTTCGAGGCGGTGCTGGCCTTGCCGCCCGCGGACAGCGATGCGCCGCGCGAGAGCGAGCGCGTGGCCCTGACGCGCAAGGCCGCCACCGCCGCGGTGCGCGCGAGCCGCACGGATGCCGCCCGCCGCCTGCTGGCCGAGTACAGCGCGCGCGCGCCGGAAGATTTGGACGCCCGGGTGGAGCTGGCGTCGCTGCACCGCAAGGCGGGTGCGCGCGAGGCCCTGGCGGACCTGCTGGTGGAGCTGTGGCCGCGCCTGTCCGGCGAGCCCCGCCGCGCCGCCCGCCGCGAGCTGGCGGAGCTGTCGCTGGGCCTGGGGCGCGCCACCACCGCGGTGGACGCGCTGCGCAGCCTGCGCCTGGAGGAGCCGCACGACACCTGGGCGGCGCAGGCGCTGCTGGACCTGCTGCCGCCCCCCGGCACCGGCACGCCGGAGGAGGAGACGGAGCGGCTGGAGCTGCTGAGCACGCTCGTGGCCGCCGCCTCGGGCGAGGCGCGCGCGGAGCTGCTGGCCCGTCGCGCCGTGCTTCACCGCGCCGCGGGCCGGGTGTCCTCCGCGCGTGACGACTTTTCAGAGGCCGCGAAGGGCGCGCGTCGTCCCGCGGCGTTGCTGCTCGCGCTGACGGAGCTGGCGCGCGAGTCGGGCGACGAGGCCGCGGAGCTGGAGGTGTGGCGCCGCGCCGTGGCCGCCGACGCCAACCTCGCCACCCGCGCTCGCGAGCGCCTGCTGGCCCTGTCCGCCACGCTGGTGGAGAAGGACGAGCGCGTCCTCGCGCGCGAGGCCCTGGGCGCGGCCATCGGGCTGGAGCTGTCCGCGGCGGAGCGGTGTGACGCCTTCTTCTCCCTCGCCGAGCTGGCGCGCCGGGAGGGCAAGCTGGAGGAGGAGGCCGCAGCGCTCGCCGAGGCGGCCCTCCAGGGCCCGGTGCCTCGCCGCGTGGAGGCGCTGCTGGCGCGCGCCGCGCTGCTGGAGTCCGGCGGCCGGATGGAGGACGCGGGGCAGAGCCTGGAGGCGGCGCTCGCGCTGGCACCCCGGCACGCGCGGGCCACCGCCGCGCTCCAGCGCGTGCTGCGGACCCGGGAGGACTGGGCCGCGCTGGCCGAGCTGCTCTCCACCGAGGCTCCGCACGTGGCGCCCGCCGAGGCGGCGGCGATGTACGCCGAGCTGGCCAGCCTCTACCTGGACCGGCTGTCGCAGCCGGTGCCCGCCGAGGCCGCGCTGCGGCAGGCGCTGCGCCTGTCTCCATCCGACGCCGCTGTCCGCCGTCGCCTCGTCTCGCTGGTGGCGGAGCGTGGGGAGCTGCGCGAGGCCGCGGCGCTGCTGGAGACGGCGGCGGAGAGCGCCACCGCGCGGGACGCCGCGCTGCTGCTGCGCGAGGGCGCGGGTTACGCGCACGGCGCGCACGACCTGGACAAGGCGCTGAAGCTGGCGCGCAAGGCCCACTCGCTGGTCCCCGCGCAGGGGGCGGAGCTGGCGTCGCTGGCGGAGCTGCTCTACCTGCGCGGCGCGGTCATCGAGGCGCTGCCGCTGCAGGACGCACTCGCCGCCGCCGCGGACTTCCGGAGCGCGCCCGAGGCCGCGGAGTCCACGTGGCTGCGGCTGGCGGAGCTGGCCGAGCAGACCGGAGAGGCGAAGCGCGCGGTGGCCGCGTACCGGAAGCTCCTCTCCGAGCGGCCCCTGTGCGAGGCCGCCGTATCGCGCCTGGCCGCGCTGCTGGAGAAGGACGACCCGCGCGGCGCCTTCGAGGTGCGCGTCACCCACGCGCACGCCCTGGCGCCGTCCGAGGACACCGTGCAGCGGCTCGTCGAGCTGTCGGCGCGGGCCCGCGAGGTGCTCGCGGACGCGGGGGTGGCGGCCTCGCTGCTGGCGCGCGCCGCGTCGCTGGCCACGGCGCCGCTGCCGCTGCGTCGCCGGCTGGCGGCGCTGCACCGGGAGACGGGCCGCACCTTGGAGCTGCTCGCCGAGCTGCGCGAGGTGGCCACCCTCAGCCTGGAGGCGGGGGACGCGGACGCGGCGCTCGAGGCCTATCAGGAAGAGGCCCGGCTCGCGGTCGACCTGGGCCGCGCGGACGACGCGCTGCGGGCGCTGGCGGATGCGCGCGACCTGCTGGAGGCGCGGGGGCAGCAGTCGGAGGCCGCCGCGTGCGAGCGCTACCGGGCGAAGCTGCTGCGCGACGTGAAGCTGGACCCTGCCGGCGCCGAGGTCGCGCTGGAGCGCGCCTTCGCCCTGGCCGTGGACCTGGGCACCGCGAAGCTGGGCGCGGCGCTGGCCGAGCGTCGCGACGACGCGGAGGCCGAGGCGCGCTGGCTGGAGCGCGCGCTGCCGCTGCTGGAGGACGCGGGCGAGGCCGCGGCCCTGTTGCTGCGGCTGGCGCGGCTGAACCTGGACGTGCTGTCGGACGTGGCGAAGGCCGAGGAGCTGCTGCGCTCGGCGCTGCGCAAGGACCGGGCGCTGACGGAGGCCGAGGGCCTGCTGGAGAAGCTCCTGGAGAGCGACGGCCGGCTGGCGGAGCTGGCGGCCTGGTACGAGGAGTGCGCGGACGGCGAGCCCGACGCGGCCCGCCGCGCGGACCTGTTCCTGCGCGCCGCCGTGCTGTACCGCGACCGGGCAGGGCGCCCGGAGTCCGCCGCCGCGGCCTTCATCGCGGCGCGTGGCGCGCGCCCGGATGACCTGGAGCTCACCGCGCAGGCGGCGGAGCTGCTGCACGAGGTGAAGCGCCACGCGGACGCCGCGGAGTTCGACGCGGTACTGCTGGAGGCGGACCCGTTCCGCGAGCCCGTCTTCGCCCGGCACCTCGCCTTCCTGGAGGCGGACGAGGACCACCAGGCGCTCGCGGAGCTGATGCTGCGCAGGGCGCAGCGCCAGGAGGCCGCGGGCGCCGCGGAGAGCTACCTGGCCGCCGCCCGGGCCTTCCGCGCCGCCGGTGCCCGCGAGCGGGCGCTGCTGTGCGAGGACCAGGCCTTCGAGCTGAGCCCCGCGAGCGCGGAGGCCTTCGAGCGCGTGCGTGAGCGCGCGTCCGGGGACGTGCGTCGGCTGGCGGACCTGCTGTCCCAGCGCGCCGCGGCCCTGTCCACGCCGGAGGCCCTGCCGCTGCTGCGCGAGCGCGCCTCCCGGCTGCTGGACGCGGGCGAGGCGCTGCTGGCCGCCGAGGCCTTCGACGAATATCTCTCCTTGGCGGGAGACGACGTGGACGCCCTGTCCGCGCGCGCCGAGCTGGCCGCGAAGGGCGGAGGTCCCGTCGCCGCGCGCCCCTACGACCGCCGCCTGCTGGACGTGGGAGGGGACGCACTGCCGGTGCCGGTGCGCACGCGGACCTGGCTGCGGCTGGGCCATGCCTCGCTCGGCGCGGGCGCGTTCCACGACGCGGCGGATGCCTTCGAGTCCGTGGTGGCGCTGGAGCCGGAGGGCGAGCGCGGCCGTGAGGCGCTGTCGCTCCTGGCCGAGGTGCACTCGCGCACGGGCAACGCGCCGGGCCTCTACCGGGCGTCGCTCCAACTGGCGCGTCACGCGGAGGACGCGGCCACCGCCGAGGTGCTCTACCGCCGCGCCGCGGACCTCTTCGACGACCCGAAGGACGCCATCGAAGCGCTGCTGCCGCTGGCGCGCCTGCGGCCCGCGGATGCGTCCGTCATCGACCGGGCCGTGGCGGGCCTGCACGCCCTGGGGCGTCATGGCGACCTGCTGGACGTGTACGCCTCGGGCGCGGAGGCGGCGGGTGGCCGTCGCGCCGCGGAGCTGCTGCTGGCCGCCGCGACGGTGGCCTCCAGCTCGCTGGCGGATGAAGACGCGGCCTGGACGCTGACCCAGCGCGCCGCGGAGGCCGCGCCGGAGGACCTCACCGCCCTCCAGGCCCTGGTGACGGGCCTGCGTCAGCGCGGCGAGTCCACGCGGCTGCTGGAGGCGCTGGAGCGGCTGGTGCCGCGCGTCGAGGATGCCGACGAGGCCGCGGTGCTGCGGCTGGAGCTGGCCGCGCTCGCGCGTGACGCGGGCCGCGAGGACGTGGCACGCGAGGCGCTGGAGGAAGTGGCCGCGCGTGGCGCCTCGGGCGCGGGTTACGCGGACGCGCTGGAGGCGCTGGAGCCGCTGCTGAAGGACGCTCCCGCGCGCCGCGCCGAGGTGCAGGTGGCGCGCGCGGAGCTGGCCTCCGGCCGCGAGCGGCAGGTGCTGCTCCTGGCGGCCGCGCGAGGCTTCGAGTCCGCCGGCCAGCTGCCGGAGGCCCTGAAGGCGGCCAAGGCCGCCGCCTCGGTGGAGCCGGACGTCGACGCGGCCCTGCGGGTGGCCCACCTGTACCGCGCGTCGGGCGAGGCCCCTCGCGCGGCGCGGGCGCTGCTGCAGGCCGCGCGGCTGGCGGCGCCGGAAGAGCGTCCCCCGCTGCTGCTGGAGGCCGCGGGCCTCTGGGAGAAGGCGGGCGAGCACGGCGAGGCGCTGGAGGTGTTCGAGCGCATCGCCACCGAGGCACCGGACATGCTCGCGCCCTCGGAGCTGGCCGAGCGCTTCGGCCGGCTGGGAGCCTTCGCCCGCGCGCTGGAAGTGGGCTTCGCGCCCGCCATGGCCTCGGGCGACCTGACCGACGCGCTGGCCATGGCCGCGCAGGCGGGCGACCCGGCGCGCACGCGTGAGGCGCTGTGGGCCCTGGCCGCGCTGGCGGACGCGGACCCCGCGCATGCCTCGGCCCTGGCGGATGGCCTGCGCGCGGAAGGCGACGCGGAGGGGTTGCTGGAGCTCGCGGGCCTGTCCACCGCGCGCGACGCCGTGTTCGCGGTGGCGCTGCGCGACGAGGTGCTCCGCTCGGCCGAGGCCCCGGTGCTGCCTCGGCTGCGCGCGCTGGAAGAGCTGGCGCCCGAGCCGGGCTTCGCGGCCCGGCTGACGCTGTTGCTGCCCACCCTGGAGAAGCTCCCGGAGGCCTTGGCGGAGGCGGTGCTGGCGCAGGTGCATGCGCAGCCGGGCACGGCGCGGGTGGAAGCGCTGGCCATGGCGGCGGACGGCTGGCCCTCGCGGCGCAAGACGCTCTTGCGCGAGCGTTGCGCGCTGGAGCTGGAGCTGGGCCGCTACGAGGCCTGCGTGCGCACGCTGTCGCAGCTGGCCGACGAAGAGCCGGAGGCGGTGGCCCGCGCCGTCCTGCACCTGGAGCGGGGTGAGCTGCTCCTCAGCCCGCTGGAGCAGCTGCTCGAGGCGCGCGAGTCCTTCGAGCAGGCCCTGAAGGACGACCCCGCGCAGCTCCATTCCCTGCGGCACCTGCTGTCGCTGGTGGACCTGGGCGAGGAGCCCGCGGTCTTCGTGGCGCTGGTGGAGCGGCTGGAGCAGGCGGCGGGCGCGGAGTCCGGGAACACCTACCGCGAGCGGCTGGCGGACGCCTACGAGGCCCTGGGCATGGTGGCGGACGCGGCCGCGCAGCTCGAGCGGCTGCCGGAGACGGACGAGCGGCTGGCCCGCCGCGCGAGGCTGGCGGAGGAGCGCGGCCTCACCGGCGAGGCCCTGCGCCTGCGCGAGCGCCTCACCGACGAGCCCGCGGTGCTGGAGGCCATCCTCCGTGGCTACCTGGACGCGCAGCTCGTGTCGCCGGGTGCCCGGCTCGCCGCGCGCCTCTTCGACGCCGGCACGCTGTCCCCCGAAGTCACCCGCATGGCCGCCGAGCACCTCTCCTCGGTGCCCGAGGGGGTGTCCCTGGCCGTCCGCATCTGGCCGCACCTGCTCCGGGAGCGCCCGCTGGACGTGGATGGCTGGACGCTCTACGCGGAGGCCCTGCGGGCCCTGGGCCGGATGGAGGACTCGCAGCGCGCGGACGGCGTGGGCGCGGCCCTGTCCTCCAGCGACGCGGCGGCGCCTCAGGCCCCGGTGTCCTCGCTGCCAGTGCCGTCGGGCTTCGAGCACCCGGTGCCCGTCGGCGCGGTGCCGGTGACGGCCGAGCGCCTGCCCCGGCTCGCCGCGGCGCTTCGCCCCGTCCTGGCCTCGCTGGGCGCGGGCGCGGTGCAGCTCATGGTGGACCCGGTGGGCGGGGTGGAGGCGTACCTGGCCAGCGGCGACGTGCTGGTGCTGGGCGCGGGCGCGCTGTCCTGCTTCGGCGCCTCCGAGCTGAGCTACCTGTGCGCGCTGGCGCTGGCGCTGGGGGAGGACGGCGTCAAGCTGGCCCGTCCTGGCCCGGTGCCGGGCATGGAAGCGGCGGCGGTGGAGGCCTTCCTCTCCGTGCCGGCCTCGCTGGCGGCGGGGCGCGTCCTGGCGCGGCTCGACCCGGAGGTGCGCGGAGGGGACCCGGCGCAGGTGGATGTAGGCGCCGTGCTGGCTCGCGGCGACACCTTCCGGGCGCTGGCCCTTTGCGTGCTGGACGTCGCGTAGCCGTGTAGCGTGGCGGCGCCATGCACGTGAAGCGTCTTGCCCTCGCCGCCCTGCCCGTCACGGCCGTCGCCGTGGCGATGGCCTGCTATTCCGAGCCCGTGTACCCGGGTGACCAGGTGCTCGGTTCGTTCCAATTCGAGGCCCGGCTGGACGCCGCGCGCACGACGTGCGACGCCTCGGTGCCGGATTTCGCGCAAACCAACGACGCCGGCGTGTTCCTCTTCGAGGGCACCTTCTCGCGCGACACGGACGCGGGCACGGGCTACTTCACCGTGCAGGGCTACTCGCGTGACGCGGGCTATGAAGGGCAGGTGGCCACGTCCACGCTGAAGGCCGTCGCGCCCCGCGCGTCCTGTGGCACGGGCTGCGAGGACTCCTCCATCGAGGAGACGCTGCGGGTGACGCTCTTCAGCGACAGCCAGGCGCGCAGCCTCAGCCGTGACTGCCGCCAGTTCGACGGCGGCATCCCCGACGGCTCTGTGCCGGGCCCCACGGAGAATGGCTATGACGTGTCGCTGGCGTGCGGCTCCCTCACGGACATCTTCTTGCCGGGGACCCGCAACTGCAATTGCCAGCCGTCCACCTGCACCACGGTGTACACCGTGCAGGGAGCGCGGAGGGATTGATGGTGAAGCGTGCGGTGGTGTTGATTTCGGGCGGGCTGGATTCGACGACGTGCCTGGCCATGGCGAAGGCGAAGGGCTTCGAGCCCGTCTGTCTGGCGGTGGCCTACGGACAGCGGCACGCGGTGGAGCTGGAGCAGGCGAAGAAGGTCGCCGCCGCCATGGGCGTGACGGACTTCCGGGTGGTGTCCATCGACCTGCGGCAGGTGGGCGGCTCCGCGCTGACGGCGGACATCGAGGTGCCCAAGGACCGGCCCGCCGATGAGCTGAGCCACGGCATCCCCGTGACGTACGTGCCGGCGCGCAACGCGCTGTTCCTCTCGCTGGCGCTGGGGCTGGCGGAGGTGGTGGGCAGCACGGACATCTATATCGGCGTCAACGCGGTGGACTACAGCGGCTATCCGGACTGCCGCCCGGAGTTCATCCAGTCCTTTGAGTCAATGGCCAACCTGGCGACCAAGGCGGGCGTGGAGGGGGCGCGCTTCACCGTGCACGCGCCGCTGTCCGGCCTGACGAAGGCGGACATCATCCGCGAAGGCGTGAAGCTGGGCGTGGACTACGGCCTGACGCACTCCTGCTACGACCCGGACACCCAGGGCCGCGCCTGCGGGCGCTGTGACAGCTGCGTGCTGCGCAAGAAGGGCTTCGAGGAAGCCGGCGTGCCGGACCCCACGCGCTACACGGAGTCCGCGTGACGCCGCGCCTGGGCTGGGGCGTGGTGGTGGCGCTGGGCCTGTCGTCCGGGCCCGCGCTGGCCAACGACGCGGGAACGCCGAAGGCCACGGCGGCTCCGAAGGCCGCGGCCTCCCTGGTGGACGCCACCACGGTGGTGCCGGACCTGGTCGTGGACCTGCGCTACGCGACGGCGGACAACTTCATGAAGCGGAAGGTGTACCCGGACACGGCGCGCTGCCTGCTGCTGCCCGAGTCGGCCGAGCGCCTGAAGAAGGCCGCGGACGTGCTGCGTGCCCAGGGCTACCGGCTGAAGGTGTACGACTGCTACCGGCCGCGCGCGGTGCAGTACCAGATGTGGGAAATCATGCCGGTGCCCGGCTACGTCGCCAACCCGCGCACCGGCTCCAACCACAACCGGGGCGGGGCGGTGGACCTCACGCTGACGACGCTGGAGGGCCAGGAGGTGGAGATGCCCACCCCCTTCGACACCTTCACCCGCGCCGCGCACCATGGGTACGAGGGCGGCACCGAGGCGTCGCGCAAGCACCGCGAAGTCCTGCGCGAGGCCATGGAAGGCGTGGGCTTCAAGCGCAACCGCATGGAGTGGTGGCACTACGACTTGCCGGACGCGAAGAAGCGCCCCGTGCTGGACGTGCCCTTCTCCTCGCCATGACATGATGAAACCATGATGAACGGAGGGCCCGCCTGCGGCACGCTGCGGGCACCTCCCCAGGGGACTCACGGCGTGCGTGGCCCGGGATGGCACCCACGATGACGCCCACCCTCCGCAAGGCCCTCTGTGTCGTCCTCCTGCTGCTGTCCGCGCCAGCGCTGGCGGCCGGGGGCCTCGCTGGCACCGTCGTGCGCGCCAGCGACAAGAGCCCCCTCCCGGAGGTGCGCGTCACCGCGACCTCACCCGCGCTGACGGAGGCCCGCTCCACGGTGACGGACGCGCAGGGCGACTTCCGCTTTCCCCCACTGGCGGAGGGCGTCTACTCGCTCCGCTTCGAGAAGGAGTCCTTCCAGGCGCTCAGCCGGACGGACCTCGCGGTGAAGGCCGGGCAGGAGTCGCGCGTGGACGTGGCGCTCCAGGCGGCGATGCCGACGCGCCCCGCCGTGCTGGCTCCCGCGCCGCCGGACGATGACCGGGAGCGCGCACCTGGTTGGACGCTTCAACACCTGCCCGTGCTCGTGCCGGACGGGGCGTGGCAGAGCGTCTATCGCGCATCGCCAGGCAAGCCGGGCTCCGGCGTCGAGACGCGGGGCTTCGGGGTGAACCCCACCATCGACACGGAGGAGTCGCGCGTCTCGGAGTTCCCCGTGGCCGTGGACACCAGCGCCTACGCGGTGGCGCGTGACTACCTGTCTCGTGACGTCTTCCCCGCGGAAGGCGCGGTGCGGACGGAGGCCTTCATCAACAGCTTCGACTCGGGGGACGAAGGCGAGCCATACGGCCCCTTCCTGCTCTACGTCGAAGGCTTTCCTTCGCCGGGCCGCAAGGGCTACCACGTGGTGCGAATCACCGTGAAGGCCCGCGAGCCGGTCCGCGAGGTCGGCGTCCAGGTGGAGTTCAACCGGCAGGCCGTCGCCCGCTACCGCCTGCTGGGCTACGAGTACCTGTCTCCGAACCCGGAGCCGCGCGACCCAGGCGACGAGACGGAGCTGTTCCCACTGGCCGCAGGCCAGGCCGTCACCGTCATCCACGAGGTGAAGCTGCACGGGCCCTCCATCGCCTTCGGGATGCTCCGGGTGCGCTACGAGCAGGGCGACTCGAGCAACTGGCGCAGGGTGCAGATGATGATGCCCTCCAGCACGTTGCGCTCCGACTACGCCCGGGCCGCGGCGTCCACGCGCCTGGCCTACGTGGCCTCCGCGTTCGCGGAGAAGCTGCGAGGCTCCTTCTGGACGCGCGCCCTGGACTGGCCCCGGCTGCTGTCGCTGTGGGAAGGACTCGGCGAGCCGCTGCGAGCCCGCGAGGACGTGGCGCAGCTGGGGGCGCTCATCCGCAAGGCCCGGTCGCTGGACACGCGCAAGGAGCGCTTCGAGCGCCTCATGCCCGGCGGAAGCTCGGACTTCGACGACGTGCCCTCCCTGGGAAACTGAGCCGCTCCGATGCTCCGCCGGTTGCTGCCCACCCTCATCGCGCTCCTGCTGGGCTTCGCCGGGCTGGCCTGGGGCCTGGGCTCGCTCCAGCGCATCTTCGCCACCGAGCGGGATGACGCGCAGGCCTCGCTCGACTCTCGCCGGGAGGCCCTGGAGCAGTACGCGCGTGCCTCCCTGGCGCAGTCCCTGCGAGACAGGCTGGAAGCGGCGCGCCCCGCGCTGGAGGCCGCCGCGTTGGATCCGCTCGCCCCGGCTACCGGGCTCTACCTGCGCGAGCGAGGAGCGCAGTTGCTGCCCCGGCTGGCCCTCCACGACACCGGCGAAGCCACACCCGCGAAGGGGCGCTACGCGGGCCTGCGCGCCGGTACGGAGCGGGCGGACGAGGCGGAGGACCCCTGGGCGGAGCGGCTCGCGCTGATTCGCGAGGTGGACCGAGCGCTGGCGCGCGGCGACCGCCGTGCGTCCACCGTGGCGTTGATGGCGCTGCTCCAGCACCGCTCGCAGTACGTGCTGGCCTCCACGCGCGACGTGCCGGGCTTGCTGGTGGTGCTGGAGTCGCTGGCGGAGCGGGGAGACCCCGTGCCCCAGTTGATGCACGCGCTGGTGCGTGACGGACTGGCGGACGGACGCAGCGGGCGCCTGGATGGATTGCAGCGGCTGCTTCTGCTGCGCCGCGCGCGCTTCACGAAGGAGGACTTCGACTTCCTGCGCGAGCGCATCGTGGCGCTCTCCACGAAGGCGGGCGTGCCGGTGGCGGACTTCGAGGCCCGCGCCGCCGAGCTCGCGTCCGAGCCGCTGCCGTTGCCCAGGGCGCTTCCGGGCCCCGCGCTGGTGCGAGCGGGGTGGTACCTGGAGCCGCGCGGTGGCAATCACGTCCGGGGCGTGGCGGTGGACTCGGGCGCGCTGCTCCAGTCGCTGACGCGGGAGATGCGCGAGCGCGGGTTGCTGGAGGCGGACGGACAGGTGCGGCTGCTCGCGGACGCGGAGGTGCTGCCGCTGGCCGCCCTGCCGTTGTCAGTGGACACGCCGGAGTGGGCGCGGGCCCAGGGCGCGCTGGCGCGGCGCTACCGGCTGAAGACAGGCATGGTGGCCGCGTGCGCGGTGCTGGCGCTGGGCATCGCCGCGCTGGCCTTCGTGGCCCAGCACCGCAAGCTGCGCTTCGTGGAGCTGAAGAGCGACTTCGTGGCCACCGTGTCGCACGAGCTGCGCACGCCGCTGGCCTCCATCCGGCTGCTGGCGGAGACGCTGGAGTGGCGGCTGGCGGAGGGCACGGACGCGCGCGACTACCCGGCGCGCATCGTCCGGGAGGCGGACGGCCTGGGCTTCCTGGTGGAGAACCTGCTGTCCTTCAACCGCATCGACAAGGGGCGCTGGGTGCCGAAGCTGGAGCCGGTGCGCCTGGACGAGCTGGTGGGCCTGCTGCGGCGGGATTGGGAGTCCTGGTCCAAGGTGCCCGTGGAGCTGGACGCGGACGTGGGGGAGTACTCCCTGCGCGCGGACGGACAGCTCCTCCGCCTGCTGCTCTCGAACCTGGCGCGCAACGCCTGTGCCTACAACACCCGCAGCCCGGTGCGCCTGCGCATCGAGGCGCTGGCGGATGGCCGCGTGCGCTTCTCCGACAACGGCGTGGGCATTCCCCAGGCGCAGTGGGAGCGCGCCTTCGAGGAGTTCGTGCGCCTGCCCGGCCAGGGACACGATGCGCCCGGCAGTGGCCTGGGACTGGCCCTGTGCCGCCGCATCATGCGCGTGCACGGCGGCACCCTGCGCGTGGCGGCCTCCAGCCCGGAGGGCACCACCTTCGAGCTTCGCTTTCCTCATCCGGTGACGACATGACCTCATCCGTTCCGGCGCTCCTCCTGGTGGAGGACGACGCCAACCTGCGGCTCGCGCTGCGTGACAACCTGGAGAACCAGGGGGGCTACGCGGTGGAGGAGGCTACCTGCGTGCGCGAGGCGCGCGAGCACCTGGGCCGGCGCGACTTCCAGCTCATCCTCCTGGACGTCATGCTGCCGGACGGTGACGGCTACACGCTGTGCCGCGCGCTGCGCGAAGAAGGCGTGACGACGCCCGTCCTGATGCTCACCGCGCGCACCCTGGAGGATGACGTGGTGCGGGGCTTCGAGTCGGGCGCGCAGGACTACCTGGGCAAGCCCTACCGGCTCCGGGAGCTGCTGGCGCGCGTGGGAGCGCTGGTGCGCCGCTCCGGCGCGGCCCCGGTGAAGGGCCTGCGCTTCGCGGGCTATCGGATGGACCTGGACCGCCGCAAGGTGGAGACGCCGGCGGGCGCCCTGGTGGAGCTGACGCGGACGGAGTTCGACCTGCTCGCGTTCCTGTTGCGCGAGCGCGAGCGCGTGCTGCGCCGCGACGAAATCCTGGACGCGGTGTGGGGGCGGGAAGTCGTCGTGGACCCGCACACCGTGGACAACTTCGTCTCCAGCCTGAAGAAGAAGCTGGGCTGGAACAGCACGTCCCGCTTCGCCATCCAGACGGTGCGCGGCGTGGGGTACCGGATGGAAATCGAAGCGGCCTGACGTCAGCGCAGCGGGCTGTGGCGCAGCCGCTCGGCCAGGGCGTCCAGCGCCGCCTGTTGGGAGGGCGGGGCACGCAGCCGGGCCGCGTCGATGAGCGTGGGCGTCTGGGGCGCATCCACGCGCAGCAGGGCGTTGGAGACAGCGCGCCGCACGTCACCGTCCGTGTCCAGGTACGCCCGCACCAGCGCCTCGGCCGCCACGCGACGGATGGCGCCTTCCTCCGAGCGCGCCTTCACGCCGGACGTCTTCCACGCCCACGCGGACCCGGCATCCCCCAGGGCCTGGGCCAGCCGGCGCATGACGTCGCGCTCCGGGCGGGCGTCCAGCGCGTCCGCCAGCGCCCGCGTCGCCACGAGCCGCCGGCACAGGCCCAGGGCCTCCATCGCGGCCTGGCCCCGGGCGTCCTGCTGTTTCGACAAGGCGATGAGCGTGTTCGCCGCGTCCAGGGTCTCCAGCCGCGCCAGCGCTCCCGTGACTGCGCGAAGGACCTGGGGCTGGGTGTCCGGAGCTTCGAGGAGGCTCTTCCACAACGGGGCCAGGCGGAGGTCCCGCAGCGCCCCCGTCGCCTCCACCAGGCCCACCTTGAAGGCCCGCCGCGCGGCCTCATGCGAAGGGCGCCGCGACGCCTCCTGGGGCGGGAAGGCGAGCCGCTCCGCCATGGGCCACAGCGCCTCGGGGCCCAGCGCGCGGAGTCCCGGCGACACCGCGGCCAGGGCGCCCCGCTTCTGCGCGTCCAGCGCGTCCACCTGGGCGGCGGCCGTGTCGAACCGGATGAACGCCGCCGGATTCTCCCGGCGGGCCCGGGAGATGTTCGCCTGCAGGCGGGCCTTCCAATCATCGCCAGGGCGCGGCGTCTCCGCGCCGCCCGCGCTCAAGGAGGCCAACATCCAGGCGGCGCTGAAGCCGCGGAGCAGCGCGCGTCTCATCGTCCACCCTCCCACCACTTCACGTCGGGCACCTGCCGCGCGCTCTGGGTGGCGCAGTGGACGTCTCCCTGTGCGATGTGGAACGGCGCCCACGCATCCACCCAGTGCACGCGGATGCCATGGGCCCCGAGCGCCTCCTCGAACCGCGTCTTGAACGGGTCCCTTCCATCGATGAGCGGTCCGTGCGGGTCGGGTGCGACGACCTCCGTAGGCGTCAGCGACAGCAGGTTCAGCGTGGCGGGCTGGTACGCCGTCACGCCGTCGGAAGCGTTCTGGAAGAGGAAGGGCACGCGGAGGATGTCGGCGTCCGTGAGGCCCGTCTCCTCGCGGAGGATGGAGAGCTGCGTGTCGATTTCCAGTGCCGCCACGGCGCTGGCGTCCATCAGCTCGGGGTTGTCGAGCACCTCGGCGATGCGCGTCTCCGCGGGAATGGAGTACGCCCAGGACAGGCCGGCGAAGAGCTTCGCGTCCCCGTGTCCCCGGGCCTGCGCGTCCTGGAGCATTCGCCGCGCGAGCGCCGGGTCGGCCACCAGGGCCATCCAACCCCGAGGCGTGGGCGCGGGCAGGAAGGTGAATGTCTCGTCCACGTGGTCCACGAACAGCCACGAGGTGTCCACGTAGATGGGCGGCTGCACGGCCTGCGCTTCCAGCAGCTTCGTGAAGCTGGGGTCGGGTTGATAGTCCGGCCGCGTGTCCGGCCCCCGGCCCCGCAGCAGGCGGCCCAGGGGATACGTGACACCGTCCTTCACGTAAGGCGGGATGACCTCCGTGTTGCCGAAGGAGTTCAGCGTCTGGGAGGCCATGGACATGCCCTGCTGGTACTGCTGGATGGCGGCATTGTCGGGGCCGCGAAGCCAGAACGCGATGCGGCCAGCCGCGCGCAGCGGCGCGTTCGCGTCGGTGTTGTAGACGTGCGGCGCGCGGTAGTTGACGCGCATGACGTGCTGGCGGCCGCCTGGGGCGGGCATCGACATGTACGCGGGCTCGAAGTAGTCCTGCGGCCACAGGTCATCCACCGCGAACTCGGAGTAGACCTGCCGCGCTCCTGCGTCCGCGAGCACGCCGCCCAGCGCCTGCCGGAACCGGTTGGCCTCGATGCTGGCGGCGGGCTTGGAGACGAAGACGTTCCAGGCGGGCGTCAGGTGGTGGAAGAGCACCACGGGCGCCACGCGCATGCGGACGGTGTCGGTGAACACCGGGTCGTGCGGGTTGTTCCGGCCGATGGTGAGCACCACGTCCGCGAAGCCATCCCACGCCTCGGGGTCGCGAACGATGTCGCGTCCCTCGATGGCGAGCACCACGCCGCGCCGTACCTCGGCGGTCGTCAGGAACACCATGTCGGGAAAGCCGGTCGAGACGAAGGTGCCTCGCACGCGCTTGAACAGGCGCACCTTCTTGCTCGCGGCTCCGGCCACGGTGACGGAGCCCACCGTGCCCGCGGGCGCCTCGGGCCAGGGCACCGTGCGCAGCCGGGCCAGGTCCTCCAGGTCCGACTCGCCGTTCACCACGTCGTCCATGGCGTCATGGCACTGCGCCAGCGCGTCATCGCTGATGCGGTGGGGGTCCATGGAGAAGGGGCAGGTGTCCTCGTCGTCATCCAGGTTGGCCAGGAAGATGGCGCCGCGCTCCGCCGTCCAGGTGTCCTCGCCCTCGTCCTCCGTGGGGCTGTCGAGCTCGACGGTGCCATTGCGATTCACATCCGCGCGCAGGTCGACCACCGGATGGAAGGGACCTTCGAGTGGGTCCTCGCTTCTGGGGCGTCCCCCTTCATCATCGGCCAGGGAACCGCAGGCGCTGGCCAACAGGCAGGCCAGCCACAGCGGCAGGAGTCGTGCTCGGGCGGGCGGGGACGGCGGCATGGCGATCTCC
>NZ_JAAIYB010000137.1 GCF_010894475.1 Myxococcus vastator
CCTCCATGCGCCGCGCCTTCCCCCCCGGCTCCGAGTGGCTCTACGCGAAGCTCTACACCGGCACCGCCACCGCGGACCGGCTGCTCACGCTCACGCTGGCGCCCGTGCTGCGGCGGCTCGCCTCGGCGGGCGCCGTCTCCCATGCGTTCTTCCTGCGCTACGGCGACCCGGACTGGCACCTGCGCCTGCGCCTGCATGGCGCGCCGGAGCGGCTGCAATCCGAAGCGCTGCCCGCGCTGATGGCGGCCTGCGCCAGCGCCCTGGACTCCGGCGAGGGCTGGAAGCTCCAGCTCGACACCTACGCGCGCGAGGTGGAGCGCTATGGCGGCCCCGCGGGCATCGCGCTGGCGGAGCAGCTCTTCGCGGCCGACAGTGAGGCGGCGCTCGCGCTGCTGGAGGCCTACCCGGGAGACGCGGGCGCCAGCCTCCGGTGGCGGCTGGTGCTGCTGGGCATGGACACGCTGCTGGACGGGCTCGGCTTGTCGCTGCCGGCGAAGCTGGAGGTCGTCACCCTCTGCCGGCGCGGCTTCGGCGCCGAGTTCCACGTCGACGCGCGCTTCGAGGACCAGCTCAGCCAGCGCTTCCGCCAGGAGCGGCGGGAGCTGGAGCAGCTGCTCGCCCTGACGCCCTCCGACGCCGGTCCCTGGAAGGCCGGGCTCGACATCCTCGCGCAGCGGAGCCAGCGGCTGCGGCCCATCGCGGAGCAGCTCCACGCGGCCGAGCGCGAGGGCCGGCTCACCCTCTCCGTGGCGGGACTGGCCCAGAGCTTCCTGCACATGCACGCCAACCGGATGCTCGCCAGCGACCACCGCGCGCAGGAGCTCATCCTCCACGACTTCCTGGCCCGGCTCTATCGCTCGCGGCTGGCGAGGGCGCGCAAGGACGGCGCATGAGGCGGACGCGCCGCGCGCGGTGCCCGCACGCCGGGGTGACGGGCAGGCCGCCCTGTTGGTCGCTTCCAGGGCATTCGCTATCCTCCCCTGCCTCCGGTCCGAGGCCGCCATGAGTCAGAACCCGCATCAGTCGTCCCTCTTCCGGCAGGAAGCGCTGGACCACTACGCCAAGCCCGAGGTCCGGGGGAACCTGCTCCGGGTCGACCCCTTCTGGGCGCGCGTCACGTACTGGCTCATCCTCGTGCTGGCGCTCGTGCTGGGCGTGGGCCTCACCGTCGTCGAAATCAACGACTACGCGACGGGGCCCGTGCTCATCCAGGTCCGCGGCCTGGAGGACCTGACGGTGACGTCCGCGGGGCGCGTCAGCAAGGTGCTGGTGGAGCGCGGGCAGTACGTCCAGGCCGGGCAGCCGCTGGTGGAGCTGCACTCGCCGGTGGAGCAGGCCGAGCGCAGCCGGATGACGCAGGAGTTCCGCGCCCAGCTCGCCGCGGGCCTGATGAACCCGCTCGACGCCATGTCCCGCCAGGCGCTCTCCACGCTGCGCAGCCAGGTGGACATGAGCGAGGCGCGGCTGTCGGAGCGCGTGCTCCGGGCCACCGTCAGTGGCCGCATCTACGACGTCCGCGTGCGGGAGAACCAGTACCTGAACGCGGGGCAGGCGGTGGCCTCCATCCTCCAGGACGGCGCGGAGACGTTCGCGCTGGCGCTCGTGCCTGGCCAGTACCGGCCCATGCTGGAGCCCGGTCAGCAGATTCGCATGGAGGTCGCGGGCTTCCCCTACGCGTACCAGTACTTCCAGGTGACGTCCGTCAGTGACGAGCTGGTGGGCCCCGCCGAGGTGCGGCGCTACCTGGGCCCCGGCCTGGGAGACGCCCTGCCCCTCCAGGGTCCGCACGTCGCGGTGGAGGGCCGGCTCCCGGGCGCGACCTTCGACGTGGATGGACGCAACTACGCCTATTACACGGGCATGCCCGGCATGGCCTGGGTGCGCGTGCGCGCGCGCAACGGCTGGCTGACCCTCTTCCCCGTGCTCGAGCTCCTCGGAAAACAGCGTGGCTGAAGAAGAAGACACCTCAGGCTCCCTCTTCGACCGCTTCCCCGCCCTGGCTCGCATTGGCGAGCACCTGCGGCGAAGGCGCGTCCCCTTCGTGGCGCAGCTGACGGCCACCGACTGCGGCGCCGCGTGCCTGGCCATGGTGCTGGGCTACTGGGGCCGGCGCATCGACCTGGACGAGGTCCACGCGGCCACCGGCCTGACGCTGCGAGGCGTGAGCGCGCTGGCGCTGCTCGAAGCCAGCCAGCGCTTCGGACTGGTGGGCCGCGCGGCCCGGGCGGACATCGACGAGCTGCACCTGCTGGAGCCCGCCACCATCCTCCACTGGGAGTTCCGCCACTTCGTCGTCTTCGAGCGGCTGACGTCCAAGGGCGTGGAGCTGGTGGACCCCGGCTTTGGCCGCCGCGTCGTCCCCATGGAGCAGTTCCGCAAGTCCTTCACGGGCGTCGCGCTGCTCTTCGAGCCGTCGGAGTCCTTCGAGAAGGGCGGCACCGTCCCAGGGCCCCGCCGCTACCTGCGGCTCGTCACCGAGCGCGGCACCACGCTGCGGCGCATCGTCGTGATGTCGGTGCTGCTCCAGTTGTTCGCGCTCGCGCTGCCGTCACTCACGGGCGCGGTGGTGGACCGGGTGGTGCCCAGCGGCGACACCACGCTGCTGGCCATCCTCTCCGCGGGCATGGGGCTGCTCGTCGTCTTCCAGTTCGTCTCGTCGCTCGTGCGCGCGCACCTGCTGCTGCACCTGCGCACGTACCTGGACGCGCGGATGACGGTGGGCTTCCTGGACCACCTGGTGCGGCTGCCCTTCTCCTTCTTGCAGCTGCGCTCGACGGGCGACCTGATGAGCCGGCTCAACAGCAACGCCACGGTGCGTGAGCTGCTGACGTCCGGCGCGCTGTCCGCGGTGCTGGATGGCACGCTCGTCTGCATCTACCTGCTGCTGCTCTTCTACGGGAGCTGGCAGCTGGCCCTGCTCGCGCTGGGGTTGGCGCTGCTCCAGGTGCTCGTCTTCCTGTTCGCGCGCAAGCGTCAGCGCGAGCTGATGTCCCGCAGCCTGGAGGTGAATGCCAGCGCGCAGAACTACGAGGTCGAGCTCTTCAACGGCATGCAGACGCTCAAGGCCATGGGCCTGGAGGACCGGGCCGTGCAGCACTGGTCCAACCTCTACGTGGACGTGCTCAATGTCTCGCTGGACCGGGGCCGGCTGTCCGCGCTGACGGACTCCATCACCGCCACGCTGCGCATGGCCTCGCCGCTGGCGACGCTGGCGGTGGGCACGTGGCTGGTGCTGGACCAGCAGCAGCTGTCGCTGGGGGAGATGCTGGCCATCAACGCCCTGGCGGGGAACTTCCTCACGCCCATCTCCAGCCTGGTGGCCACCGCGTTCCAGCTCCAGCTGGTGGGCAGCTACCTGGACCGCGTGGACGACATCCTGCAGGCGAAGCCGGAGCAGACGGACGACACGCCCCGCCGCGCCCACACGCTCCAGGGCGGCATCCAGGTGGACCACGTCTCCTTCCAGTACGGCAGCCGCGCGACGCCGGTGCTCCAGGACGTCAGCCTGGACGTCAAGCCCGGGCAGTTCGTGGCGATTGTGGGCCGCTCCGGCGCGGGCAAGTCCACGCTGGCCAACCTGCTGCTGGGGCTCTACCTGCCGACGCAGGGGGACATCCGCTACGACGGCATCTCCCTACGGGAGCTGGACCTGCGGGACGTGCGGCGGCAGATGGGCGCGGTGCTCCAGAACCCCGCGCTCTTCCAGGGCGACATCCGGAAGAACATCGCCTACTCGGACCCCGCGCTGCCGCTGGAGAAGGTGCTCGAGGCGGCCCGGCGCGCGCAGATTCACGATGAAGTCATGGCGATGCCCATGAAGTACGAGACGGTGTTGAGTGACATGGGCCACTCCCTGTCCGGAGGCCAGCGTCAGCGGCTCGCGCTGGCGCGCTCGCTGGTGCATGGCCCGGCCATCCTGCTGCTGGACGAGGCCACCAACGCGCTGGACACGAAGACGGAGCGGGCCGTCCAGGACGCCATCGCGGAGCTCCACTGCACGCGCGTGGTGATTGCCCACCGGCTGACCACCATCCGGGACGCGGACCTCATCCTCGTCATGGAGCAGGGCCGACTGGTGGAGCAGGGACGGCACGACGAGCTGATGGCCCTCAAGGGGCACTACCACGAGCTGGTGGCGCAGCAGGACCGGGCCGCGCAGCAGAAGCTGGTGGGGTAAGGCGCGCGCCGCCCCTCAGGGCGCGCTCTTCGAGACAGCCGCGGGCGCCAGCTCCACCTCGGCCAGCAGGCCCGTGGCGAGCCGCTCCCGCACCTCCGCGTCGATGAGCAGCTTCGCCTCCGCCTTCTGGTGACGCGAGGAGGGGTCCACCTCCGGCGCGAGGCTGTCCACCTGCCCCTTCAGCGTCAGGCCCAGCGCGGGGAGATGGACTCGAACCGGCGTGCCCGAGCGCACCGACGGCGACAGGTGCTCGGGCACGGCGAAGCGCAGCTTCAGCTCCTCGCTCACCAGCCGGAGGATGGGCGTCGCGCGCCCCACGATGACGCCGGGCACCAGGTACAGCTCGGTGACGCGGCCCGCGAACGGCGCGCGAATCCGCGCCTGCTCCACGTTGCGGCGAGCGGCATCAAGCAGCGCCTGCGCCTCCGCGCGGCGCGCCTGCGCCAGCTCCACGTTCACCTTCGCTAGAGCCACTTCCGTCTCCGCCGTCTCCATCACCTCCGCGGCGGTGAACTGACGGATGCGCTGCTCACGCTTCAGCCGCTGCTGCGCCTGGAGCAACAGCAGCTCGGTGCGACTCACCTCGGCCTGGGCGGCCTGCTGCTGGGCCTGCCGCGCGGCGGCCTCCAGTTGGAGCGGCTCCAGCTCCAGCCGGGCCACCACCTGCCCGGAGGTGACGCGCTCGCCCAGCCGCGCCTCCAGCCCCTGCAGCCGGCCATCCTGCTGCGACGTCAGGTCCAGCGTGTAGCGGGCCACCACCACGCCCACCAGGGAGTCCTCGGAGGAAACGTGCTTCGACGCTGGCGCCTCGGCATGCGCCAGGGGAGCACAGAGCAACGCGGCGCCCACGGCCCACCTTCGGAAGACCCTCCCGCTCACTTGGCGTGCTCTTCGCTGAAGGAGGCCCGGACATCCATACGGCCTCCACGTTACACCGGACGCGCGCCACCCTGAAACGGCCGAGGGCCGCGGCCCGGAGCACCTGGCTCCCGGCGCGGCCCTCGCGCCCCGCCCGGCGGTGATGGCGCCGTCCTTGGTGACGATGTCGCGGCGGAAGGCCGCCTCCCTCTCCGCGACAAGTCTCGCGCGGACACCGTCCCCACGAACTGCCCGTCCGACTCCACGAACCACCGGAAGCTCCGCGCGCGCGACGCATCATGACGGGGCCAGATGACAAGAGGCGGCACCTCACGGGGGCTGCCCACCTGAATGAAAGCTATACTGACCCATTCAACCCCACTCCTGGAAAGGTAGAGCCATGGGACTTCCCGAGCGCAGAGCACAGAAGGCCTACGAGACGAATGTCTTTCCCAAGCAGAAGCAGCTCATCGACGAGGCGGCTCACTTCGAGGTGCCTGTCGAAGTGAGCTGGGACTCCTTGATAGAGGACGACTACAGCCATCTCTTCGAAACCGCCTGGACGAAGGTCTACTTCACGCCAGTGGTGGAGGCGTTCAAGGCCATCTGTGTCGATGACATGGGCAGGGACGCGCTCAAGGAGAAGCTGAAGAAGGTGGTCATCCAGAACACGTCCGGGAACTCCAATGGAAGTCGCGTTGCCCACTTCGCGGATGGCGTGCTGACGCTGGACCACAAGCCCTTCACCAACATCGACGACCTGAAGGACCGCACCAAAAACATCCAGAAGACGTTGGAAGCCGTCCTGTAGGTCCAAGCCACCGTCGAGCGGGCCCGGGGGGAGCAACGTCATGTCATTGAATACCTGGCCCCGGGACCGCTCCATGAGCCCGGGCGGCGGCTTCTACACCGGGCCGGGCGGTGGGCTCTACACCGGCCCCGGCGGCGGCGCGTCCACGGCCTCCGGCGGCGGCCTCTACACGGGCCCGGGCGGCGGCCTCTACACGGGACCGGGTGGCGGCCTCTCCACGGGCCCCGGCGGTGGGCTCTACACGGGACCCGGTGGTGGCATGAGCACCGGGCCAGGCGGAGGCCTCTCTCCGGGGCCGGGCGGCGGCCTCTACACCGGGCCGGGCGGCGGCCTCTACACCGGCTACTGCGAGCAGCCATACCGGAGCAACCAGCCACCGCGCGCGGCGCTGCTGGAGTACCTGGCCAGGATGCGAATGCAGCACCTGCTTCAGCTCCTCCTACGCTACGGCTGACGGCTCCCGCGGCCCAGGCCGCGCAGCGCCCCTCATTACCTTTCGCAAGCGGCGAAGCCGCGGCAGGCCGACATCGCCTTGAGCGCGCGCGTCGCGCAGCTGCACCAGCCCTGAAACGACCGAGGGCCGCCACCGGGAGCCCCAGACAGGCTCCCGGCGCGGCCCTCGCGCCTCACCCGGCGGGTGAGGCCCGTGCCACTCACGCGGCGGTGATGGCGCCGTCCTTGATGACGAAGTCGCGGCGGAAGGCCTTCGCCGTCAGCTCGGCGGGCGAGCGCAGCGAGTAGTCCCTGGCGATCTCCGTGCTCGGGATGAGGTGGAAGGCCGCCTTCGCCTCGGTGCCGCCGACCTCCAGCACCACGAAGCCGTGGGCGTCACCGTCCACGAACGCCATGCCGGGGTGCGCCTCCTTCAGCGACTTGTCCAGCTCCTCCACGATGTACCGGTACACCGAGCTGCCGGAGGAGAAGCCCGCGCCGATGACGGCCAGGCCCGCCAGCTCCTTGATGGAGCCGGAGGAGATGGCCGGCGCCGTCAGCGCGGGGATGCCGGACTCCACGGACGCGAAGGACGCGTGGATGTCGCCAGAGATGAACAGCGCGTTCTGCACCTGGCTGTCGCGCAGGAACTTCAAGAACTCCTGCTTCTTGGTGGGGAAGCCGTCCCACTGGTCCACGTTGAAGTAGAAGTCCTGGCGCAGCGTGGGGTCCGGGACGTCCGCCTTGTCGCTCAGCTTGAACACCATGGAGGTGAGCGAAATCGAGGAGACGATGATCTTCCACGCGTTGGTGGCCTGCACCGACTCCTGGAGCCACGCCTGCTGCTCGTTGCCGAAGATGCCCTCCGTGGCCCCCGCGGAGCCCATGTACTTGATGGCCGCGACCAGGTCGAAGATGGGCTTCACCACGACGTAGCGCGAGCCCTGGATGCCGAAGAGACCCGTCTTGCCCATGTGCGCATAGGCCAGGCCGCGCGGCGTGCCCGTCACGGGGATGAGCGGAACGGCCGACTCGCCCGCCGCCACGCGCGCCTGGTTGACGGCGTTGAGCACCTGGTTGACGTAGAGCAGCGCCTGCCCACCGGAAATCCAGAAGGCCGCCTTCGTGGCCGCCTCTTCCGCCGTGAGCCCGGCCGCGACGGCCTGCTGGACGTACACGCCGGTGAGGATCTGCTTGTAGGGCGTCAACTCCTCCGCGTCGATGTCCACGTAGGCGAACATGTCCGACTGCAGCTGCGCCTGCGTGGCCTCCGGCAGCGTCGGCAGCACCATGGCCAGCTGCTCGGCCGGCACCGCCACCTTGCCCGGGTACGCGTCCTCGGGGATGAGGTGGTCGGGGCGGTAGGTGCGCGTGTCCGTCACCAGCAGCTTCAGGTTCCGGCCGAACTCGAAGTCGCGGTAGATGCGCGTCGGCTGGGCCACCACGGCGTTGATGTCGATGGCGCCCGCGTCGCTCGCGCCGTGGTCCATGGGGATGTACTCGAAGAAGGCCTGCTCCGCGTTGCGGCGGCGCTCGGTCTGCTTCTCGTTGGTCTTCTCGTCCGTGTACGTCGCGACGTCGCCCCAGCAGTCGTCGGAGAACTCGTGGTCATCCCAGGTGATGATGAACGCGTAGCGCTCATGCACCCGCTGGATGATTTTGTCCGTGCGCAGGTTCTTGTAGAGGTCGCGGTAGTTGGACAGCGAGTTGGCCGCGTAGAACGCCGTCAGGCCCGTGCCCTGGCGGAGCGCCTTCTCCGGTTCGCTGAAGACGATGCCGCGCCCGTCCACGGACTGGAACGACGCGTCGCCCGTCGTCTCGTAGACGTAGTCACCCAGGAACACGACGAAGTCGAGGTCCTCGTTGAGCTGCAGCAGGTGCTGCCACGCGTTGTAGTAACGGCCGATGTAGTCCTGGCAGCTGGCGAAGGCGAACTTCACCGGCACGTCGTCGCCCGCCGCCGGCGCGGTGCGGGTGCGGCCCGTCACCGTGGAGTACTTCTGACCGTTCGCGTCGATGCTGAAACGGTAGTAGTACGTCGTGCGCGCCGACAGGTTCGTCACCTTCACCTTCAGCGCATGGTCGAACTGCGCCTGCGCGGTGAAGGACTGGTCCAGCACCAGGCTGCTGAACGACTCGCTGGTGGAGACCTCCAGCCGCACCTGCGTGTTCGCGCCCGCGTTGTCCGGGTCCACCGCCCGCACCCACAACACCACGCTGTCCGGCCGCGGATCCCCCGAGCACACCGACTGCGGGAAGTACTTCTCACCAGCATCCGACGACGTCTCGTCGTCGGAGCATCCGAACGCAGTGGTCGCGGCGACGGCGACGGCGGCCTGGAGGAAACTGCGGCGTTTGAATCGGTCGAACAAGGTGGGACTCCGGATTGCGCGGGTTGGGAAGCAGGGCCGCGAGTCTAGAGCGCCCTTCCGCTCAGCAGGAAACATCCCCACGGAATGAAACGACAACGCGCCGTGTCACCCACGCCCGGTGCGAACCGACGCGAGCGACACCGGACGCCAAGCAAAAGGGCCGCCCACCTCGCGGCGGACGGCCCTCGGGCTTTCATGGCGAATCGCCACCATCCGGGGAAAACGCCCCGGAAACCGGACTACTTCACGGCCTTCACGCGGCCGCGCTTCTCGCTGCCACCTTCGGGCGGCGCGGACTCGTCCGGCACCGCGGCGACGGGCGCAGCACCCGTCTTGCCGATGCCGTACTTCTCCAGCACGCGGGCTTCGATGTCCTTGGCAATCTCCGGGTGCTCGCGCAGGTACTCCTTCACGTTCTCCCGGCCCTGGCCGATGCGCTCACCGTTGAAGGAGAACCAGCTGCCGCTCTTCTCCACGATGTTCTCGTTGGAGGCGAGGTCGATGAGGTCGCCCTCACGGGAGATGCCCGTGCCGTACATGATGTCGAACTCGACTTCCTTGAACGGCGGCGCGACCTTGTTCTTCACCACCTTCACGCGGGTGCGGCTGCCCACCACGTTGTCGCCATTCTTGATGGCGCCGATGCGGCGGATGTCCAGGCGCTGCGACGCGTAGAACTTCAGCGCGTTGCCGCCCGTGGTCGTCTCCGGGTTGCCGAACATCACGCCAATCTTCATGCGAATCTGGTTGATGAAGATGACGCACGTCTGGCTCTTGGAGATGGTGCCCGTCAGCTTGCGGAGCGCCTGGCTCATGAGGCGGGCCTGCACACCCATGTGCGCGTCGCCCATCTCACCCTCGAGCTCCGCCTTCGGCACGAGCGCGGCCACCGAGTCCACCACCAGCACGTCGATGGCGCCCGAGCGCACCAGCATCTCCGCGATTTCCAGCGCCTGCTCACCGGTGTCCGGCTGGCTCAGCAGCAGGTCATCGGTGCGCACGCCCAGCTTGCGCGAGTAGCCCACGTCCAGCGCGTGCTCCGCGTCCACGTAGCCGCAGATGCCGCCGCGCTTCTGCGCTTCGGCGACGATGTGGAGACACAGCGTCGTCTTGCCGGACGACTCCGGCCCGAAGATTTCGATGATGCGGCCCTTGGGCACGCCACCCACGCCCAGGGCGATGTCCAGCGAGATGGAGCCCGTCGGGATGGCCTGAACGTCGCGCATCAGCGGCTCGTCGTTGCCGAGCCGCATGATGGACCCCTTGCCGAACTGGCGCTCCACCGCGGACATCGCCAGTTCGATCGCCTTTTCCTTCTCCTGATTCACGGCCATTGCTCGTAGCTCCTTGTATTGGCGAGCCACCCCGGCCCACCTGAACGCGCTTTTAGTACGCGATGGGTAGACCCTAGTCCACCCCTCTGACATCCGTGCTGCATCCTGCCGGTCAGCCCTCGCGGAGGGCAGCCAGGAGGGCGGCCACCAGCCCCGCCAATCCCACCCACAGCCCCGTGTGCGCCACGCCGAGGACGGCCAGCACCGCCCCGGCCAGGGACACCAAGGTCAGCAGCAGCATCCCCACGCGGTACACGGGCGTCCGGGGCGGAGCAAGCCACAAGGCGGCCATCGCCAGCAGGGAGAGCCCCACCTGCGAGGTGAGCAGGCTGGCGTCCCCCTTGGGGAAGAGCGCTTCATGGACGACTTGTGCCCCAATGCCTCCCACCAACACCGCCATGAACGCACCTGGCTTCAGGCGCTGCGTCTTCCGCTGCAGGGTGTTGGCGCGCAGGTGCTCCAAATCTTCGGGCTGGACCTCCAGGGCGTAGGGGAAGCCCAGGGACAGCAGGGCCTCCACCGCGGCCGCGCGGCAGGTGCGCCCCTGCGCATCCACCAGCCCGGCGAGCCGCCCGCTCTCCAGCAGCCGCAGGAAGGTGTCCGCCACCAGCCGGTCTCCGCCCGTCCTGGCCATCCGGGACAGCTGGAGGTTCAGCCGCGCCGCCACCAGGGGACGCTCCGCCTCCGGCACCCGCGGGGCCTGCTCCGTCAGGACCAGCACCGGCAGGGGGAGGTCCAATGGCGGCGTGGGCGCGCCCGGGAGCCTCGGGGCCCGCGCGGCGTGCGGCGGCACGGGCTCGGGGGGCGCCTCCCACGGCGCGACGTCGCGCGGCGGCGGCGCGTCCTCCACCTCCAGGGCGCGCGGCGTGGGCGGATGGATGCGAGGCGCGTCGGACACGGAGGAAACTGTAGCCACGGCCCTGGGGGAGGTTCAAAGCGAAGTGCTCCCGCAACTTTCACCGGGCAACGGGGTTGATGTCGGCGTGGACGACGCGGACTTGGACGCACAGGCGATGCTGAGGGTGGCGGCGGGAGACCGGCGGGCCTTTGCCTGGCTGTTCGACCGCTACCACGCGAGCGTGGCGCGCTTCGCGCTGCGCTTCGTGGGCAACCGGGAGCGGGCCGAGGAGCTGACGCAGGACATCTTCGTGAAGCTCTACCGGAACGCGCGGGCCTACCAGCCCACGGCGCGCTTCAAGACGTTCCTCTTCCGGGTGGCCACCAACCACTGCCTCAACGAGGTGCGGCGCGGCGAGTACCGGGCGCCGCACGCGCCGGACGCAGACGACACGGAAGGAAGGGAGATGGAAGGTCCCCGGGGTGACAGGCCGGACGCGGCGCTGGAGGGGCGGGAGCTGGAGCGGGCGGTGAGCGAGGCCCTGGCCGGCATGAGCGCCCGGGAGCGCGCGGCCTTCACCATGTGCCGCTTCGAAGGCATGGCGTACCGGGACATCGCGGACGCGCTGGAGGCGAGCGAGTCCGCAGTGAAGAGCCTCATCCACCGCGCCACGCTGGCGGTGGCGCGCAGGATTGAAGCGCTGCAGGCGGGCACCGTGCCCGCGAGGAGCAGGGCATGAGCTGTGATGACGTAGATGATTTGACGGCGTACGTGGACGGCGAGCTGCCCCCGGCCCGCGACGCCCAGGTGCGTGCCCACCTGCGCGCCTGCGCGGCCTGCCGCGCCACCGAGGCGCTGCTGCGCGACACCGTGGCGCGGCTGGCGGAGCTGCCCGCCTTCGAGCCCTCGCCGGCCACGCGGCGCGCGGTGCTGGCGAAGCTGGACGCGCTGCCCATGTCCTGGCCGGAGCGGATGAGGACCTGGCTGCGCCCGGCGGTGCTGTGGCCCTCCGCCGGACTGGTGGCGGTGCTGGCCGTGTCCCTGCTGATGCCGCGCCCCGGCCCGGACGCGCCGCTGGCGCTGGAGGACGCGTCCGTCATGGAGCTGGCGGCGAACCTGGAGCTGGCCGAGGACTACGAGCTGCTGGGGCTCGACAGCATGGCGGACCTGGAGGTCGTCGCGGACCTTCATGAGCTGGAGGTGGTGCAATGAGGAACGGGAACCTGGCGGCCACGCTGACGCTGGGCGTGGCGCTGCTCACGGGCGCCGCCGCGCGCGCGGAGGCTCCAGCGCCCCGGACGGCGGCCGAGCGCTTCGAGCAACTGACGCCTGAGCAGAAGGAGGCGCTGCGCGCGAAGCTGCGCGAGTTCAAGGCGATGCCCCCCGCCGAACAGGCGCGCATCCGCGCCAACCTCCAGCGCTGGCGCCAGCTGCCGCCCGAGGAGCGCGAGCGCATCCGCGCCAACCTGCGCGAGTTCAAGCGCCTCACGCCCGCGGAAAGACAGGCCCTGCGCGAGCGGGCCCGGGACTTGAGGAAGCTGGACCCGGAGCAGCGCGCCGCGCGGCGCCAGCGCCTGCGGCAATACCTGAAGGAGCACCCGGAGCGCCGCGAGCAGCTGCTGGAGAACATCCGCCGCTGGCGGGAGCTGTCGCCCGAGCAGCGGCAGGAGGTCCGGGAGCGCCTGCGCGAGAGGCGGCGCCGTTGAGCGGCGCCCTGTCCGCCGTCGCCCTGCTGTGCCTGCTGCCCCTGGGCGCCGCCGCCGCCGAGGCCCGGGCCGCCACGCCCGCGCCGACGCCTAGCGTCCCCGCGAAGCCGCCCCCGCCCGGCGAGCCTCCGCGGGCCCGCGCCACGCTCTCCGAGGAGGACCAGGAGGTGGTCGAGCACCTGGAGCTGCTGGAGAGCCTGGACGCCGCCGAGGACCTGGACCTGCTGCTCGAGCTGGGCCAGGAGGACTGACGCCCCCCACGCGGAGACGACGAAGCCCGAGCCCCCTGGTGCGGGAGCCCGGGCTTCTCCTGGCGCTTCAGGTCCGAAGCCGCGCGACGGCTACTCCACCGTCACGCTCTTGGCCAGGTTGCGCGGCTGGTCCACGTCGTTCCCGCGCAGGTCCGCCACGTGGTAGGCGAGCAGCTGCAAGGGGATGGTGGCCACCACCGGCGCCAGCAGCGCGCAGGCCGCGGGAATCCGGATGACGTGGTCGGCCAGCGTGGCCACGTGCTCGTCGTCCTCGTCGATGATGGCAATCACCTTGCCACCGCGCGCGCGGACCTCCTCGATGTTGCCAATGATTTTCTCGTAGGCGACGTGCGGCTGCTTCGGCGCGATGACGACCACCGGCATCTTGTCGTCGATGAGCGCGATGGGGCCGTGCTTCATCTCACCGCCCGCGTAGCCCTCCGCGTGGATGTACGAGATTTCCTTCAGCTTGAGCGCGCCCTCCAGCGCCACCGGGTGCATGGGGCCGCGGCCGAGGAAGAGGAAGTCCTGGGCGTTCATGTACTCGCGCGACACGCGCGTCACGGCCGGCTCGCACTTGAGGACGTCCTCAACCATCTTCGGCACCTGCGTCAGGTGCGTCAGGTGCTCCTGCGCCGCCGGCACGGACAGGGTGCCACGCATGCGGCCCAGCTTGACGGCCAGCAGGTACAGCGCCACCAGCTGCGTGGTGAACGCCTTGGTGGACGCCACGCCAATCTCCGGGCCCGCGTTGGTGAGCACGGAGAAGTCGGCCTCGCGCGTCATCGCGCTGCCAATGACGTTGCAGATGGCCATGGCCGTGGCCCCGCGGGCCTTGGCCTCCTTGAAGGCCGCCAGCGTGTCCGCCGTCTCGCCCGACTGGCTGATGGCGATGGCCAGGTGCGTGCCGTCGACGATGGGGTCGCGGTAGCGGAACTCGCTCGCCAGCTCCACCTCCACCGGCAGGCGCGCCAGCGACTCAATCATGTGCTTGCCCGCGACACCGGAGTGCCACGACGTGCCGCACGCGAGGATGGTGACCTTCGTCAGGGAGCGGACCTTCTCCGCCGACAGGTTCCAGCCCTCGAAGTGGACGTCGCCTTCCGACAGGAGCATCCGGCCGCGCAGCGTGTCCGCGATGGCGCGGGGCTGCTCCCAGATTTCCTTGTGCATGAAGTGCTTGTGGCCGCCCTTCTCCGCCATCATCGGCGTCCAGTCGATGCGGCGGGTGGGCCGGTTCACCTTCTGGCCCTGGCGGTTGTAGATGTCCACGGCCGCCGCGGTGATGACGGCCAGGTCACCCTCTTCCATGTAGACGAAGTCGCGCGTGTGCTCGAGCAGCGCGGGCACGTCGCTGGCCAGGAAGTTCTGGCCCTCGCCCAGGCCCAGCACCATGGGCGAGGCGTCCTTGGTGCAGACGATGCGGTGGGGCTCGCTGGCCGTCAGCACGGCCAGCGCGTAGGTGCCCCTCACCTGGGCAATGGCCGCGCGCACCGCGTCCGGCAACTCCAGCCCACGCTCCAGCTCTTCGGAGATGAGGTGCGCGAACACCTCCGAGTCCGTCTCCGAGGAGAAGACGTGTCCACGCGAGCGCAACTGCTCCTTGAGCGCCAGGTGGTTCTCGATGATGCCGTTGTGCACCACCGCCACGTCCTTGTACGTGTGCGGGTGCGCGTTCTCGTCGGAGGGACGCCCGTGGGTGGCCCAGCGGGTGTGACCGATGCCGATGTTCCCCGGCGGCTGGTCCGCCACCACCCGGTTCTCCAGGTTGCGGAGCTTGCCCGTGGCCCGCACGACGTTGAGCTTGCGCTGGTTCAGCACCGCCACGCCCGCCGAGTCATAGCCACGGTATTCGAGCCGCTTCAGGCCCGACACCAGGATGGGGGCTGATTCCTTGTCACCGACGTAACCAACAATCCCGCACATAGTTGCACCTCTCTCTCACGCCCACGCCCGCCGGAGCAATCCGCGGGATTCCCCTACATCCCTGCCGCGCAGCACTCTGCCTGGTTCCCAAGCAAGAGCCGCGCCGCCTATCCCGCCCGAGCCTTCGCCTGCCGCGCCTTCTTGGTGGCCACCCAACCTTCCTTGGTCACCTGTGGCGTGCGGGACACAGCGAGGCTCCCTGGAGGCACATTTTTCGTCACGGTGGTGCCCGCGCCGACATACGAGCCGTCGCCCACCTTCACGGGCGCGACGAGCTGGGTGTCGGAGCCGATGAACACCCCATCACCCAGTTCAGTCAGGTGCTTGTTCACCCCGTCATAGTTACAGGTGATGGTGCCCGCCCCCACGTTGCACCCTGAACCAATGACAGCGTCCCCCAGGTACGTGAGGTGATTGGCCTTCGAACCTTTTCCAATGCGGGCCTTCTTCGTCTCCACGAAGTTGCCCAGATGCACGTCCTCTGCCAGCTCCGTCCCGGGGCGCAGCCGCGAGAAGGGACCGATGACGTTGCGCGCCCCGACCCGGGCCTCTTCCAGCACGGAGTAGGGCTTGATGAGGGTGCCGTCCGCCACGGTGGAGGCATGCAGCACGCTGCCCTGGCCAATGGTGCAGCCCTTGCCCACCACGGTGCCCGCGGCCAGCGTGACGCAGGGGCCGATTTCGGTGTCGGGCCCCACGGTGACGCCTTCCTCGATGTAGGCGGTGGCGGGGTCCTGCAGCGAGACGCCGGCGCGCATGTGCGCCTCGTTGATGCGCTGCTGCAGCACGCGCGCGCGGGCGGCCAGCTCCACCCGGTCATTCACGCCGGCCGTCTCCGTGGCGTCCGCCTCCACCGAGCCCACCGGGCCCAGCTTCGCGGCCATCTCCACCAGGTCGGTGAGGTAGTACTCGCCCTGGGCGTTCTGCGGCTTGATTTCAGCCAACGCCTTCCAGAGGAACGCCGCGTCCACGGAGTAGATGCCGGCGTTGCACTCGCGCACCGCGCGCTGCTCCGGGGTGCAGTCCTTGTGCTCCACGATGCGCGTCACCTTGCCACCCTCGCGGATGACCCGGCCGTAGCCCGTGGGGTCCTCCAGGGTGGTGGACACCATGGCCAGCATCCCGCCCGCCTGGTCATGGGCGGCCAGCAGCGCCTCCAGCGTCTCGCGACGCAGCAGCGGCACGTCGCCGTAGAGGATGAGGACCCGCCCGGAGTAGCCCTTCAGGGCCTCCTCGGCGGAGCGCACCGCGTCCGCCGTCCCGCGCTGTTCGCGCTGGAGCGCGAAGCGCAGGGGGGCCTCCGGGAAGAGGCCTCGGACGGCCTGCTCCACCGCCTCCGCCTGATGGCCCACCACCGGGACCACCGACGTCGCGCCCAGTTCAAGGGCCCGCTTGAGGGGATACGCGCAAAGGGGCCGGCCGAGGATGGGGTGAAGGACCTTCGCCTTCTCCGACTTCATCCGCGTGCCCTTGCCCGCGCACAGCACCACCGCCGCCAGAACGCTCATGCGGCGGAGAATTAGGGACAGCGAATCGAGTCGTCAACCGCGCGCGGATCAGAAGGCGTGACGGTGTCCACCGGCCGTGCCTTGGCACTGACCGACACGCACAGGGTGTTGCGTTGAATCGTGATGCCGAAGCTGGGCTTCAAGAAGACCGTCACCTCGGCCGCGCCAGGCGCGGCGCCAGGTAGGGCCTTTTTCTCGGGTATGGCTGGCGTGCTCATACGCTCCCCCGGACGCGATTCATGATGGGACCAGGATGCACGTCGTCGGAGAACAATCCAAGAGGAAAAATGTTGCCGGGCTGAAATCCTGGTCCCGGCCACACGGTTCGTGCATACCGAGACACATGTAGTCCGTCTAGTTCCCTGGCGTCGCCGGACTGGAGGGTAGGCTTTTGTCGCCCGGGTAACACACCACCCAGGACGAAAGCCAGTGATGGACTGTTCAGACAACGCGAGGAGGGCTGAATCTGTGAGGGAAACAAGCTTCCGCGGTGCGGTGGTGAAGCGCGGGCTGCTGGCCGCGGTGTTGGTGGTGGCGAGCGTCGCGCAGGCGGCGCGCCCATACCGGGGCGGCGCGGTGGCCACGGCCTACCCCCAGGCGAGCGCGGCGGCGCTGGAGATGCTGGAGAAGGGCGGCAACGCCACGGACGCGGCGGTGGCGGCGGCCTTCGTGGCGGCGGTGGTGGGGCCCTACCACTCCGGCATTGGCGGTGGCGGCTTCGCGTTGGTGCACGACGCCAGGAGCGGCGACACGAAGGTGCTGGACTTCCGCGAAGTGGCCCCCAAGGCGGCCACGCGCGACATGTACCTGAAGGACGGCAAGGTGGTGCCGGGCCTGTCCACGGACGGCGCGCTGAGCGTGGCGGTGCCGGGCGCCGTCGCGGGCTATCTGGAGCTGCTCAAGGCGCACGGGAAGCTGAAGCCAGCGGTGGTGCTGGCGCCGGCCATCGCCGCGGCGCGCAAGGGCCTGTGGGTGACGCCGCGCTACCGCACCATGGCGGAGGGCCGGCTGGCCTGCCTGAGCCGGGACGCGGAGGCCTCGCGCGTGTTCCTGGTGAAGGATGCACAGGGCCAGTGGGCAGCGCCGCCCGTGGGGCACGTCATCCGCCAGCCCGACCTGGCGCGCACGCTGGCCTCCATCGCGAAGGGAGGCGCCAAGGCCTTCTATGCGGGGCCGGTGGCGAAGGCCATCGCCACGTCGGTCCAGGCCGGCGGCGGCATCCTCACCCAGGAGGACCTCGCGGCCTACAAGACGCGCGCCGCCACGCCCCTGGAGGGCCGCTACCGCGGCCACCGCATCCTCACCATGCCGCCACCGAGCGCGGGCGGCGTGGCCGTCATCCAGGTGCTGACCGCGCTGGAGCAACTGCGCCCCCAGGGCGTGACGTTCCGCGACGCGGAGGCGCTGCACCTCTACGTGGAGGCCGTGCGGCGGGCCTACGTGGACCGCGCGAAGCACCTGGGAGACCCGGCCTTCGTCGACGTGCCCCTGGCGCGGCTGGTGTCGCCCGGCCACATCGCGGACCTGGCGGGCGCCATCGACCCGAAGAAGGCCACGCCCAGCGCGTCGCTGCTGGCGCCGAAGGAGGGCGTGCGGGGCTCCACGCTGACGGACGAGCCCACCACCCTGACGCCCGAGCCGGAGAAGAAGAACACCACGCACATCTCCGTCATCGACAAGGACGGCAACGCGGTGGCCATGACGACCACGGTGAACTACGGCTTCGGCTCGTGCGTGGTGGCCAAGGGCACCGGCGTGCTGCTCAACGATGAGATGGATGACTTCGCCGCGCAGCCGGGCGTGCCCAACGCCTACGGCCTGGTGACGGGCGAGCCCAACGCGATTGCGCCGGGCAAGGTGCCGCTGTCCTCCATGTCCCCCACGCTGGTGTTCGCCAAGGAAGACCCCCGGCGCGTCATGCTCGCGGTGGGCAGCCCTGGCGGCTCCACCATCCCCACCACCGTCATCCAGGTCATCAGCAACGTGGTGGACCACGGCATGGACGTGGCGCGCGCGGTGAACGAGGGCCGCGTGCACCACCAGTACCTGCCCGACGAGGTGTGGGTGGACAAGTGGGGCCTGGAGCCGGCGACGCTGTCCGCGCTGGAGGCCAAGGGCCACAAGGTGCGCCGCGTGGAGCAGTGGGGCGACGCGGAGGCCGTCTACAGCGACCCGAAGACGGGGCTGCGCTTCTCCGCGAGCGACCCGCGCAACGAGGGCGCCGCCCTGGGACAGGACTGAGC
>NZ_JAAIYB010000138.1 GCF_010894475.1 Myxococcus vastator
CTCCGGGCGCGAGCGTGGGGGGCGCGGGCGGCTCGGCGGGCGGCTTGATGCCATAGAGGTGGGCCAGCGCGCGGGTCAGCGCCGCGTCCGAGGCGATGTGCGCTTCGACGCGCGGCATGCCGGACACGGCGCGAACGGCGTCCACGGCCTCCAGCGACACGGGGGCGGGCAGCGCGATGTGGAGCACTTCCCGCTCGCCCTGGTCCAGCAGCACCTTTTCGATGCGCAGCGGGACGACCCGGTACTGGCGCGCCAGGCGGACGGGGAGGTGGTTCCGCAGCCCGGCGTCGGGCGGGTTCCGTTCCAGGTCCACCGCGTCCACGCCGAGCTGCTCGGAGAGTCCGCGAAGCACGTCGGCTTCGGAGCAGAGGCCCTCTCGCACCAGCGCCCTCCCGAGCGGGACATGCACCTCATGGTGATGCACCAGTCCCACCCGGAGCTGGGCGCGGTTGAGCACTCCCCGTTCCAGGAGAATCTCGCCGAGCGGACGTCGTGAGCCAGTCTCCATGAAGACATGAGGTCTTCACTCGACGCCCCGGCCGGCGAGAGGCGGCGGGCCGTGGGCTCGCCAGGTCGCCTGCCTGGCTGGCGGGGCTCAGCCGCGCGAGGCGAAGTGCTGCTCGTAGACCTCGGGCTTGAAGCCCACGAGGACGGCGTCGCCGGAGACGAGCACGGGACGCTTCACCAGCTTTCCATCCGCGGCCAGCCACTCCACCAGCTCCGCGTCGCTGGCGGCATCCACCTTCGCCTTGCCGAGCGCGCGGTAGCTCTGGCCGCTGGTGTTGAGCCACTTGCGGACAGAGACACCGCTGCGGGCAATCCACTGCTTCAGCTCCGCCACGGTGGGCGGCAGGTCGACGATGGGGCGCACCTGGTGGGCCACACCTTGCTCCTGCAACCACTTCAGCGCCTTCTTGCAGGTGCCACAGCCCGAGTATGAGAGTACGAGGACGTCTTTCGCCATGCGCGCGCTTGTAACAGGGCACCCGCGCCTGTCCCAGCAGTGAGTCCCCGGGTCGTCCAGACCCGGTTTGCGAGCCGCGAGCAGCGCGTGTTAGCGCCAAGGGACATGAAAGCCTTCCGCCGCTCGCGTTCGCTGTTCGCGCTCCCCGTGCTCCTGGTGCTTGCCGCCTGTTCGTCGGGGCCAGAGGACAGGCTCGCTCCCGGAGACGACGCGGGCGTGACGGACGGCGGCGCGGATGCGGGCACGCCGGACAGTGGCACCGACGCGGGCAGTGACACCGACGGGGGCACGCCGGACAGTGGCACTGACGCTGGTAGCGACATCGACGCTGGCACGCCGGACGCGGGTCCGGACATCGAGGTCCCCGATGATGGCGGCACGATTGTCAGGGGGACGTTGACGGGGCGGCTTACGGTGGAGGGCTCGCCGTACCGGGTGGTGGGCGATGCGAACGGGGTCGTCTCCATCCCCCAGGGGCAGGTGCTGACGGTGGGGCCGGGCGTCATCCTGGACTTCCGGGGCCAGCCGGAGGTGACGGAGCGCGACGTGGATTCGGACGCCCCCGACAACGTGATGAACCACCAGGCGGGCCGCGTGGAGGTCCGCGTGTACGGCGCCATCCAGGTCCAGGGAACGGCGGAGGCGCCCGTGCTGCTGACGTCCACCAATCCCCATGGCTGGTGGGGGATGAACTTCTACGGCGCCAATTCGGTGGGCTCGGGCGACCCGGTGTTCGAGCACATGATTTTCGAGAAGGTGCGCAAGAATCAGTACAACAGCGACCGCGATTGGACGCGTGGCGCGCTGTGGGTCTACTACCCGGGACCGGTGACGATTACGGACTCGGTGTTCCGTGACAACGAGTCCTCCGCCAACTGCGGCGCATTGGACCTGATGTTCACCGACGGCTCGCGGGTGGAGAACACCGTCTTCGAGAACAACCGCATCCGCGAAATCGACCGCTTCGCGCAGCCGGGCACCTCGTCGATGGCCGGCGGCGGGGCGGTGTGCATCACCCACGGGCGCAACACGGTGCTGCGCAACAACACGTTTCGGGGCAACTTCGTGGAGGCCTTCGGCGGCTCGCTGACGAGCGACCTCTGGGACCGGCCCATCCTCACGTGGCCCAACCCGCAGGGCATCTTCGACCTGGGCGGTGGCGCCGCCATCCACTACTTCCAGCCGGACAATGACCTGCTGGAGGGCAACGTGTTCGAAAGCAACTTCATCCCGCTGGGGCCCGGCGCGGCCGTCCAGTTGGAGGACATGGGGGGCTCCCGGACCGTCATCATGCGAGGCAATCGCTTCGTGAACAACCGGGGTGGGGCCGGAGGCGTCATCACCTGCAACCGCGGCTCGAACACCGGCGAGCTGGTCATCACCAGCGACAACGTCTTCACCGGCAACACGGTGAATGGACAGCCGGCCACGAACATGACGGGCGACTGCGGCGTGGTGACGCAGTAGCGGCTCCTCACGGACTGGCGAAGCGGACGCCCGCGCGGCTCAGCAGCGGGTCGTCCGCCAGTTGCCACAGCGCGACGGCGTGATTCTCCTGCCCGGTGCCACCGAAGTGCAGGCCTAGCACGGCGTGCGTCTCCAGGTCCACGATGGGGGAGCCGGAGCTGCCTCCCAGCGTGGAGCAGTCATGGGAGAGCTGCTGCCGGGCCACGTCCAGCGAGAGCAGTTCCCCGGGCTGGAGCCGCTTCACGCCAAACGCGTCCTCGAAGATGCGCAGCAGCACCTCGGGCGGCGTCCGGCCGTGGTCCTTCATCGGGTAGCCCACGCAGTACAAGGCGCGGGAGTCCGCCGCGTCCGGTGCCTGGGTGGCGATCCGCAGCGGGGCGGGACGCAGCACCGCGCCCGTGGGCGCGCCCAGTCGCAGCAGCGCCAGGTCATGCACGGTGTGAATCGCCGCGACACCCTGGATGGGGAAGGTGGCCTGGGCATCGCGCTGGTGCTCACCCAGCCAGTCCACCCGAGGCACCACGCCGAGCCGCAGCACCCACCTGTCCGTCGCCTGCCGACAGAAGTGCTGCGCGACGTGGCGGTTGGTCATCACCAGCTCATCCGTCACCAGGAAGCCCGTGCCGAGCATGCCGCTCCCGGCCAGCTCGATGCGCCCGGTGGCGTCGATGGTCCGCTCGATGTCCTCGCGGTGTTGCTCCAGCACCTCCCATCCCACGGGCGGCGCACCGAAGCTGCCGTTCCGGATGGCGAGGGCAGGACGGCCGAAGAAGGCGACGACCGTCTCCAGCGCCGTCCGCTCGGTGACGGACAGCGGTGTGTCTTCTCCTGAGTGCTCCAGCCGCGCGAGGACCTGAGCGCCCGTCGTCAGCAGGGCACGCAGTTCGTCGCGCAGTGCGTCGGCGGTCACCTTGCCGACGACGGACGTGTGCACGCGCCAGGACGGTGGGAAGTGCGTGGCGACGAGCGCCTCCACGCCGTCAGGGCGTAGCGCCTCGCGGACCTTCGGCAAGTCGCGGAGGGCGCGGTGCCTCGGCTTGGGGCCTTTCGCGGCGGCGCTCATGGAGACGTCATTCCTCACGGCGTCGGAGGGCCCGCCAGGGGGGCCGCTGGGAGAAGGGAGGGGTCGCAGATGGCCTGGACCGGCGCGTACTCTCGCCGTCCGCGCATGAGCGTGCAGGCCTGCCGCAGCAGGTCCTCCATCCGGAGGGAGAAGAGATAGGCGCCGTCCGAGTCGAAGGACGCGACGCGCGTGCCTGCCGCATCGGCCGTCAGCTCCAATCCGGAGTGGCCGCCATGATGCAAGTCGGCCACGTGTCGACCATCGGCGGTCCGCCAGAAATGGAGCCTGCCCGACATGTCCGAGATACCGAAGCGCCCCTGTGCGTGATGGACCCGCACCTGGATATTCGTGCTCAGGGTGATTCTGCGCACGCGCGCGCCCGTCTTCGGGTCGAAGAGGTGGATGGCGTTGTCCGTCACCGCGATGAGCCGGGAGGTATCTGGCGAGAAGGAGAGCGCCTTGACCTTCCCGTCGATGGCCGCCAAGGGCCGCGGCCGTCCGTGTGTGGCGTCGAAGAGGTAGGCCTGCCCCATCCAGTAGACGTCGGGGTGGTTGGCCACCGCGAAGTACTTCGAGTCCGGTGAGAACGCGGTGACGGCGGTTCCCTGGCTCGTGGGCAGCGGTGCCAGCCGCTTCCCCGTGGCGCTCTCCCAGAGAGCGGAGGACTCGGGCACGTTGGAGATGGTGACGAAGCGCTCGCCATTTGGGGAGAACGAGGCGCCGTGTGACGTCATCGTCGATGTGGCCAGGGGCGCTTCGTGCGTGAGCCGGCAGGCCTCGGTGGAGCCCAGGTAGACGGCGCGGGAATCCTCGATGGCGAAGTGCTTGCCGTCTGGGGAGAACTCGACGCGGGCGCTTGGTGAGAACGTCTTCGTTGTCTGGCATCCGTCCTCGCCAGTCGCCCCATCCCGCCGGAGGTGAGCGCGAGCGCGCGGCGTGGCCACGCCGCGCTCGGTGGCGCGCTGCCAGCTCCAGTGGGCAGGAAGCGAGGTGAGGTGGAGGCCTGCTTCGATGGGCGGCGGCTGGGAACGCGGTCCACGCGCCGCGTGGTTCACATCCCAGAACTGGACCTTCACGCCACAGCGGACGGCGAGGAGCTGACCGTCGCGTGAAAAGGCGCCCTCCAGCGGCGGATGCATGCCGGTGACGTCACAGTCTCCCAGCCCCGTCGTGGTGGCCGTCCGCCTGTCGACGAGCGAGAGCTGGCCGCTTTGGGGCTCCCGCACCACCATCCAACGCAGGTCCCCGGACACGGCGAAGCCGCCCGGCACGTATTCGTCCCAGGTGGTGATGTCGAGGCTCATTCGCGTCAGGCCGGGATCGGCCTGGACGAGCAGCGAGCGTCCATCCGGCGCGACCAGGGCGCGCTCCGCCCGATAGTCCAGGGGCCCCTTGCGGAACATCCAGCGCTGGGTGGCCTGGGGAAACCGGATGTAGGGATGCGCGCCGGAGAGCGCATCGGCGAACTCGGCGACGCGGCGTCCATTTTCGAAGATGCGTCCGAAGAGCGGGTTGGGCGTCCATCGGGGTCGCCTCCGCGGGGACTCCGCGCGGCCCTGGGCTGCGCCGGGGGCTTTGTCACAGAGGCGAACGGCGAGCGCCGCGGAGAAGACGTCGTCGAAGGCCCAGAGGCTGCATTCGTCGTCGAAGGACGGCATGAGCGCGTGCCCTTCGAGTTTCGTCAGGGTGCGCAAGTCCCTGCCCGAGGGCACGTCTATCAAGTGGAGGCTCACGTCTCCGCGCCGTTCTCCGAGCACCGCCAGCTTGCTCGAAGGGGAGAAGGCGACCGAGGGGCCCGGGTCATGCGTGGTGATGCACCGGATACGGCGCGCCTCGGAGGTCAGGTCGTAGAGGCACGTCGTCTCTTCACCGCCCACCCAGGCGTAACGCGCGTCGCCCGACAACACGGCTTGGGTACAGGGCTCCTGGAAGGTCAGCTCGCGCAGCTTCTGGCCGGTGTTCGCGTCCCAGAGCTTCACCGTGCGGTCGCGGCTGGCGGACAACACGCGGTCGCCGCGCTCCGAGAACGAGATGGCGGTGACCTGGTCCTGGTGGGCGTCCGGGAGGGAGGGCACGGAGCCCGAAGCGCTCCACCGCAACAGGGCACCCTGGCGGCTCCCCAGCCAGAGCGTTCCATCTCCAGGTGAGAAGCCAAAGGCGTGCGTGTCCACGCCTGAAACGTCGGCGTGCAGCGAACGCATGCACTCCATCGGCGCGCCTCCCGGGCACAGGTCGACGGACTCGAACTCGCGCAGCAGGCGGGCGGTGCGGACGTCCCAGAGCCGGCTGACGAACCGCATGGACGGAGACAGCACGATGCCGCGAGTGACGAGATGCCGTGAGTCCGGGGAGAACGCGCCGACGGTGCGCGCCTCGAGCTCCGTGGACAAGGGCGCGGAGTAGAGGAACGCGATGATGGACTCGGTCAGCGCTTCCGTCACTTCATCCTGGGCCGCGTCCAGGCCTTCCTGGGGGCTCCCCGCGAGCTGGATGGCCCGGGTGAGCGCCTCCACCTCGCGCCCAGGGCTGCGCGACAGGCTCACCACGGCGTCGGCTTCGGAGATGCGCAGTTGCTGGGAGAGCCGCTTCGAGGTCGCTGCCTCGGCGGCCACGGCAAGCTCGGCCGCATCCTTCGCTGCCACGGCCTGTTGCTCGGACGCCACCGCCCGCAGGTAGAACCCGCTCACGCCCAGCAGGGCACTGACGGAGGCGCCCAGGGCGAGCCACAGGTTGCGCCGTGCCCGTCCCTGCCGCCGCCGCGCTGCTTCCTGGCCGCGCAGGACGTACCGCTGGGCCAGCGCGCTCGTCTGGTGCGCATGGAGGGCGAGCATCGCCTGCGCGCGGGTGAGCGCCTCGCCTCGCGGCAGCCGGTGCTCGGCTTCCTGCCGCTGCTGCGCGCGCTCCGCTTCCCACCACCGCTCCGCGTCGGCCTGCACGGCTTCGTGCCAGCGCCGGAAGGCCCGGTCCTCGGTGCGCAGCTTCACGAAGCGCTGCCAGTGCGTGAGGAGCGCGTCGTGAATCAGCTCCACCGTCTCTCGCCGCTGATGGCCGTCCTGGGACGTCACCAGGAGCCGCCCGTTGACGAGCACCTGGAGCACCGCGTCCACCTCGGCCTGCTCACCCAGCCGCCCGCGCAGCACCTCCAGCGGCACCCGGCGTCCCTTGTCCTCCAGGCCGCTGTCCGCCTCACCCAACTGCACCAGCTCCAGCAGCAGCCGGTCCGCCAGCCGGCGCTCCGAGGGCTTCAGCGGTTCGTAGACGCTGTCCGCCCAGCGCGCCAGGGAGCCGAGCAGCCCCGCGCTGGCGTTGAAGGACTCCAGGGTCATCGCGCCATCCCGCGACGCCTGCCACAGCTGCGTCAGCGCAACCTCCAGCAACGGGAGCACGGTGACGCGAGCGCCCGCGCCGGACTCCACGCGGAACTCCTCCTGCGCGGCCAGGGCGATGGAGTCCACCACCTCGGGCGGGTCGAAGCGCAGCCCCACCTCCCGGGCCGGACCGGAGATGATTTCCCGAAGCTCCGAGGGCGTCAGCACCGACGGCACCTGCACCCGGTGCTCACCGAGCAAGGAGCGCAGCCTCGGCGCGCGCTCGGACAGCACCGCGTCGAACCCCTCGCGCAGCGCCACCACGCACGTCACTGGCAACGGCGCGTCCGCGAGCGCGGAGAGCTGCTGGAGGAATCGTTGATGCCGCGCCAGCTCCGCGCTACTGCCGCGCAGGAGCACGTCCTCCAACTGGTCGATGACCAGCACCAGCCGCTTCCCTGGCTCCGGATTCGCGGTCCGCCACGCCTGGACGCGCCCCACCAGCGCCTCTCCCGCGGGCAGGCCCGCGTCATCCAGCGCGGCGAACGGCTCCAGTCCCGGGCGCAGGGCCCGGACGTCCCAGTGCTGGCTGCCCGGAATGGACGTTCCATTCCGCAGCGCGGGAATCAGCCCCGCGTGGAGCAGCGACGACTTGCCGCTGCCCGACGGGCCGGAGACCTCCACGAACCGGGGCAGCTTCGCCAGCAGCGGCAGCAGCTGCTCGTCCAGCACCCGGCCGCGTCCCTTCCAGAACCGCGCGTCCGATTCACGGAACGACGCCAGGTCCCGGTAGGGGCAGTCCTCGGAAGCGCGCAGCGCCGGACAGCGCGCGAGCAGCTGCTCCGTGGGCGTCGCATACGCCTCCCGCGCCTCCGAGGCCGCGGCCTTGAAGCGCACCACGCCCACCACGCGCCGCGTCTGCTCATCGAAGAGGGGACCGCCGCTGAAGCCCTCCCGGATGTCCGAGCCGTGCAGCAGCAGCTTGCGGAAGTCGCCGTCCCCCGTCGCGTAGCCGATGGTGCCGCGGGCCCAGGTGCCCGTGTCATCGAAGCCCCGCGGAAATCCGAACGTGGCGAAGCGGTGGTCCGCGCTCCGCTCCGCGCTGCCCAGGGGGAGCGGGGTGGAGGGCCCTCGGAGCGGGCGCGTCAGCTCCAGCACCGCGAGGTCCGCCACGTCCGTCGGACTCGATGCGTCGAGCCGCAGCCGCGCCGAGGCCTTCTCGTGGCTCTGAAGCACCTCCAGGCAGATGGCGTCTCGCTCGGCGTCGCCGAGCGTGTCGAGCACGTGCCAGCACGTCACCACCAGGCGCTCGGTGACGAAGAACCCTGTTCCGAGGACGTGCTGCCGATCCCTGCTCAATACGCGAACGACGCCTTCTCGGAGGTCACTGCCTTTCATGATGAGCGCGAAGCTAGCACGCGCACCCAGCGCTGATTCCAGGCGCACTCAGGAGGTGGATTCCGTCTCCGTGAGCGCCTCCACGACACGGCGGGCGGCCCGTCCCAGGGTGATGCCCGCGCGATGGTGGAGCTGGGGATGGAACGCGTGGGTGGCGTCGCCCGCCAGCTTCAGCGCCTTCAGCTCGCCCCGGCGCAGCTCGCGGGCGGCCATGTATTCGGGCAGCCACCCGAAGCCCAGCCCTTCCATGATGGCGGCCTTCTTCGCCGCGAAGTCATTGAGGTGCACCGTGGAGCGCGTCTCCAGCGCGCCGGTGCTGAGTTGGAGCCGCGGGTCCGAGCCGCGCACCGTGAGCACCAGGTGCTCGGCCAGGTCCTCGTCCTTCAACGGTCCCCGCCGCCGGGCCAGGGGATGTCCCCGGTGGGCCACCAGGATGGCCTTGAGCTCCGGCAGGCGGTACGTGCGCAGGCCCGGCACGGTGGGCGGCAGCAGCGTCACCATCAGGTCCGCCTCCTCGCGCGCGAAGGCCGCCTCCACGCCGGAGAGGAACTCCGCGGAGACATGGAAGCGGGTGCTGGCGCCCTCGGCGCGCAGCTCCTTCACCACGCGCAGCAAGGGCTCCGCGGGGAAGATGCCGTCGAAGACGATGCGCAGCGCGGGCTCCCAGCCGGCGCGAATCTCCGCGCACGCGGCCTCCAGCTCGCGCTCGGCGACCAGCAGCTTGCGGCAGTGCTCCAGAATCCGCTCCCCGGCGGGCGTCAGCCGGGTGCGGTAGCCGCGCCGGTCGAGCAGCGTCAGCTCCGTCTGCGCCTCGAGCGTGCGCAGCGCGTACATCACCGCCGTGTGTCCCTTTCGCAGGGCCTCCGCCGCGGCCGTGAAGGTGCCGTGGCGGGCGAGGGCGTCCAGGGCGCGGGCCTGCTCCAACGTGACGTTCATGCCCGACATTGTGCAATTTTCAGACAAGCCCAGGCACTTCTTTGAGGAAGGCCCCCCATGGCTTGCTCATGCCCGGGGCTCGCGGGACCTGGCGCCTCTAATCCGGAGTAGCCGGGTTTGTGTTTCACGCGCAGTCTCAAGTGACACGGTGCCAACACGCCGCGTCACGTATTTCCCTCTCAGGGATGGCGTCGTTCGGGATTCTCAACGCCTGCTGGCTGCGTAGAGTGCGGGCAGAGATTTTCATCCCGAGGAGTCGCCCATGGTTCGTGGTTGGCAGCGGTGGAGCGCGTGCGGAGTCCTGGGTGGCTGGGCGCTGCTGAGTCTTCCCGGGGCCGCGCTCGCGAAGGCGCCTCCGTTGCAACAAGTCACCAGCTGGGTGCACCAGTCTGGCAGCCCGCAGGACGAGCTGGCACAGGCGGTCACCACCTCGGGCGACGCCATCTTCACGGCGGGCTACACCAGCGGGCGGCTCGGCGCGGACCCCTCGGCGGGGGGCCAGGACGCCTACGTTTCGAAGTACGACGCCGCGGGCGCGCTGCTGTGGACGCGGCAGCTGGGAACGTCCGCGAATGACCGTGCGCTCGCGGTGTCCGCGGACGAGGCCGGCAACGTCTACGTCGCGGGCTACACGTGGGGCAGCTTCAGCTTCTACGAGAACGCCGGCGGCACGGACCTGTTCATGGCGAAGTACGACGCGAAGGGCGTCTTCCAGTGGGTCCGGCAGTTCGGCACCGCCACGGATGACTACGCCACGGGCATCGCCGCCACGCGGCTGGCGTCACAGGACGCCGTCTTCGTCAGCGGCTACTCGCTGGGGCGCTTCGATGGCTCGGCCCCGCAGGGCAATTACGACGTGGTGGTGGCCAAGTTCGACACGGGCGGCAATCCCTATTGGCTGCGGCAGTTCGGCTCCGCGCGCAGCGACGTGGCGCTGGGCGTGGCCGTGAGCCGCGAGGAGGACGTCTACGTCACCGGCTACACCTTCGGCAGCCTCGACGGCGTGACGAACCCGGGCAACACGGTGGACCTGTTCCTGACGAAGTACAGCGTCCTGGGCGAGCCGCTGTGGATTCGCCAGCTCGGCTCCTCGCATGACGAGTTCGGCACCGGCGTCGCGGTGGCGGACGATGGCGGCGTCTACGTGTCGGGCTACACGTCGGGCTCGCTGGAGGGGAACGTCCGCCTGGGGTCCTATGACGCCGTGCTGGTGAAGTACGACACCGAAGGCCGCTGGCATTGGACGCGGCAGCTTGGCACGGCGACCACCGACTACGCGCAGTCGGTGGCGGTGGGCAAGGAGGGCCGTGTCTACCTGGCGGGATTCACCTCCGGCGCCATGGGCGGCGAGCCGTCGCTCGGGAGCACCGACATGTTCCTGGCCAGCTACGACAGCCACGGCACGTGGCTGGATTTCCGGCAGGTGGGCTCCGCGTCGGCGGACCGTGGCCAGGGCGTGGCCACCTCGCAGGACGGCGCCGTCTATCTGGTGGGCTACACCTTGGGGCAGGCGTCCAGCTTCCCCAGCGCGGGTGGCTACGACGCGGTGCTGTACCGCTTCCTGGATGGCGCCACGTTGCCGGATGAGCCCGGGCCGTGGGGGCCCCGAGGGGACTCCAAGGGCCTCTGACAAGCCGCTCGCAGTCCAGCACGGGACACCGCGCGCGGGGGGCCTCGGCCAACGCGCGCGCCGCCGCGCTACGCTTCCTCAATGAGCCAGCAGGACGACGGCGCGGCGACGGCCCGCTACAAACAAGCGGCCGCTGAATGGGCGGTGGACGGTTTCCTCCAGCCGGGCATGGTGGTGGGGCTGGGCACGGGCAGCACCGCGGCCTTCGCCGTCCAGCGGTTGGCCGCGCTGCGCGCGCAGGGGCGGCTGTTGGACGTGGTGGGCGTGCCCACCTCCCGCGCCACGGAGGCGCTGGCGCGCTCCTGGGGCGTGCCCGTGACGACGCTGGACACGCACCCCGTGCTGGACGTCACCATCGACGGCGCGGACGAAGTGGCGCCGGACCTGTCCCTCATCAAGGGCGGAGGTGGCGCGCTGCTGCGCGAGAAGATCGTCGCGCAAGCAAGCCAGCGCGTCGTCATCGTGGTGGACACGGGAAAGCTGTCCCCCGTGCTGGGCACGCACGGGCCGGTGCCGGTGGAGGTGCTGTCCTTCGGTTGGCGCTCCCAGGCGCGGTTCCTCGAGTCGCTCGGCGCGCGCGTCTCCGTCCGGCACGGCGCCGGCGGCGAGCCCTTCCTCACGGACCAGGGCAACCTCGTGCTCGACTGTGCCTTCGGTCCCATGGACGCGCCCGCGTCGCTGGCCGCGAGCCTGGGCGCGCGCGCGGGAATCCTGGGCCACGGTTTGTTCCTGAACCTCACCACGGACCTGGTGGTGGCCGGGCCGCACGGCGTGGAGCACCGCGCGCGGTGAGGTCAACCCGGTGTGCCCTCACACCCGGTGTCCCGCCACACCCAGAAGGCAAACAGCGCCAACGTAGGCGACTGTGTGGCCAGTATTTTATGTATTCCTTGTATTCACCGCCGCGCGGCGTCAATCCCAGCGCAATCCCGCAGCTTGCCTGGACGTCCAGGGGCGCTGAAGCGCCGCGCTAGAATCGTGACGGACCGTGTTGGTGAAGCGGTTAGAATCGTCCGTCAGCCAGCACTTCAGAGGGGGCCCATCTGGGGGTGGCTGGTTCGAGGGTGCCTTGCGTATGCGACTCTTCCGTTTCTCCGTTTCCGCGACCTTGCTGTTGTCAGCGGCGTCGTGCTCTCCCGGCAAGGTCTCGTCAGGGACACCTCCTGAAGTCGACGAGGCCTCGGCGACGCGTGTGCGGCGCATGACGCGCGCGGAGTACGACAACAGCGTCAACGCCATCTTCCCCACGACGGTGCCGTTGGTGATGACGTACTCCTTCGCGCCGGAGGACACCATCCTCGGGTTCTCCACCCACGACCGGCTGCAGGTCACCTCCCTGCTGGCGGATCAGATTGACGTGGCCGCCAGCAACCTCGCCGAGTACGGCAAGGTTCAACTGCGTGAGGACTGGACGTGCGCGGCGGACGTGCCGGAGCAGGAGTGCGGGGAGAAGTTCATCCGCGGCATCGCCACGCGCGCCTACCGCCGGCCCGTCACCGATGACGAGGTCGCCGACTTCATGGTGCTGTGGCGGGAGGCGCGCAAGGGGACGGACCCGGCCACCTCGGCGCGCGTCGCGCTCCAGGCCATCTTCTCCTCGGCGTCCTTCCTGTACCGCACCGAGCTGGGCGCGGAGGGCGCGGGCGCCAACCAGGTGGTGCGGCTGACGCCGCACGAGGTCGCCACCGCGCTGGCCTTCGCCATCACCGCCGGCCCCGCCGACGCGGAGCTGCTGGCCGCGGCGGAGGCGGGCCAGCTCGATTCGCCGGACGAGCGCGAGAAGCACGCCCGCCGGCTGCTGGCCACGCCCGCGGCGCAGCGGCACCTGTACCGCTTCGTCGAGGAGTGGCTGGGCCTCACCGGCCAGGCCAACCTCACCAAGAACAACCAGGTGTTCCCGGCCTTCAGCGCGGCCTTCAAGGTCTCCAGCCACGCGGAGACGCGGGACTTCATCAACCACATCCTGAAGGAGCGCAACGGCTCCGTCCGCGAGCTGCTCAACGCCGACTACACCTATGCCGACGCGCGCATGGCGTACTTCTACGGCTCCCAGCCCACCACGCCGGACGGCACGCCGGGCCGGCTGCCGCTGCCGCCCGAGCGCGCGGGCATCCTCACCCACGCCAGCGTGCTAGCCACCTACGCGCTCTTCGACTCCAGCTCGCCCATCCGCCGCGGCAAGTTCATCCTGCACCGCCTGCTGTGCCGCGAGGTGCCGCCGCCGCCGGCCACCATCTCCATCATCCCGCCGGAGCCGGTGCTGGACCGCACCACGCGTGAGCGCTTCGCCGCCCACACCAACAACCCGACGTGCGCGAGCTGTCACCGCTCCCTGGACCCCATCGGCTTCGGCTTCGAGGACTTCGACGGCCTGGGCAAGCACCGCACGGAGGAGAACGGCCTGGCGGTGGATGCCTCCGGCTCCGTGGAGCTCGCCCATGGCACCGTCCCCTTCACGGGCGCCGCGGCGCTGGCCCGCGTGCTGGCGACCAGCGATGACGTGGGGGACTGCGTGCCGCTCCAGCTCTTCCGCTTCGCCATGGGACGGGACGAGGCCCCCGTCGACGAGCACATGCTGGCCGACATGCGGTCCCTGTTCCGGGCCAACCCGGAGTGGCGGCTGGGTGATGCGCTCGTCGGCCTCGTGCGCTCCCCGTATTTCGTCCACCGGCGTACCTCTTCCCCCGAGTAGCCCCCATGCTCCGCGAACTTTCCCGACGCTCCCTGCTCCAGGCGCTGGCCGGCTCGACGGCGGCGCTCCCCCTGGCCAACCTGCTCGGCACCACCGACGCCTACGCCCAGGGCACCGCGCCACCGCTGCGCTTCGTGGCCCTGTTTACCTCTCACGGCTGCCTTCCGGAGTTCTGGAATCCCCAGGGCTCGGAGTCGAGCTTCACGCTCGACTTCCCCAACTCCATGCTCGCGCCGCTCCAGCCGCACCGGGACAAGCTCCTGGTGCTGGACGGCCTGGACTACCAGGTCCTCTACGAGCAGGGCCTGACGGGCCACGAAGGCGGCCCGGTGACGTTCCTCACCGGCAGCAAGGTGAACACCGGCAGCGGTGACCACCTGCCGGAGAGCGCCTCCCTGGACCAGGTGCTGGGCAACCACATCGGCGGTGGCACGCGCTTCCGCTCCCTGCAGCTCAACGCCTGGGAGCAGTTCGGCGGCCAGCACGTCTACAACAGCATCAGCTTCACGGCGAACGGCTCGCGCGTCCCCTTCGAGCGCGACCCGGCCAACGTGTACCGGCGCCTCTTCGGTGAGGCGCCCCCGCCGTCCGCGGACCCGGCGGAGGTGGCGGGCAACCGGGCGCGCCGCAAGAGCGTGCTGGACTTCCTGGTGAAGGACGCCACGCGCCTGCGCAACCGCCTGGCGGGCGCCGAGCGTCAGAAGCTGGAGACGCACCTGGAGGCGCTGCGCGACATCGAGCGGCGCCTGGGCACGCTGAGCACGGACCCGGCGCCCGTGTCCCAACTGCAGACCGGGGGCGCTGAGTGCGCCGCCAACCTCGAGGTGCCGTCCTACGGCCTGGGCGGCCTGGGCAACCTCAACAACATGCCGACGCTCACGCGGCTGCACATGGACCTCATCGCGCGCGCCTTCGCGTGTGATTTGACGCGCGTCGTCACCATGACGATTCCGGGGCCGTCCATGCCCTGGCTGGGCATCCACGAGGACACGCACAACGACCTCGCCCACCTGCTGGACGTGCAGGAGGAGCCCCGCCGGTCCACCATCCGCGGGAAGATGGTGCAGGTGCAGCGGTGGTACGCCGAGCAGCTCGCCTACCTGATGACGCAGCTGGCCGCCATCCCGGAGGGCAGCGGCACCGCGCTGGACAACACGCTCATCTACTGGGGCAACGAGCTGGGGGACGCGTCCGGCCACATGAACGTGCGCGTCCCCACCGTGCTCGCGGGCGGGGCGGCAGGCCGCTTCCGCATGGGCCGCTTCCTGCGCGTGCGCCCCGCGGGCTCCAACCCGCTGGGCGGCTGGACGGGCCCCGGCACGCCGCTGAATGGCGCCGTGGCGCACAACAAGCTGCTGGTCTCCATTGCCCGGGCCTTCGGCGTGAATGTGAATACGTTCGGCCACCCCGACTACACGGGGGAGCTGCCGGGCCTCACCTGAGCGGCGCTCGGGCCTGAAGTCCGGCCCCGGTGGAAGCGGCGTGCTTCCGCCGGGGCCTTCGTGTCTCTTCAGGGCGCCGCGGTGGTGGGCTGGGCGTCAGCGCCCCGCCAGCGGCGCAGCAGCTCGCCGGCGCTGCCGCCGCGCTCCAGCCGGGCGTGCGTCACGGCGTTGGCCGCGTCCAGGTGGATGACGAAGGCCAGCGTCGGCTCGCCGCGCAGGTGGTAGCGCAGGTCGGCGATGCGCACCCTCCGGCCCCCGTCCTCGAGCGGCTCCCACCGCACGAGCGGGAAGCGGGCCCAGGCGAGCGCCTCGCGCACCGTCGGCACGGCCCGCACGTCCTCCGGCAGCGCGCTTCCGGAGGCCTCCGCGCGCCGGGCCTCGGCGGGCGGGCCCAGCAGGGGGACCGCGCCGGCGGCGAAGACGTCGCCGGGCAGCGTGGCCACGTAGCGCCACGTGCTCACGGAGAAGGGCTGGGGAAAGACGCGCACGGCCTGCGCGGCGGGGTAGGTCGCCTCCACCCGCTGCGTCAGCACCGCCCAGGTGGCCACGCGGAAGCCCACGTACGCGGCGGAGCACGCCGCGCTCCACAGCAGCGTCTTGCGCCAGGCCGCGCGCCGGCGCCAGGCCAGGACGGCGCCGGCGAGCAGGGGCAGCGTCACCCAGGGGTCCACCACCATCGTCCAGTCCAGGCTCAGGCGGCTGTCGGAGAAGGGGAGCAGCACCCGCGTCCCCCAGCCCGTCCACAAGTCGGGCAGCAGGTGCGCGAAGACGACGGAGGCCAGACTGGTGAGGAACACGGGCGCCAGCCGCGCGCCGCGGAAGCAGGCGCGGGCGGCCAGCGTGGCGGTGAGCGCCACCAGCGGCGCGGCGATGAGCGCGTGGGACAGCCCCCGGTGGGCCTGGAGCGCCACCGTCACCGCGTCGCCGCGCGCCAGCAGGGTGTCCAAATCTGGCAACTCCGCGGCGAGCACCGACGCCACCAGCACCGCGCGGTCCGTGGGGGAGGCGCGCTCCGGGGCGCCGGGGCGCACGTCGGGCTTGCGCATGGCGCCAATGGCGAGCCCGAGCAGTCCGTGGGTGAGGTTGTCCATGGCGGGGCTTCGTCTACCGCCCCGCGGGCCGCGTGGCCAGCGGCGGGGGAGGCGCCATCCGCCCGGCCCCTGAAACGGCGAAGCGGGACGCCAGGAGTCCTCTGGCGTCCCGCTCCAGGTGTGGCGTCACCGGGCCAGGCCCGGCGTCAGGCGGTGGCTACCCGCCCAGGGCGCCGTTGATGAGCGGCGCGACAATCTGCATGCCCGGGTCCTCGGCGTTGTAGCCGTTGGCGGGCTCGTAGATGCGGATGCGCTGGTTGCCGTTGATCCACCGCGACAGGAACGTGTCCATGCCCACGAACTCGCTGTAGCACTTGTACGTCTGGCTCCACGGGAACTCGAGGTACTCGTACCAGTGGCGCTTCTTCTCCATCTGCTGGCAGGCGTGCGCGCCGATGAAGGTGATGATGGTGCTGCAGTGGCTGGAGTTGATGGCGCGCTCGTGCGGGATGAAGTAGCTGAAGTTGTTGTACTTGTTCAGCTCGGTGACCAGCGCGTCCTGGTCCTGCTTCCAGTAGCCCAGCACGGACTCCTTGTCGTTGGGCGCGTGGAAGCGCTCATAGGAGAAGCGCGAATAGTTGTAGTCGCGCGAGTAGCCCGTGTAGGCGAGCTGGTCGTTGGGGAACTCCTGCGCCACCATGCGGTTGATGGTGCCGAAGTCGCCCTGGCTGAACGTGCCCGGCAGCAGGGAGAAGACGGAGTTCAGGTTCCACGACTGGCGAATCTTCTCGTGCAGCGCGCGCGAGCGGAAGTTCGCGTTGGGCGCCAGGAAGATGGGGCCGGAGTCGTTGAGCAGGTAGCCGCGCGCCGGGTTGATGGCCTTGCGCACGAAGTAGTAGCCGGCCGCCGTCGCCGTGCCACCCGCGCTGTAGCCCGTCATCAGCATCTTCTGGACGTTGGGGAACTGCGTCTTCGCGTAGTTCGCGATCGCCAGCGTGTTGCCGTAGCCGTTGTGGTGCCACGTCAGCGGCGGGTTCTGCCCCGTCGAATCGACGTAGGTGGCCACGTTGTTGCCCACGTGCACGTCACCGGTGCAGTACGGCACGTAGACGATGTTCCAGTTCTTCGTCACCAGGTCCGTCTTGCTGCGGCCCGGCAGGCCCGGGTCCGCGCCGTTGACGAGCGGCGACACGTACTTGGCCGTGAACTGGGTGATGTAGTCGTCGGCGATGCCGTTCGGGTTGGCGGCGCCCAGCAGGCCCGCGCGGCCGCTACACGTGTCGTAATCCCAGCACGCGCCGCCGCCCTCGAACAGGAACATCAGGTTGGGCGAACCCGTGCGGTGCACCCAGAACTTGAACTGGGAGCCATTGCCACACTTGGTTCCCGGCAGCTCCACCTTCTGCCAGTTGTAGTTGTTGCCACCGTCCACCAGCACGTCGACGATGGAGGACATCACCACCTCCGCGCGTGCGGCTGCGGGCACGAGCGCGGCGGCCGTGAGTCCTGCAAGGACCAGGTTCTTCATTCGGGGACCTCCGGGTTTAGTTGGAAAAGCCGTGTATACAATAGCGTTGCATCAGAGTCAGGAGGATTGTGGTTGTTTCATGCCGCCGACGAGCGGGACGTAGGTGCTGCATCGCGCCAAGGAGACAACGCATTGCAGCATTGTGGGTGATGCATTGCGCCATTCGCGGTGGGAGGTTGCCGCGCCCACGCCGTGCGCGGTATTCGGAGCGGCATGGCCGTGAATGCATGGAGGAAGGGCCTGCCCGGCCTCGTCGTGGCGACGGGCCTCGTGGTGGCGGCGCTGGTGTACGCGCTTCGCCAGGACGCGGAGCCGGTGACGCCGGAGGCGCCCGCCGTCGTCCAGACGACCGCCACGCCCGTGGCGCCGCAGGCCGTGGCGCGCACGCCGCCGCCTCCGCCGCGGGCCACGCCGCCGCCGTTGGACCTGACGCGGCCGCCCGAGGAAGTGCCGGACGACAACACGCCCAAGGTGCACCCGGTGGACCTGCAGGTGATTCGCGCGAAGCTGCCCGACAACCTCTACTGGCGGATGGGCGCGCCCACGCAGGACCCGGCCGAGCTGGAGCGCCGCGAAGGGGAGTCCCGCCGCTGGAACGAGCTCTACGGCAAGGTGCTGTCCGCCGAGGCCACGGTGGAGCAGATTCACGAGTACTACGGCCACCGTCGGCAGGTGTCCGAGGACTTCATCACCTTCTCCACCGAGGTGTTGACCCAGTTCGGTGACGTGCTGCCGGAGCGGGACCGGGGACTCTACGAGCTGAGCATCAACATGCACCGCACGCGGCTGGCGGAGCTGCCGGCGCAGGAGCAGGACGCGCTCGACCGACGGGAAGCCCAGGAGCGCCGCCGCGAGGCGTGGCGCCAGGGCCAGCAGTCGCCCTGAGCGCTCTGTCGGGCGGGCGGGGAGACTGTCCACCTCCGGACAGTGTTTGCGCGGGCGCGGCCGAGACTCCGCGGGGTGGGGGAGGGCGTTTCCCC